>CAYJEQ010000031.1:0-28061 GCA_964369235.1 uncultured Oscillospiraceae bacterium | reverse complement strand
GGGGGATTAGGCAGACAAATAGGCTACAGTAATAAATGTATGGGGCAACGCCCCCTGCTGAGGTGCTGTGGGATAAGGCTGAGTTAAGAGATAATACTAGCCAATATCTATAACTATAGTTCTATGTGTTAGATATGGGTGAACAGATAACCATAATATTGCTATGGGGCAACGCCCCTAGCTGAGGTGCTGTGGCTTAGGGTTGAGTTAATAAACAACAGTAACCACCCTACTATAGAAATCCTATGTCTTAAGGCTGAGTAGATGGACAACAGTAATCTACATATAGACATGAGCAAATAACCAACACCCCCAAAAACCACCTAAAATCCAATACAATATGCACTAAATACCATAAATATTACAACGAGTAAAAGTAAAAACCGATATTTACCCTTTATTCCCTATTTATATATAGTAAAACCAAAATTTTTATGATAAAATATAATGATAATAATTTTTAAAATACAATGAAATAAAACCACAGTAAACTCAGTGAAAGGCATGGTTATAGAGATGGATTTTCAGTATAAATTTGAACAGCTTGGAGATACACTAAAGATTGCTGTTACAAAGGATCATAAGTTTGGCACCGATGCCTTTCTTCTATCGGATTTTGCAGGGGCAAGGCGTAAGGACATTGTTTGTGACTTTGGTACAGGTTGTGGAATAATACCACTACTGTGGTTTCGTCAGCCTAATACCACCCCTACCACTGCCTATGCATTGGACATACAGACTAAGGCAATAGACCAGTTAAAGTTAAGTATTGCAGAAAATAACCTACAGGATAAACTTATCCCGCTACTAGGGGATTTAAATAATATAGGGGAGTTTCCACTGCCCTTTGGGAGATTTGATCTAGTTACCTGTAACCCACCTTATAAGATTATGGACAGAGGGATAATAAGTGAAAGCAGTGCTGATAAAATCGCCCGTCACGAAAGTCTATGCACCCTAGATGATGTGGCAAAATCAGCCTCTAAACTATTAAAATTCGGTGGTAGATTATGTATATGTCAGCGACCAGAGCGACTATATGACGGAATGAATGCCATGGTTAAGGCTGGCATAGAGCCTAAGCGACTGCGATTTGTACAAAAGCGTGGGGACACAGCACCTTGGTTATTTCTCCTAGAAGGTAAGAAGGGCTCCAAGCCATTTTTACAGGTGGAGCCACCCTTTATAGTACAGGACGAAACAGGTGGATTTTCACAGGAGTTAAAAGGCATATACTACAACGGAGATAAAACTAAAGGCTAATAGTCTGAAAGGATAATAGATAAATGAGTAAATTATATATAGTAGGTACTCCTATAGGAAACCTAGGGGATATGTCACCCAGAGCAGTAAATGTGTTAAATCAGGTGGATTTTATCGCTGCTGAGGATACTAGAGTAACGGTAAAACTGCTAAATCACTTTGATATAAAAAAGCCTATGATAAGCTATCATGAGCATAATATTAGGGAGAAAGGCCAGTATATAATCAGCCGTATTCAGGCTGGTGAAAACTGTGCTATAGTAACTGACGCAGGTATGCCTTGTATCTCTGACCCTGGTGAGGATTTGGTGGCACTATGCCATCAGCAAGGTGTACAGCTAGAGGTTGTACCAGGGCCTTCGGCAGTAATAGCAGCACTGGCAGCCAGTGGACTTGCTACCAGTAGATTTGCCTTTGAGGGATTTCTTTCCGTAAAGAAAAACAGCCGAAACGCCCACCTAAATAAACTTAAAGCCGATGATCACACCTTGATTTTCTACGAGGCACCTCATAAACTGCTAGCTACATTAAAGGATATGTACTCAGTTTTTGGTGAAAGAGATATTACAGTGGCTAGGGAGATTACCAAGCTCCACGAGGAGATTTTTAAAACCACCCTATCTAAGGCAATTACCCACTATGAGAATAAATCCCCACGAGGGGAGTTTGTACTGGTAATTGCTGGTGCATCTCAGGAGGATATTCCCACCTCTACTATAGAAGATGCAGTGGCACTGGGGTTAAGTTTAATTGAGGGTGGCATGTCCTCCTCTGATAGTGCTAAGGAGGCAGCAACTACCTTTGGATTTAAGAAAAGTGCTGTCTATTCCATGATATTAAAGGCACAAAAAGAAGCTGAGGAATAAACCGAAAGGCAGAATAATAATGGAAAATATAGAGATAAAACTAGCCTATGAGGATTTACAGTCAGTAAAGGAGCTTTTTGGGGAGTATACCCAGATGTTAATGGAGGCAGATCCTATAGCTAGAGAACATCTTAAGCTACAAAGCTATGATGATGAGTTACTTAACCTAGAGAAGAAATACGGGCTACCTAAAGGCAGATTATACATAATCTATGTAGATGGAGTAGCTGCTGGTTGCGTAGGCATAAGGGATTTTGACGGGGTAAATGGAGAGCTTAAAAGATTATATCTAAGAACTGCTTATCGAGGAAGAAAACTAGGTGAGGCATTAATGGATAAAATTATATCTGATGCTAAAGAAATCGGTTATAAATCGGTGTACCTAGACAGCTTACCAGTGTTAAAATCAGCTTTAAAACTTTACAAAAAATACGGATTTCAAGAGATACCACCTTACAGCCCAGTGGATTTAGCAGGGACGGTATATATGGAGCTTGTGCTATAGGTTTATATTTAAAGTCTGCTGAACAACCAAAAAACATACTTATAGGTTTATTTAATATGCTTTTGGGTGTTTAGAAGTGCAAAGTTTTTAATCCATTATTATAAAAACTTTGCACTCTGAATTTGGAGTATAGCTCCAAATTCAGGCAGACTGAGTTCTTTAAATCGCCATAATATTGTGGCGACCTATAACTGTGTGATTATCACACAGTTATTCAGTAAGCATTATTTATAGAAAGGAAAGGTAAAAATAATGGAAAAAACAAAACTACCTTTTATAATTAGGCTACCAGTAAATATATTTTTATTCCTAATAAAAATAGCTGTAGGGTTAATATCCCTACCGCTGATTGTTGTAAGTGCTTTTTTTGGAGTTGTGGGAGGCTTAACAGCTTTCCTATCAAAAATCTGCATGGTTATAACAGTTATCATCTCAATAATAATGTTTTTTAATGGGAGCTATAGTGGGAATTTATTTGGGGTAATATTTACATTTGTGTTTTTTGGGATATTCTTTGTAATAAGTTTGGTGGGAGATGTACTGCCAGATATAATGGCTAAGATATCCATGAAGGTATTCTCACTTTGTAAAAAGATTAAGTTTATATAGGATAAATAATCTGTACTTTGTTACGATTATTTATAAGTGAAAAATGAAGAATGAAAAATGAAAAATGAAGGTGAAAATCTTCGATTTTCTATTTTAAATATGTGGCGAAGCCACTCCTACACTATTCACTTATAAATAATCTCCACAGGTGGAAAACTTTCTACATAATAAAATAATTAACAACCACCATCTTGCAGAATGTGTAAAACTGCAAGATGGTGGTTGTTTTTAACATTGATATTTAATTAAACATAATAATTTAGGGCATGGCTAGGTTTTTCCCCTACCCCTAAACCCTCCTCAAAAATTCTTCGCAGTTTTTATAGCAGATATTCTCAATAACATCATAGGAAAAACCAGCTTTTTCTAAACCTTCACTTAGTTTGTTTATCTCCCCTACTCCATCTACCTCTAGCTTGTTACCAATACCGTCAAAATCTGCCCCTAAAGCTAAAACTTCCCTACCACCTACATTTATAATATGTTTACAGTGGGTGATTAAATCCTCTATTTCACAGCAGTCCTTAGTAGGATGTACAAAAGGCAAACAGAAGTTTAACCCCATTATTCCACCTTTATTACCTAGGGCTTTAATCATTTTATCATCAAGATTTCTTGGGTGATCCACTATAGCCCTAGCATTAGAATGGGTGGCAATAGGAGGGCGCTTACTGTGGTTTATAATATCCCAAAAACCACCGTCAGAAAGATGGGAAACATCAGCCACAATTCCTAAACTATCCATAGCTTCCACTAGGGAAAAACCTAGTTTCTTAAGGCCCTTAGCTCTAAATTCACTATTAATATTGGGGTAGGCTAGGTGGTTTTCGTTATTCCAAGTAAGATTAATAAATCTTAGCCCCCTAGAATGTAGATGGGTCAGCCTGTCCATTAAAGTTTTAATATCCTCAGCCTTATCCACCAATACCCCAGCTTCCTCTAAGGATATAAAGGCAGATAGCAGAGATTTTTCTTTATTATTTATATAGCTAGTATAATCGGTGGCTTTTGCTATTTGGTGGGGATATGCTTCTATGGTTTTGTCCAGCATATCATACATTAAGCAGATGTCCTCATAATGGCTGGAGCTAATATGGGGGTAGTTAATGTCTAAAAATCCTGCAAAAACCTGTGCTGTATAGCCATTGGACAATAGTCTTGTAATGTCAATATGGCAGTTGTTCTTATATAAATCCCCTGTTTCCCCATATAGATTAAAGTAAAGCCTTGATAAAGTATCTCCATGTAGGTCAAAATAGTTCATAAATAGCATCCTTTCTTATTTTACTAGGGTATTTCAGATTTGGAGGTTAATGGAGTGTTGTTACTATGGTTTTTCCCATATACAAAAAAATCGCCCTATAGGCGATGGTTTTATAAATTATACACAAAGAAACTAACCCTAAGGCCAGTATATAGCCTGTAGGGGTTCTAATATATTTCACCATATTTTATAGGAAATGTCAAGGGGTAATGGGTGAAATATAGATTTTTCTGCAAAAATGCACTGAAAAATCCAGAATAGTTACGATTTTTTCTATTTGTTATAAATGGGTCGGTGTGCTATAATTAGCCATTATAATAAATTAAAAAACCAAGGAAGGCGGGATTACACCATGATTAAAGCAGGATTTGATAATGAAGTGTATATTAAAGAACAAGCGGCAAGGATTAGACAGAGAATAGAGCGCTTTGACAACAAATTATATCTAGAATTTGGTGGTAAATTATTTGATGATTACCACGCATCCCGTGTATTACCAGGGTTTGATGTAAATGCAAAGGTAAAGATGCTTCATGAGATGAAGGATCAGGCAGAAATTATACTATGTATTAGTGCTAAGGCTATTGAGCAGAACAAGGTAAGATCGGATATTGGTATTACCTATGATATGGATGTACTAAGATTAATTGACAGTTTAAGAAAGATGGATTTATATATTGGCTCGGTACTGATTACCCAGTTTACAGGACAGCCAGCAGCAGACATCTTCCGTAAAAAACTGGAGATGAGAGGGGAAAAAGTATACATCCACAGTTTAACAGAGGGATATCCTTCCAATGTTGATGTGATTGTATCACCAGAGGGTTATGGAGCTAATCCATATATTGAAACTACCCGTCCACTGGTAGTGGTAACAGCCCCAGGGCCAGGCAGTGGTAAACTGGGTACCTGTTTATCCCAGCTATACCATGAACAGCAGAGAGGGGTTAAGGCTGGCTACGCTAAGTACGAAACCTTTCCAGTATGGAGTTTACCACTTAATCACCCAGTAAATGTGGCTTACGAAGCAGCAACAGCAGACCTAAAAGATGTAAATATGATTGATCCATTCCACCTAGAGGCATATGGCGAAACAGCAGTTAACTATAATAGAGATATTGAGGCATTCCCAGTAGTTAGAACTATTTTAAATAGAATACTAGGTGAAGAAATTTACAAATCCCCTACTGACATGGGAGTAAATATGATAGGCAAGGCAATTTTTGATGATGAAGCAGTTAAAGATGCAGCTTGTCAGGAGATAATTCGCCGACTATACAGTGCCCAGTGTGATTACAAAACAGGCAGAGGTGATGCAGAGGCTTGCCAGAGAATAGAGTATCTAATGAGCAATCTAAATATCTCTACTAAGGATAGAGCAGTGGTGCTACCAGCTACTCAGAAAGCAGAGAAAGAAGATACAAGTGCAGTTGCAATAGAGCTTGCCGATGGTAGAATTGCCACAGGTAAATCCTCTAATCTGATGAATGACACAGCAGCAGCAGTGCTTAACTCCATTAAGATGTTAGCAGAAATACAGGAAGATGTACTGTTAATAAGCCCAGAGGTACTTTCCCCTATAGTTAAGATGAAGGAAGAAATCCTAGGTAGCAGACGCCCTAATCTAAAGCTTGAAGAGGTGCTACAAGCACTGGCTATATCAGCAGCTACCGATGGTAATGCAAAGGCAGCAATGGAGAAATTAGTGGAGCTCAGGGGCTGTCAGGCACATAGTTCTGATATAATTACAGCAGCAGATAGCTCAGTATTTTTAAAGCTAGGTATAAACTGCACCTGTGAGCCTAAATTCCCAACTACCGACCTGTATTTTAAATAAGCATAAGAAACTATTTATAGGAGGGTGTAGCTTTGGAAAATAAATTAGATTATAGCTATAAAGAATTTCTTGAAGCAAGTGGTGCTGGTAATTTTGATGATTTAATGAAGCTTTTAAATTCCAAGGGTGGTATAAATAGCCGTAGCGAATATGGAAGAACAGCTTTAATGAATTTTATGACCCAATCAGCTAAAGGTATGTGTGAATTTCTAGGTAAACCTTATGATAACTATGAAAATATCTTTGCAAAAAAGCTGGTAGAGCTAGGTGCAGATATAAATTTAGTAGATAATAAAGGCTATACAGCCCTTATGTTTGCCCATGAAAATAATAATGTGGAAATGGTAGAGTTCTTGCTATCAAGAGAGGGCATAGAGCTACCAAAAAAGAATTTACTTATTAACTACGCCACTGGTGGGGATTTAGAGGATAGAATTTTTGCTGCCTTTGTAAAGGCTGGTTATGATATTTTCAAAGAAAATGTAGATGTAAATGGCAATGAGCGCAGTGTTTTTGCCCCTGTTTTTTCCTTTGAAAAACTTATGAAATACCACAAAGGCGAAGATATGGAGTTTTTTTTGTATAATAATGTAAACTGGTATAACTATAGAAAAACTCTAACTGCAATAGGTCAGCTATATCCAGAGAAACTGCCCACCATACCACCTCACTACCTAGAAACTAGGCAGTATGATTTTATATTAAATGATTTTCTAGCCCCCTACCCTAAAATATACGGCAATAAAAAAAGACTACAGACCTTTGTAAAAGCTCTAACTAATGGGATTAACAGTGTAGATGAGTACGGTCGTGATTTGCTTTCTACTTGCTATATTAGACTGGCACAGAAGACTATAGACTTAACAAAATTTTCCAAACCCCAACAAAGGGACTATCTACCCTATCAGAAAGATTTTACTAAGGCAATAGAAATACTAATCTCTATGGGGGCTACTGGAGAAACAACAGATATATTTGGTAGAACTGCCTCAGATTATAAGAAAATCCTAGAGGAGAAAAAGGCAAAACTAGGACTAGTATAAATTAAATAAACAATATAAATAACAGCCATTTCAGTGTATTCTGAAATGGCTGTGTTTTTTATTGTATAAAAATTATTTACCTAGTTCATTTACGGTCATAATTGTTCCGTAGATTAAATCAGGTGTAACCTCAAATGGGCAGTTGTACACAAGTCCTAGTGGATTGTCACAGGTCTGGGCTACCTTTCTGATTTTTTCCTCTATATCACTAACAATACCTAAATCCTTAAGATTAGTTGGCAGTCCTACAGATTTACAGAAATCAATAATTTCTGTGATTTCTTCCTTAGGTGCATTTTCTATTACTAGTTGGCAGATGGTGCCAAAGGCAACCTTTTCCCCATGTAGAAGATGGTGGGTTTCGTCTAGTATAGTTAGTGCATCGTGAACTCCATGGGCAACTGCCACACCACCGGATTCAAAGCCTAGGCCACTCATATATGTATTAGCTTCAATTACATCTTCAAAAGCTGTAGTTAAAGTCTTATTCTTAGCTGATTGTAGTGCTATATAGCCTTTTTCCAGTAGAATATCTTTACAAGTTTCTGCCACTGCATAAGCTGTTCTTGACACTTTACCACCGGCAATAACATTCTTATCAGCACGGTAGTTGCTTCTCATTTCATAAAATGTTGCCAGAGCATCACCCATACCAGTAACTAGAAGTCTAGCAGGAGCTTTAGCAACTATATCCGTATCCACTAATACTATATCAGGATTTTTTGTGTAGTATAGTACATCTTCATAAACGCCATCTTCGGTGTAAACAACACTTAAAGAGCTACAAGGTGCATCACTAGAAGCAGCTGTAGGGCAGATGATCATAGGTATATTTTTCTTTATTGCAACGGCTTTTGCAGTATCAATAGTTTTACCACCACCAATACCTACAAGAACATCTTCATCACCTATTGCATTATTTACTAAATTATCTATAGCAATAAAGCTACACTCACCAGTAAATGCAGTTAGTTTTACATCTTCTGTAAAGCTAGATTTAATGTAATCGCCGTAGTTTTCTAAAATATAAGGGTCAACTAAAATAAAAGGTTTCTTGCCTAGGGAAGCCACATGGGTTGCTAATTCTTTGATTTCGCCATTACCTTGAATATATCTGCTGGGTGCAAAAATAATTCTTCTCATGTTTATGACCATTCCTTTCTCTCTGTTTGCAATGTTTTAGGCTATTTTGCAATGCCAATAAACGGGCATTAGGAAAATTTTATTCCCTTTGAGCTAAAAGCCTTAAAACATCCTTACATTTCAAATAAATAGTTTGTTAAAAATATATCCCACTCACAGTATATACTATTTTTTATGGCATATCAATACTTTTTTATACTAATTTGGTAAAATCTACTAATTTCACAAAAGTGTAGTTTTTACTTATGCTAATTGCATAGTAGCCTTAAATCCTCATTGATTTAATATTTTTGTGTAAGTTATAATACTTGCTTTTATAATCTTAATAATAACTATATATCAGCTATAAATAGCCAAAAAAGAAGTATCTATAGGACTATAAAGTCTTTTAGATACTTCTTTGATTAGGCTCTTTATCAAATATTGGGGTGAAATTATATTCAGTGGTTTCCCTCGCATTCGGCAAGGGAAACCACTACAGCAATTGATATAGAATTCTTGATTATACTTATTGTAATATTGATTATATACACATTGTATTATTTCTTAATAACATCTGTTCTCATATATGGCACTAGAGCTTCTGGAATGGTAACTGTACCGTCATCATTCTGGAAGTTTTCTAGGATAGCAGCTACTGTTCTGCCAACAGCCACACCAGAACCGTTTAATGTGTGTACAAACTGAGCCTTATCCTTAATATTATGCTTAAATCTAATATTAGCGCGTCTAGCCTGAAAATCCTCAAAGTTACTACAGCTAGAAATCTCAACATATCTATTGTAGGAAGGCATCCAAACCTCGATATCATAGGTTTTAGCACTGCTAAAGCCCATATCCCCACTGCATAGAGCAACTACTCTGTATGGAAGGCCTAGGCCTTTTAGCACTTCTTCTGCGTCCAGTGTTAGCTTCTCTAGTTCTTCGTAGGAAGTAGCAGGGTCAGCAAACTTAACTAGCTCAACCTTGTTAAACTGGTGCTGTCTAATTAGACCTCTAGTATCTCTACCAGCACTGCCAGCCTCAGCTCTAAAGCAAGCAGAGTATGCACAGTAGCTAGTAGTTAGGTTAGCCCCATCCATGATTTCTTCACGGTGCATATTAGTTACTGGTACCTCTGCTGTAGGGATTAGGTAGTAGTCTAGGCCTTCTAGCTTAAACATATCCTCACCAAACTTAGGAAGCTGTCCTGTACCTGTCATAGAATGCTTATTAGCAATAAATGGAGGTAAAATTTCTGTATATCCTCTGGAAGTGTGGGTGTCTAGGAAGTAGTTGATTATAGCTCTTTCTAGTCTAGCTCCTAAACCTCTATAGAAATGGAATCTTGCACCTGTTACCTTACCAGCTGTTTCTGGATCTAGTATACCTAGGTTAGCACCAATTTCCCAGTGTGCCTTTGGCTCATATGGGAATTCTCTAGGTGTTCCAACCTTTCTAAGTTCGATATTATCATGCTCATCACCACCAACTGGTACGGAGTCATGAGGAACATTAGGGATATTTAGTAGAATTTCAAGCTGTTTTTCCTCTAATGCAGAAATCTTAACATCACACTCTCTAATCTTCTCAGATAGAATCTTCATTTCAGCCATTAGCTCTGTGGTATCCTGTCCAGCTTTTTTCATTGCTGGGATTTCTTTACTTGCTTTGTTCTGCTCAGCTTTTAGACCGTCTGCATGGGAGCTAATCTCTCTGCGATCCTTGTCTATCTCTAAAATCTCATCAATTAGGCTATCCATATTCTTATTACGGTTTCTCATAGCCTGTTTAACCTTCTCAGCGTCAGTTCTTATTAGTTTAATATCTAACATTTTTTATTTCTCCTTTTATATAATATTATTTTGACAGTAGTTTACTTAGAGTTTTTAACTCTTCCTCAGAGTAAAACTCAATAGCTAGTACACCTTTGGAGCCTTTTTGAGTTATTTTAACCTTAGTTCCTAGTTCGCTAGCCAGTGCAAGCTGTACTTCCTTAATATAGCTATCTCCCCAGCTGGTTTTTTCCTTAACCTCTGCTTTAGGATCGGCTTTTTTCATCTGGGCTAATCGCTCAACATCTCTAACTGTTAAATCCTTTATTACAATCTGATTAGCAATGGAGGAAATAAGCTCATGATCCTCAAAGGCAAGTAGTGCTTTACCATGTCCAGCAGAAATATCATCATTTTTTATCATTTCAATAACCATATTAGGTAGGTTTAACAGTCTTAGGGCATTTGCGATTGCAGGACGGGATTTACTTACTCTTTTGGAAATCTGCTCCTGAGTCATCTTGTGATCATCTGCAAGGCTTTTATATCCCAGTGCTTCTTCGATTACATTAAGATTTTCACGCTGTAGATTCTCAATTAGTGCTATTTCCATAGCTGCTGAAGCTGTTAGCTCTTTAATAATAACAGGTAGCTCAGTAAGGCCAGCAATTCTACTAGCTCTCCAACGGCGCTCCCCTGCTACTATTTGATAGCTACCATTGTGTAAAGGTCGCACAAGTAGTGGCTGTAGCACACCATGTTCTTTAATAGACTGTGCCAGCTCCTCTAGGGGCTGATCATTAAATATATGTCTAGGTTGATCCTTATTAGGCTCAATATCTGATATATTTACCATTGATACTGAGTTCATGTCGGAGGAATTCTCTTCAAATAGTATATCAAGGCCTTTACCTAGTCCTGATTTTTTAGCTGACATAACTACCTTCCTTTCATTATATGGATTATTTAGCTTTTATTTGATTATTTCCATAACTAGCTCTTTATATGCCAGTGATCCACGGGAATATTTATCAAAGTATATTGATGGCTGTCCATAGCTCTGTGCCTCAGAAATTCTTACATTTCTTGGTATTGTATTCTTAAATACCTTATTAGGGAAGAATTTCTTAACTTCTTCTACAACCTGTATGGTTAGGTTAAGCCTGCCATCATACATAGTAAATAAGACACCTTCAATGTCTAGGTGGCTATTATATAGGCGCTTTACCTGTCTTACTGTTGCCATTAGCTGGGATAATCCCTCCAGTGCAAAGAACTCACACTGTATTGGTATTAATAGGCTGTCAGCAGCAGTAAGGGCGTTAATTGTAATTAATCCTAGTGATGGCGGGCAATCTATAATTATATAATCATAATCTGCCTTGACTTGTGCTAGTGCCTTTTTAATTATATTACTGCGATCAGGATTGTCCATCATTTCCAGCTCTGCACCTGCTAAACCTATAGTTGACGGGATAATATCTACTCCTTTAAACTCGGTTTTAAGGATAACTTCCTCAGTGGGTATTTCCTTTACTAGCATATCATAGGAGGAGGTTTTTACTTCTTTCTTGCTTATTCCATAGCCACTGGTGGCGTTTCCTTGAGGGTCTATGTCCACTAGAAGGACTTTTTTATCTAAAAAACCTAAAGAGGCTGCTATATTTATAGCTGAAGTAGTCTTACCTACCCCACCTTTTTGGTTGGCGATTGCAATTATCTTGCCCATTGTTCCACCATGCCCTTATATTAATTTTAGTTTTAACTAATACTGTAATTATAGCATATTAAAGTAAAAAATCAAATACTTTCTATTAAAAAACATAGAAATGTTTCACGTGGAACATTATATCTTATAATTCGACATTGATGTTTCACGTGGAACAAATAACACCCCTAGCTAAGTATCAGCTAGGGGTGTTATTCTACAACCTATATAATTGTAAGATTCAATAATGTCTGCTAGATGGAAAAAAAGTGTGTAATTTATATATACACTATACCCACCTAATATTAAATAATAAAATTTTGGAACATATAGGCTGAGGGTGATAAAATAGCAGTAGTGTCTCTAAGGCTACTATACCACAAAAGAGAAAGTAGTATGAAAGAGGTATATATTTAACTAGCGTAATAACATATAGTAAGAACACCAGAGAAATAACAGCAGAGGGCAGTTAAAGTGGCAATAACTGCCCATAGCACGGGAATGTATATATAAAGTCCTACAATGAGGTAGTTTGTAGGCTCTTTATATTAGAGTTATTAGGTGATAAATCCTTATACACAGCAGTTTTGGGGATCTTAACAACTACATTAAAGTAGTCTTCCTCCTCAAACTGATTAGTATCCACATTAACACCGGCTTCCTTCATAAAGTTTACAGCATTTTTCAGTGTATTCAT
Source organism: uncultured Oscillospiraceae bacterium (assembly GCA_964369235.1). Taxonomy (GTDB): domain Bacteria; phylum Bacillota; class Clostridia; order Oscillospirales; family Ruminococcaceae; genus CAYJEQ01. The sequence goes on along the minus strand of CAYJEQ010000031.1, from coordinate 15,372 downwards.
AAAAATACGAATATCAGCACCGAAAATCACTGTAGATCCCTTATAATCGGAGTCTTTAGCAAGTAATCTATCTATATATCGGTCGGATTGGTGGGCGTTATAGCCTTTGTCAATAATAACCGATAGAGCTTTAAGTTGGGATTTCTCATCTTTTAGTCGCAGTAGGGCTCTGCCATGACGCTCAGAAAGATTATGTAGTATAAGCTTAGAGCGAATAATAGTAGGTAGCTGTAGTAAACGGAGTTTATTAGCCACAGCTGGTTGACTAAGTCCTAGTAGTGCACCTAACTGGCTTTGGGTGCTATTATGTAGATTAATAAGCTGTCGCATTGCCTCAGCCTGTTCAAGACAGTTTAAATCCTTACGGACAACATTTTCTACTAGGGAGGTTATAGCAGCTTTACTGTGGCTACAATCTATTACCAAAGCCCAAATGCTACTATGTCCCAGAGATAAACAAGCCCTTGCACGCCTTTCCCCTGAGATAATCTCGTAGTAATCCCCTTCTATTCTTCTAAGTGTAATGGGGCTTAGTAGACCAGTAGCTTTTATGCTGGTAACAAGGGAGTTAAAGCTCTCTCCATCATATCCTATACGACAGGGATTAGCCATTGTTGTAATCCTAGATAAATCTATCTTTTCTAATTTATATCCATCCATAGCCTGTCCTTTCTTAAGCCAATAAAAAAAGCTTGTACATTAATGATTTTCTTTAAATCAATAATAATACAAGCTTTAGATATTTACAAGAGTTTTCCGTCGCAGTAAACTACAGTAGCCGACAGACTTCTACCTATCTAATAGGTTCTTTTCCGATTTTTGCTGATATTCTTGGATATTTTGTCGGGGTTTGCGATATTTTTTTTATAATAACTATGGTTCGGTGCTGATTATCAGGCAGTGTATACTCTATTACCTGTTCTATCTTGCCACCCATAGCCTTAATGGATTTTTCCGATTCCTTTAGTTCTTCCTTAAGATTAGGGCCTTTAAGGGCGATAAATACCCCTCCTACCTTAACATAGGGCAAACAATACTCGGTTAATACTGCCATATTAGCTACAGCACGAGCAGTAGCAATATCATACTTATCACGGTGTGCTGGACGGCGAGAGCCTTCCTCAGCACGACTGTGAACAGTGTTATAATGGTCAAATCCCAGTGTTTCGCAAACATTATCAAGGAATTTCACTCGTTTATTAAGGCTATCTAGTAGAGTTAAGTTTAAATCAGGGCGAATTATCTTACAAGGAATAGTAGGAAAGCCTGCACCTGTGCCTACATCTATTATAGTAGCCCCTTCCTTAGGGGTAAAATACTTAAGCAGCATAGCACTATCAAGAAAATGCTTAATAGCAATGCCATCACTATCTGTAATAGCAGTTAAATTCATTACTTTATTAGTTTCCACTAGTAGCTCTGCGTATTTCTCAAAGTCACTAAGCTGTTTTTCATTAAGGCTAAAAACATAGTCAGCCATTCCAGAGGAAAAAAGCTCTTTATTATTATAAGACATTATTATAACTCCTCCTTTCTAAAATTTTTGTCTGAAAATTTCATTTTCAGACTTTGCCTCCCTTAGACTGCTCTAGGTAGATAATTAGCACAGAAATATCTGCTGGGCTTACTCCAGAGATTCTAGAGGCTCTACCTAGGTTATTAGGCTTGATTTTTTGTAGCTTCTCAGCAGCTTCTAGGCGCAGTCCTTTAATACTGCTGTAATCTAGGTCTGGGGACAGTGGCTTATTCTCTAGCCTTAGCATCTGTTCCACCTGTGCTAGCTGTTTATTAATATAGCCTTCGTATTTTATCTGGATTTCTACCTGTTCTGTAACATCATGAGGTAAATCAGGTCTGCCATTATCATAGGGGGCAAGGTGTTCATAGGTAACCTGTGGTCGTTTAAGCACCTCAATTTCCTTTAAACCCTGCTTAAGGGGGGAGCTACCTATATTAGTTAGCAGTTCATTAAGTTCAGCTGATGGGTGAATGGTTTGGGATTTAACTCTGGTGATTTCTTCCTCTATCTGCTGTTGTTTCAGAGTAAAATCAGCCCAGCGATCATCACTAATTAACCCCAGTTCCCTACCCTTAGGGGTAAGACGCTGATCTGCATTGTCCTGTCTAAGGATTAGACGATACTCAGAGCGAGAGGTCATCATACGGTATGGATCGTTACAACCTTTAATAATAAGGTCATCAATAAGAGTGCCGATGTAGGAGCTGGCACGATCAAGGATAAATTCCTCTTTACCAAGTACCTGATGGGCAGCGTTAATACCAGCAATTAAGCCCTGTGCTGCAGCTTCCTCATAACCAGAAGTACCGTTAAACTGTCCAGCACCAAATAATCCCTTAACAGCCTTAAATTCTAAGGTTGCCTTTAGGGTAAGAGGGTCTACACAGTCGTATTCTATAGCATAAGCATTACGCATAATCTTAACATTTTCAAGTCCTACCATAGAACGGTACATCTCTATCTGCACCGATTCAGGCAGTGAGGATGATATACCCTGTAGGTATATTTCCTTGGTATCAAGTCCCATTGGCTCAACAAATACCTGATGACGAGGTTTGTCGGCAAATCTCATTACCTTATCTTCAATACTTGGGCAGTATCTAGGGCCAACACCTTCAATATTCCCACTGTACATGGCGGATTTTCCAATATTATCCAGTATTATTTGATGAGTAGTGCCGTTAGTATAGGCAATATAGCAATCAGCACGATTTTTAAGCTCGCCTTTTGTAGTAAAGGAGAAAGGTGTTATTGGGTCGTCCCCTTCCTGTAGCTCTAGCTTGGAGTAATCGATAGAATCCATATGAACTCTGGCCGGCGTACCGGTTTTAAATCGGCGTAGGGTTATGCCCATTTCCTCTAATCTACTGCTTAGCTTAGTAGCTGCGTGCATACCATCAGGGCCACTTAGATAGTTAATATCCCCTACATGGATTGTACCATTTAGGTAGGTACCACTGGCTAGAATTATAGTTTTAGCCTTAAAAGCAGTGCCAAGATGGGTTATAAGACCTTCCACAGCACCATTTTCATCAAGGGTAATATCTACGATTTCAGCCTGCTTTACATCAAGGTTTGGGGTGTTTTCCAGTACATTCTTCATGTAAATCTGATACTGGCTACGGTCGGACTGTACTCTTAAGCTGTGTACAGCAGGGCCTTTGCCTCTATTAAGCATTCTGCTTTGGATAAATGTCTTATCGGCAGCTATACCCATCTGGCCACCAAGGGCGTCAATTTCCTTAACGAGATGGCCTTTGGCGGTGCCACCAACCGAAGGATTACAGGGCATATTGCCTACACTGTCTAGGGAAATGGTAAAGACAATGGTTTTTGCCCCTAGTCTAGCAGCAGCAAGGGCAGCTTCGATACCGGCGTGACCGGCACCAACAACAGCTACATCATAGCTGTCTATATAGTTAATCATAATATGACCATACCTTTCAAAATTACCAATAATTACTCTACTGGGAATATAAACTGTGGTAGTTCACTCTCAGTGTCTTCATCTATATCTTTAAAATTCGTAAATGGTTTCCATGCAATTACATCGGACTCATCATACACTAGGCCACCCATGCCATAGTTTACATAGAAGGTTTTAGCTTCTTTATTATAGCCAGCTACACCCCAATCATAGTAGCACCCATGCTGTGAAGGTGTAACAATAAAGCACCAGTCATCGTAATCAGGAAGACCTACTTCTGACACCATATTCCAGTCCTCTACCTTAAGTACAAAGTTTTTTGCTGTTCTAAGTGGGGCAATTATCTTCTCATTTTCCAGCCAGCGTTTCTCCACCTCAGCGTGATCATCACCAAAAAACTCTGCCTGACTAATGCCCATAGCCTCAAGAACATCTATATCCTCATGGTCATGGTGGTGATGCTCGTGGTCGTGGCCACAGCCACAATCATCGTCACAGTGGTGGGTATCTTCTTCTTTAAGCTCTAATAGTGTTAGATAAAAGCTAACTTCTTCTTCATTAGAGGCAGACTGGATTAATGCTTTTATATCTTCCTCAGATAGATTATTAAAATTTTCAAATAAACTCATAAAAATTTTCATTCCTTTCTTGGTGGCTTCTCTGTTTTTCTCATGAGAAACTTCCAATCTCATAATAACCGAAAAACACAAAACCCGTCTTTGAAACCTTGTTTCAAACCATTACTTATCCCTATGGGGATTATTTTATGTTATATACAATATTGTAACTACTTCCCTACACAGAACTGGGAGAACACTCCGTCCACTACCTGTTCTGAGGCTTTTTTGCCTGTAAGCTCTAATAGTGGAGAAAGAATATCTTCTATACAAATAGTAATGGCATCCAGCGTGGCACCCATCTCTAAGGCTGAGATACACTCCTCACAAGCAGTAACAGCAGTTTGTACATGGTGCTTTTGGCGCTGATTGTAGATCATACCACTACTACTGTCAATATGATTTAAACAGCAAATATCTTTCACCATCTGGGACAAATCCTTAATTCCTTGTGAATTTGCCGCAGAAATGTATACTATATGTGATATATACTGCTTAATATACTCTATGTCAATTATATTGTCTAGGTCTGTCTTGTTAATTACAGCAATTGCAGGTAGTCCTTTAACTAGATCTAATACATTGTGGTCTTCCCCAGACAGAGGGCTACTACCATCAAATACAGCAAAGACGATATTACTACCTGTAATTTTTTTGCGAGCATTTTCTACACCAATGGACTCAACTAAATCCTCAGTATCACGGATACCAGCAGTATCACTTAGTCGCAATGTCAAATCATCTAGCAGTACAGTTTCCTCTACTATATCTCTAGTGGTGCCGGCAACTGGGGTTACAATACTGGTGCTTACCCCTGTTAAACAGTTCATTAAGGTGGACTTACCTACATTGGGTTTACCTACTATAGCAGTAAGGATACCCTCTCTAATAATTCTACCTTGGTCATAGCCCTGTAGTAGATTGCTTAAATCACTGTGGATTTCCTTAATGTCGCCATTTAGTACCATTGGGTCTAGCTCCTCTATATCCTCCTCAGGATAGTCAATCCAAGCAGCAAGATGAGCACCCTTATGGGTAAGGTTAGCTATAATACGGTCTAGACGACGATGTAAAGCCCCTTCTTTTGCGTTGTAGGCAGCAGTAAGGGAAAGTTTGCTTTGGGCTGAGATAATGTCCATTACCCCCTCTGCCTCATCAAGGGATAGCTTGCCATTTAAAAAAGCTCGCTTGGTAAACTCCCCTGCTCCAGCAGCAGTTGCACCAGCAGTATATAGGGCAGCTAGTAGCCTTTGAAGAATATAGGTACCACCATGACAGGACAGCTCTACTACATCTTCCCCAGTGTAGCTTTTTGGTGCTGTAAACACTGTGGCAATAGCATCATCAAATATCCCCTCACTGTCATAAACTCTGCCTAGTATAGCAGAGAATCCTTTAACATTATCTATATGTCGATTACCTCTAGGGGTAAAAACTTTCATTGCAATTTGTTTTGCCTCTTTACCTGATATACGGATAATCCCTAAACCAGAAGCAGCAAAAGGTGTGGCAAGAGCAGCTATGGTGTAATCCATAAAATGATCATTCCTTTCCTTTGGTTTTACGGTGTTATAATAACCACAAAACCTATCTTGAAACTTTGTTTCAAACTAACCTTTATTTTCTTAAAACAGGTATAACCTGTGATTTATGTTAATTTCTATTAAATCTTACAAGAGAAAATAATTCTTACTAATGCCGAAAGTGATTGCATATCTACATAATATAGATATACAATCACCAATGAATAAGCATTTTAAATTAAAAGTATTAATAGTGAAGTATATCCAGCTACTATATTTTATTTACACTAATAGCGGTGAATATTTATCTATATTTCTATTGTCCCCACAGTTGTGGGGACAATAGAAAGTAAATGTTACTAATAGAATATCCATCTATATAATACTTCTTTAGAGCTAATTAATCAAGCTCTATTTTTGAATACAGTGGACGGTCGGAGTCCTGTGTAGCGTCCTTCTTAGGTGCGCTATCTACTGTATTATTGTTATATGCTGGTCTTGGCTTGTTGTTAAAGCCAGACTTATCCTTATTATAAGGTTTGCGCTCACCATTACGGTTATTGTTATAAGGGCGCTTACCCCCATCACGATTACCCTGTGGACGAGGCTTTCTTGGGTTAGTGGAGCTAATTACAACCTTACGGTTAGGCTCATCACCAACGGATTTAGACACTGCACCCTGAACCTCTGCCACTGTTGCGTGGATAATTCTACGCTCATATGGGTTCATAGGCTCAAGGGTGGAGCTTTTACCTGTCTTAACAGCTGTGTTAGCTAGACGGTTAGCCAGTGCAATAAGGGTTTTTTCACGCTTTTCACGGTAGTTACCGCTGTCCAGTGTTACCCTTGTGTAGTTATTATCTATACGATTAACTGCTAGAGAAGTTAGATACTGAATTGCGTCCAGTGTTTCCCCTCTTCTACCAATAATAGCTCCAAGGTTTTGACCTTCCAGCTTAATATTAATAGCTTCTGCAGTTTCTTCTAGCTTAATATCATAACCAGTAATACCCATATTACTTAGGATACTATCAATGTACTCCTGCGCAAGAGATGCCTTAGTTAGCTCAGTAAACACTCTAACCTTAGCAAGACTGCTGCCAAAACCTAGAAATCCTTTTTTAGGTGTTTCTAAAACTTCAGCCTGTACCTGATCACGATCAAGTCCTAGTTCTTTACATGCTTCTTCGATAGCTTCTTCTACATTTCTGCCTGATTTAATAATTTCTTTAACCATGGGCATTCACTACCTTTCTATAAGTAATTATTTTACTTAGATAATTAGTTGTCATCAGTTGTGACATCATCGCCGTATCTCTCAGCCATTCTCTTACGAGCTGCTGCCAGTTTAGCGCTGTTGATCTCACCTTTTGTCATAGCTTTTTCTGAGTATTCAGCATTACCTTCTTTTACCTTCTGCTTAGCTATTTTGCGTTCTTCACGCTCTAGTCTAACACGCTCTTCTGCCTCAGCCTTAGCCTTAGCAATCATCTCTGCAGGATTAAATATCTTGTAAAGGACGAATGTCTGTAGAGCGGAGAAAAGGTTGGAGAAAATCCAGTAGAAACCAACACCTGCAGGTACAGAGATGGAGATAAATGCAGACATAATCGGCATTGTGTACAGCATGGAGTTAGTCATGCCCTTCATCTGAGCGTTGTCCCCCATAGAAGCAGTGCTCATCTTTGTAGAGATAAAGGAAAGCAGGAAGCTGGTTAATAGAGATAGTACAGGTACCATTAACAGTAGGTTAAAGGCAATTGTAGGTGTATCTCCTAGGTAGATACCCATAAAGGTAAAGTCAAAGTTTGTAATCTGGGAAATAAAGTCATCACCCATTGAGGCAAAAGCCCCAGGATTTGTCTGAACTTCTTTAATGATAGCCATTTCTGGGCTTCTCATAGAGCCTAGGTCGATATTAGGGATTGAGTTTACAAGCTCAGTAGCCTTAGCAATTGTTTCGCTAGGCATACGCAGAATGTGTTCCATTGGGTAGTAAACTACATCAATAAGACCGAATAGAATAGGCATCTGGATAAGAAGTGGCAGACAACCACTTAGTGGGTTGTAGTTTTCTCTCTGATATAGAAGCTGCATTTCTTCGTTTAGCTTCTGAGTGTTGCCTTTGTATTTTTTGTTTATCTCGTCCATCTGTGGGCGCATAGCAGCCATCTTAACGGTGCTTTTCTGCTGTTTGATGGAAAGAGGTAGTAGAATTAGCTTAGTGATTATTGTAAATACAATAAGACCGATACCATAGTTTTCTACTATGTTATAGCAAAAATACATGATCCACCCTAGGGGGGTGGCGATTAAATTCATAAGAAAATCCATCTGTTCCTCCAAGGATATATCTCAGGGAGATATAAGGTGGTTTTAGGACCTAGTCCAAGGGCAATTATACCCTTTGGGATACTATATAATATACAAGGTTAGAATAAATTTTTTTAATTATATACATCCACGGTGTTACAATATCCTTCTATTTAAGGATAAGGGTTATACATCATCAGGCACAGGATCATATCCTCCACGGCAAAAAGGGTTACAACGGAGTATCCTTTTTATAGCCAAAAACCCACCATGTAACGCCCCATACTTTGTTATAGCTTCTATAGCATAGTTGGAACAGGTAGGATAGAACCTACAACTAGGTGGTTTAAGTGGTGATATTCTCTTTTGATAAAATCTAATTATACTAATAAAAATCTTCTTCATATAGAAGTGTCCTTATTAGCTAGTACCTTTAGATGTCGTTTCATAACTGCTTTAACATCCTGCATTTTCATGGTGGTAATTGCCGATCTAGCCACAAATACTATATCATAGCCCTGTAGTAAATCCTTATTACACTCCCTAAAAGCCGCAGTAATAATGCGTTTAGCACGATTTCTCGCAACAGCATTGCCTACCTTTTTAGAGGTGGTTATGCCCAGAGCGTTTTTACCCATTTTATTTTTGTTAATATAGGTAATGAGAATGGGGCTACCAAAGGATTTCCCTCTTTTATAAGCAGATAAAAATCTGTTATTTCGATTTAACGATATTGGCTTTGCCATCTCTACACTCCCTTCATAGGATAAAATGAAAGAAAGACCACAATATTTCATGTGGCCCGTTGCGTATCCTTCTAGCAAGATAATTCATAGGCGACTAGGTTATAGTCGCCCTAAACTTAATCTTATTAGCGCTATTAGTGTGTTAGGCGTGCTCTGCCCCTAGCTCTTCTACGGGCCAACACCTTTCTTCCGTTCTTAGTCTTCATTCTCTTACGGAAGCCATGCTCTTTCTTTCTGTGAAGCTTCTTTGGCTGATATGTTCTTGTCATCTTAATACCCCCCTTTCGAGGTTTAACCTTGCAAGTAAATAGTATAACCTAGCTAGTACCATTATGTCAATAGTTTTTAACAAATTTCTTAGGAAAAACCTAATATTTAAGGTTTTTTTCCAGTATTATCACTATATCTTGGTAATTAAGGGTTATAAACTAGGTAACAAACAGGGAAAAACAAAATTCCTACCCCTCATTATACTATATAAAAAAGAAGATTTCAAGTAGGGCAAGGGCTCTGCTCTTGCCGTTATGTTATTGTACAATACATATTGGACAAAGGTGAAAAAAGAATTGCAAAGGCAAGGGCTCTGCTCTTGCCGTTATGTTATTGTACAATACATATTGGACAAAGGTGAAAAAAGAATTGCAAAGGCAAGGGCTCTGCTCTTGCCGTTACTGTTGGTAGGTAATAATGAATAGATAATGGTAAGTTAATAGTTAATAGTGAATAGTTAATAGTGAATACACCCAATTCCATTGGCTGGTGAATAGTGAATAGTTATGGTGTGGCTACGCCACATATTTATAATATGGTTTATGATTAGTTGTTGTTGGGTGGTTGCAGATATCTATTAACTCTGCCCTAAACCACAGCTGAGGTACTGTGGCTTAGGGCAGAGTAAATATATAACATTAATTACCCCACTATAATAATGCTGTGGTATAAATCAGCGTTAACAACCAACATCAACCACCCCACAACAACTAATCTAAGCCTCTCCCTAAGGGAGAGTGGTTACAAATCTGTGGCAAAGCCACACCTTCACTCTTAACTCTTAACTCTTAACTTTTCACTCACCCCCCACCCCTGCCCCCTTGCAAAAATGTATACAAAGATGATATACTATACCTTATATAATATTACCTAATAATTGATGGATAATTAATGCTTACTGAATAACTGTGTGATAAGCACACAGTTATAGGTCGCCACAATATTGTGGCGATTTAAAGAACTCAGTCTGCCTGAATTTGGAGCTATACTCCAAATTTAGAGTGCAAAGTTTTTATAATAATGGATTAAAAACTTTGCACTTCTAAACACCCAAAAACATATTAAATAAACCTATAAGTATGTTTTTGGGTTGTTCAGCAGGCTTTAAATAGAGGAAAGGAGCTACCTTATAATGAAAGCTAGACTTGAGTATATAAACCCTAGGGAAGTGCTAGGATATTTAGGGTATAATGGGGCTGAAATTGATGAAGCTACACAGGGGCGACTGGATAAAGCCATTAATAAAGTAATGGAAAGTGCCACCCCAAGGCTAAACTATAGTGTATATAACCTAGAAAACGGTTGTGTATTGGTTAATACTGGCTATAGCCTAGTGGGACAGGATATAAAGGAGCTACTTGCCTCTAGTGATAAAGCAGTGGTCTTTGTGGCTACAATAGGTGCAGTCTTTGAACAGGAGCTGAGAAAAGCCCAACTTACCGACATGGCATATGGAGTAATACTGGACGCCTGTGGCAGTGCTGCTATTGAGAATATCTGTGATAATTTCTGTAGGGATATGGCTGATGAGTTAATAAAGAGTGGTAGCTACCTTACCGATAGATTTAGCCCAGGTTATGGGGATATGCCACTGATAGAGCAGATTAATATATGTAGACTACTGGACAGCCAGCGACGGGTGGGAGTAAGCCTAACCAGTGGAGGGCTAATGGTACCTACCAAAACCGTAACAGCTATAATGGGTATAGCAAAAAAGCCTCAAACCATGAGAAAACGAGGCTGTGAGAACTGTAATTTATTTAATAGTTGTGATAAGAGAAAGAGAGGAAATACCTGTGATTAATAAACTACTACAAAAAGGATTTGTATTTTTAGATGGAGCCTTTGGGACAATGCTACAGTCAGCAGGGTTAAAACTAGGCGAAAGACCAGAATCCCTATCACTAACCCAGCCAGAATTAATAAAATCCATACATAAAGCCTATATAGAGGCAGGCAGTGATATAATCTATGCAAATACCTTTGGGGCAAATTCCCATAAATTTCAGGATACAGATTTAGATACAACAGAGGTGGTAACTGCCTCGGTAAAACTAGCCAAGGAAGCAGCACAGGGAACATCTACCCTAGTGGCACTGGATATTGGCTCTGTAGGGGAGTTATTAGAGCCACTGGGAGCACTTAGCTTTGATGAGGCTTATGATATATTTAAAGAGGTAATAGTTGCTGGTGAGGCTGCTGGGGTTGATTTGGTGGTTTTTGAAACTATATCTGACCTATACGAGTTAAAAGCTGGGGTACTAGCAGCTAAGGAAAACTCCAAACTGCCCATATTTGTAACTATGACCTTTGAGGAAAACCGTCGTACCTTTACCGGAACAACTATTGAGGCAATGGCAGTGGTAATGGAAGGGCTAGGTGTTGACGCACTGGGGATAAACTGTTCCCTAGGGCCAGTAGAAATCCTACCAATAGCTACAGAGCTTTCTAAATACACCAGTCTGCCTATAATAGTAAAGCCAAATGCAGGACTGCCAAATCCAGTGGATAGCAGTTATGATTTAAGCCCTGAGGATTTTGCTACACAGATGGCAGAGTATGAGAAAATAGGTGTATCTATAGTGGGAGGTTGTTGTGGAACCACCCCAGCCCATATAAAGGCAATGATAGATATGCTAAAGGATAAAACCCCTACCAAGGTAGAAAAGGAAAGAGTATCTAAAATCTGCTCCCCGTCTAAGGTGGTGGCAATTACAGAGGTACGCTCTATAGGTGAGCGAATTAACCCAACAGGTAAGAAGCGATTTAAGGAAGCACTAGCAGAAAATGACATGGGCTATATAGCAACACAGGCTATAGAACAGGCAGAGGCTGGGGCAGATATACTAGATGTAAATGTAGGTGCACCGGGCATAGAGGAAGCCTCTATGATGATAAACACAGTAAAGGCAATTCAAAGTGTTGTTGACCTACCACTACAGATTGACTCCTCCGAGGCAAAAGCCATTGAAACAGGTCTGAGATATTATAACGGTAAAGCTATAGTAAATAGTGTAAATGGAGAAGATGAAGTTTTAGATAGAATACTGCCACTGGTAAAAAAATACGGTGCAGCAGTGGTAGGACTTGCTATGGACGGCGAGGGAATACCAACTACCTCAGCAAAGAGGATAGAGATAGCAGAGAAGATACTACAAAAGGCGCTATCCTATGGAATACCAAGAGAGGATATCTATATAGACTGTTTAGCCCTAACGGTGTCAGCACAGCAAAATCAGGCAAGAGAAACTCTAGACGCCATAAGATATGTACGCCACACACTGGGGCTACACTGTGTTCTAGGTGTGTCCAATATATCCTTTGGCTTACCTAATAGAGAGCTGATTACTAGAACATTTTTAATACAGGCAATGGAGTGTGGGCTGGATTTACCAATAATCAACCCAAACCATAAATCAATAATGGAGGCAATCTCTGCCTATAAGGTGTTAAGTGGTAGCGATGTGGATTCTATGGATTACATAGCAAACTACACAGGGGTGGAAACTAAGGTAGAAACCAAAACCTCTACAATGGATGTGGAGTATGCAATTATAAAAGGTTTAACAGAGGACTGTGGTAGAATAACCAAGGAGTTGTTAAAAACTAATACCGAGCTTGAGATAATTAACAATCTGCTAATACCGGCACTGGATAAGGTGGGGGAAAAGTATGAGAAAGGCGAGATTTTCCTACCTCAGTTAATCGCTTCGGCAAATGCTTCCTGTAGCGCCTTTGAGGTGATTAAAACTAGCATAATAAACAGTGGTGGTGACAGTGTAAGTAAGGGTAAAATTATCCTTGCTACTGTTAAGGGAGATATCCACGATATAGGTAAGAATATAGTAAAGGTAATACTGGAAAACTATGGCTATACAGTAATAGATTTAGGTCGAGATGTGCCAATAAATTTGGTGGTGGAAACAGCCATAAAGGAACAGGTAAAACTTATTGGACTAAGTGCATTAATGACCACAACCTTAAAGTCCATGGAGGAAACAATAACAGCACTTCGTCAAAGTGGACACAGCTGTAAGGTGGTAGTAGGAGGGGCAGTGCTAACCCCAGAATACGCTGAAAAAATCGGAGCAGATTACTATGCAGTGGACGCAAAGAAAACAGTGGATATAGCAAAGGAATTATTGGGATAACCTCAAATTATCCTAAGTGAAAATTATAGAAAAGGGCATGGTTTACTAAGGTGTTACTAAAGGAATTTATAAAAAACAATCTGCTGATTTTTGATGGGGCAATGGGAACATACCTGTCAGAAAAAGGTTATAATAATAGCAAATGTGAGATTTTTAATATTACAAGTGGTGATATAATTACAAAAATTCACGATGAGTATATAAAATCAGGGGCAAAAGCCATAAAAACAAATACCTTTGCCGCAAATAGGATAAACTTCGCTGATGACCTGTCGGCATTAGAACAGGTGATAAAACAGGGGTTTTCACTGGCAGAAAAGGTAGCAGAGGGCAGAGCATATGTCTTTGCTGATATAGGGCCCATACCACAGATACAGGAGGAAAACCTTGTAGCTGAGTATAAATATTTAGCTGATATTTTCATAGAAGCAGGGGCGAAAAACTTCCTTTTTGAAACCCTAAATAACGGGGAAAACCTAGAGGAAATTGCCAGCTACATTAAGGGCAAAGTAGAAGATGCTTTTATAATTGCCTCCTTTGCCATCTCTCCAGACGGATATAGCAGAGATGGAATATCAGGCGCAAATCTTCTAAAAACTACCTATAAAAACATCGACTGTGTAGGGATAAACTGCGTGTCAGGGCCCCACCATATGTTAGAGTTTATTAGGGAGAATAACCTAGGGAAATTAGGCCTGTCAGTAATGCCAAATGCAGGCTATCCCACAGTGATAAACAACCGTACATTCTTTGACGCTTCCCCTGAATATTTTGCTGATACTATGGCTAGAATAGTTAAGCAAGGTGCAAGAATAATTGGTGGTTGTTGTGGTACAACTCCAGACTATATTAAGGCAGTGTCACAGGTGGTAGGTGAGGCTTTAACTTCCACAGTGGGAGATAGCCCCCTAACTACAGAACAGCCAAAAACCCAAAATCAAAACCACCGAACAAACAGCCTACTAACTAAGCTAAGTAATGGTAAGAAGGTTATTGCAGTGGAGCTAGATCCACCGGCTGATTGTAATATAGAGAAGTTTATGAACAATGCAAAACTGCTAAAAGAAGTTGGGGTGGATATAATCACCGTTGCCGATTGTCCAGTAGGTAGAGCGAGAATGGACGCAGGATTTCTTTCCTGTAAGATAAAGAGAGAATTAGGAGTGGACACCCTACCCCATCTAACCTGTAGGGATAGAAACTTAAACGCCACCAAAGCCATGTTAATGGCAATGAATATAGAGGGTATAGACAATGTGCTAGTGGTAACAGGGGATCCAGTACCTACAGCAGAGCGTGACGAGGTTAAGTCGGTATTTAATTTTAACTCAAGGATGCTGGCAAACTACATAGCAACCCTAAACGAAAATGTCCTTCCCTCCCCTTATGGAATTTGTGGGGCACTTAATATAAACGCAAAAAACTTTTCGGTACAGCTACGACTGGCAAAGGAAAAAATCGCCAAAGGCGTAGAGGTTTTCCTAACACAGCCAGCCCTTACCCCACAGGGCAGAGAAAACCTAAAACTTGCATATGAACAGCTAGATGCCAAAATATTAGCTGGGATTATACCAATAGTAAGCTATCGTAATGCTTGCTTTATGGACAGTGAAATATCTGGCATAGATGTAGACGAAGAAACCAAGGAGTTATACAAGGACAAAACCCCAGAACAGTGCCGACAGTTAGCGGTAGATATTTCGGTAAACATCGCAAAGGAAGTATCAGCCTACAGCCATGGTTTATACCTAATAACACCCTTTAGCAAGGCAGATTTAGTAGCAGAGATAATAGAAAAACTGAAATAATAATAAGGGCGACTATAGGTCGCCCTTATTGTATTTGTGGGGTTAAGGGAAAAGTGAATACACCCAATTTCATTGGTTGGTTATGGGGTAGTAAGTGAATAGTGAAGAGTTAAGGAGTGGCCACGCCACATATTTGTAATATGGATTATGGTTAGTTGTTGTGGGGATTGGTGTTATACATTAACCCAGTTATATGTAGGGGCGAACCTATGAGTTCGCCCTTTAGGTGATGATTAATGTTGCTTATTAACTCTGCCTTGTACCACAGCTCCTCAGCAAGGGGCGTTGCCCCATAGCAATATTATGGTTATCTGTTCACCCATATCTAACACATAGAACTATAGTTATAGATATTGGCTAGTATTATCTCTTAACTCAGCCTTATCCCACAGCATCTCAGCTAGGGGCGTTGCCCCAACATATTACCAATGATATCTATAAATCACACTTCCCCACACCCTTTTGTCATCATACAAAAGGGTGGAAAAAATGATTTAA
>CAYJEQ010000030.1:0-28279 GCA_964369235.1 uncultured Oscillospiraceae bacterium | reverse complement strand
GCTTTTTTAGATTCTCTATTATACTTTAGTGTAAAATTATATTGGGGCACTTCTCCTCTCTTTATGAGAAGAATAGTACCCCAATAACTCATATATAAATTTTTTATTAACTATAAATATTCTACTTAAAATACATAAATAGCTGGCATTTAATCATACCATTATATAGCTTTCTTCTTTTATCTGCTTTTTTACCGAATAATCTTTCAAAATCTTCATGTGGAGATATTACATACCAAGGAATAGATGGCTCCTTGCTATATACCTCACCCATTGTTTTGTAAATTTCTTCTGCTTCCTGTATCTCCAGCATTCTTTCACCATATGGTGGGTTACAGATAACTACAGAATTACCTGCTACAGGCATAAAGTCCTTAACATCTGCACGCATTGTTCTAACACGCATTCCTACCCCAGACTTAACTGCATTATCTTTAGATAGTGCCACAGATTCAGAGTCAATATCATATCCATAGGATATTAGTTTACCCTCTCTACGAACATTCTCTAAAGCTTCTTTTCTCACCTGTTCCCAAGTACCCTTTGGTATTAGTCCCCAGTTTTCTGCTGCAAATCTTCTACGCATACCTGGTGCAATTTTCAGCCCGTGCATTGCACCTTCTATTAAAAATGTTCCTGAGCCACAGAATGGATCGTAAATCACTGTATCCTGACGAACTCTAGCAAAGTCAATAATACCTGCTGCTAAAGTTTCTTTAATAGGCGCAGAGTTAGACTCCTTACGGTAACCTCTCTTATGTAGCCCCACTCCAGAGGTATCTAGCATTACCATTACATTATCTTTATGGATGGAAAACTGAATCTGATGAACAGAGCCTGTTTCCTCAAACCAGCTTTTGCCATACACATCCCCTAGTCTTTTTACTACTGCTTTTTTAATAATAGACTGGCAGTCTGGTATACTGTGTAGTTTTGAGTTTAGTGACCATCCCTTTACTGGGAAGGCATCTCTGCTACCGATATAATCTTCAAAAGGTAGTGCCTGTACATTGTCAAAAAGCTCTGTAAAGCTTGTTGCTGTAAAGCTACCTACTACTATTAAAACTCTTTCTGCTGTACGCAGGCAGATATTTGCAGCAGCAACCATTCTTTCATCGCCTTCAAATATAACCTTACCGTCGGTTACAACTACATTCTGTCCTCCCATTCGCTTAACTTCAGAGCTTAGTACACTCTCAAGTCCAAATAAACAAGGACAACAAATTTTAAATGTGGACATTTTTATGACCATCCTTTCATGGTGAGCAGCTTAATCTAATGTTATCATTAACTTTAGATTAAGCTGGTGGAAATCTCGTTTCCGATCTTGTTTTTTCTCAGTGTTTACTCTATTACATGGAATATTTAATTATATTGCATTAATAGAGCCTTATTTTTATATACTTATATTAATACATCTATTTTTCTATAGACACAATGAGTTTAGTATATATCCTGCACCATTGTACCACAATTTTAAAAAATTTACTAGAGGACTTTGCAAACTTGCTAAAAGATTATTTTCCCAGTATCATTTTCACTGTAAAATCACTGCTAATCACCTATAAAAAGTATTAATAGAGGCTTTTTGCCTCAAGGAAAACTAAAACAGAAAACACATCACAAATATGGCCATTCTTTATGGTTCTTTTGTGCTTTTAAGAAAGGTTGGTCACATTTATGGATAATTCAAAAGATTTTCTACAAGGCACTGCTGTTTTAATGACCTCCACCATTATTGTAAAAATACTAGGAGCTTTTTTTAAGATCCCATTAGCTGGTATTCTTGGCGCTGAAGGCATGGGATACTTTATGAGTGGCTACAGTATTTTTGCACCTGTAAGCGCCATTGCTTTAGGTGGAATTACTATAGCTGTATCTAAAACTGTTGCCGAGATTAAAAATCCTATTACTAGACATAAACTGCTAGTTTCTTCCTTATTTCAGTTTGTTAGCATTGGTTTTGTTTTTTCTTTTTTAATTTATTATTTAGCACCTACTATTGCAAATTTTATTGGCAATGATATTGCTTGTGATATTATAAAAGCAGTTTCCCCAGCTATAGGACTTTGCTTTATTACTGCTATTTTTAGAGGTTACTATGAAGGACAGAAAAACATGTCCCCAACTGGCATATCTCAGATATTAGAAGCTATTGTAAGGCTGTTAGCTGGCTATAGCTTTGCGCTAATAACCATACACAGACTTACAGAAGAATACACTCTTACTGCTACCATTAAAGGCATTATACCTAGTAGTAATAGTCATGCTCGTAGCCTTATACTTATTGAAGCTGCAAAGTTTGCTGTATATGGGATTTCCCTTAGTTTACTTTTAGGTGTGTTCTATCTCATTATATATAGTGGTAAAAAACTACCGAGAAAAACAGCCACCATAAATACCTCTAATTACCCTAAAGTCAGTTATAATGCTAAGCTATGGAAGATTATCCTTCCAGCAACCATTACTGCCCTTATGGGTAGTCTACATACTCTAATTGATCTATCCACAATCCAGCCTTATTTAACCAAGTCGGTAAATCAGTATAGTAGTGTATATTCTAGTATTTTCTCACAGGTAATTGATCAGGGGTATTCCCTAGAGGCTCTACCCAATTATCTATATGGTACATATTCTGGTATGGCTTTGTCCATAGCAGGAATAATCCCCTCACTAACTGCTGCAATTGGTATAAACACCCTACCATTAATAGCTAGTAGCAGTAGTATTTTATCAAAAGATAGGTTAAAATCCACAATAGAAACTATAATTAGTTACACAGCCATAATTGCCTTCCCCTGTGGTATAGGTATGGCAGTAGTTGCAAAAGACGCACTAGCATTAATTTTCCCCCATAGACAATTAGAGGCTATGATAGCTGCCAATATACTCTCCTATCTATCTATTGGTATGATATTTACCTCACTTACCATACCATTAACCAGCACCCTACAGGGCAAGGGTAAATTTCTCCTGCCTATTAAAATAATGGTTATAACCTCGATTATTAAATATCTATTAAATATCACTTTAATGTCACTACCTCTATTAAACATAGCTGGGGCTGCAATTTCTAGTACCATTTCGGGAATAATCGCATTTATTCTTAGCTATATTTCTTTGGTAAAAGTGCTGAATGTTAAATTTAGTTTTACAAAAATCTTAATAAAACCCCTTTTTTCTGCACTTTGTTGTGGTTTATCAGCATGGTTAGTGCTTAATTTCTTAGGTGATTTTGGTGGAAAATACTTGATTTTAACCCTTAGTATGGCTGTTGGAGGGATAATTTATGTAAGTTTTACCATATTGACAGGTAGTATTTCTTTGGTGGAATTAATGAATATCACAAAAAAATAAAAAAAGTTCATTTTCACTTGAAAAAAGCCTTAATATAGGGTAAAATATTAAAAGTATTCTTTTTGCTAAACCATCTAATACAAACAGCTAAGGAGCTTTACATGACAAGAGATTTTAACTTTAAAGAGAATTATAACTGCGAGGATCTTCTAAATATTATGAATATTTTAAGAAGTGAAACAGGTTGCCCTTGGGATATTGAACAAACCCATATCTCTATAAGAAAAAATCTGCTGGAAGAAGCTTATGAGGTTATCGAAGCAATAGATCTTGCTGATGAAGTTTTACTATGTGAGGAGCTTGGAGATTTATTACTACAAGTTGTATTCCATGCTAAGATTTCAAAGGACAATGGTGGATTTGACTTTGATAATGTTACTGATGGTATCTGCAAAAAACTAATACACAGACATCCCCATATATTTTCTGACAATGATGCAAAGACATCTAGTGAAGTTTTAGATAATTGGGAAAAGATTAAGCGTAGTGAAAAAGGTCAAGAGACTTATACAGACACTCTTATTAGTGTCCCCACTGCCCTACCTGCCCTAATGCGTAGCGAAAAAGTCCAGAAGCGTGCTGCAAAATCAGGATTTGATTACCCTGATCTTCAGTGGGCTATGAAGGATTTTCTGAGCGAAATCAAAGAGCTAGAAACAGCCATCCTTAATGATGACAAAGAAAATATAAAAGAAGAATTAGGGGATCTATTATTTTCAATTGTAAACATATCCAGATTTATAGGTGTAGACAGTGAAGAAGCACTGACTAAATCCTGTGATAAGTTTATAAATAGATTTCAAAAGGTTGAATCACTGGCAATCAGTAGGAATATTGATATGAAGTCCTCAGACATTCACCAGTTAGATGAGCTTTGGAAAGAAATTAAAGAGAAGTAAAAATTTTTGGAGGTTATTAAAATGACAAAATCTGAATTAATCAATTCTATTTCCGCGAAGTCCCAGCTAAATAAGAAGGATAGCGAAGCTGCTCTATCTGCAGTGCTAGCTTCTATCACAGAAGCTCTAGCAAGTGGCGATAAGGTTTCCCTTGTAGGCTTTGGTACTTTTGAAGTAAGAGAAAGAGCTGCTAGAACAGGTATCAACCCTAAGACTAAGGAGCCAATTGAAATTGCTGCTTCTAAAGCTCCATCCTTTAAAGCTGGTAAGGCTCTTAAAGATGCAGTTTCTCAGTAATTGATTTGTAACATATAATTACTAACTAAAAACCCGTGAGTAACTCACGGGTTTTTAAAATAATAGAAAGGTATTTAACCAAATGAGATTAGATAAATATTTAAAGGTTACTCGCCTAATCAAGCGCCGTACCATTGCTAATGAAGCCTGTGATGCAGGTCGTGTACTTGTAAATGGCAAAATAGCTCGTGCCTCCTACGATATAAAAGAAAATGACATTATAGAAATACAGCTAGGCTCTAAGCCTCTTAAAGTACAGGTTTTAAAGGTTAGTGAACATGCAACCAAAGAAACTGCTAGTACCAACTATATTGTTATTGAGTAAATCTATAAGTTATAATCTATAATAAGGTCTATTCCCTCTCTTAAAGTTTGGGAATAGACCTTATTTTTCATAAAGCTAGATCAACTGTTTTAGCTACAATAAAGGGATAATTCAGCCATCACTGGTGAATTATCCCTTTTATTTAGGCTCTATAATAAATGTTGGGGTAAATTCTGTTGGAGTACTGTCCCTCACCGTCGGCGATGGACAGTACCCCAACATTGGTTATATAACCTTTATTTATTAATTAGTCTAATAGCTTGTCAATAGGAAGTGGCTTACTATATAAATACCCTTGGGAATAGTTTACACCATATTCCTCTAGTACAGCCTGTATTTCTTCATTTTCCACATACTCAGCTATTGTTTCTGCCCCTACTAATTCTGCCATAAAGCAGATAGATCTAAGTATTATTACATTTTCTTTTGCTGTGGCAACATCTTTAATTATAGTTCCATCAATCTTAATATAAGATGGTGATAGTGATATAATTGCTGAGTATGTAGCATATCCAGAGCCAAAGTCATCTGCAGATACTTTACAGCCATGTTTACGAACCTGACGGATAAAGTCAAATAGCTTACCGTCTTGGTAATTCTCAGTTTCTACAAATTCAATAACTAGATTATGAGTGTTAGGATATGTTTTTATAGTTTCTAAAAACCATGTTGTAAACTGCTCATTACCTATATCATAGGCAGATATATTTATAGATAGCTGTTCTGGTCTATTTCTAAACTCTTCTAGTGCCTTCTCTACCATCATTAGGCTTAGACTATTGTATATCTTATATTTCTTTGCAACATCTAGAAACAGTGCTGGACTGTATATAGTGCCGTCCTCTTCTACTATACGCATCAAGGCTTCGTATTTATCTATCTTACCAGTTTTGTTGTTTCTTATTCCCTGATAAAATGGCACTACTCTATGCTCTTCCATTGCAAAATTTATTATATCTAAAACCTTAGCGTCCTCATTAATAACACTTGCCATATCAAAGTGATCCGGTGATAGTACAAAGTTCTCCTGAGTATCCTTAGCAACTAGGTGACAGTGTAATGCTCGTTCTATCAGTCTATCTTCCTGTAGCACAACTGCAAATCGTGAAACTGCACTTACCTCTACAGAAGTTGAGGAAGCAGATTCATACTGAAAATATATCTGCTTAATAATAGCGAAGAAGTCATCTTTGGACATATTGCTATCAGCTGCAAGTACAAAGTTCTTGTAATTGAAGCTATATAGATGGATAAATTGATCTAAGCCAGCAGATTTTAGTCCTAATGCAACATTGTCTAAAACATCTTTACAGCCACTATAGTATACTTCCTCACCATAGGCAGCAATAGAAACATCTGCATTTACAACCTCAGTCATACATAGCTTATTAATTTTTCCCTCTTTTATATCCTGACGGAGCTTCATGCTATTTGATATACCTAAATGTGGATCTAGGTATGTATCATTTACATTCATGGGGTACCCTTGCCTTTCTCATATATAACCCTATTAGATAATCATATTATACTATAATTAACAAGCTGGTTATATACATCTTCCTATCTAAATATCGCCTTATGCATTCCCTTACATGGCGAAAATATTTTATCGTAATCATGTCACTTTTCTTCTTCTATTATACAATTTTTTCGCAGGATTTACAAGAAAAAGATATAAAACATTTTGTATAATTTAAAAATTGTTCTTAGTTTATTAATATCCATATCCTTTATTTGACTTTTTTGACAGATTGATATATTTTTCCCTTTGTTGTATCATTTGTGCATTGTAGCAAATCCACTATATGCAAATTATTCCCATTCTATTGATATTGTGTATTCTGTAAATTAACTAATATTTATTATTAAAATTTAAATGTTTATCCCGCAATTATTTTTACTATCCTAGCAGCTACTTTTGTAAACAACAGAAGGCTACCCTAGTAATCTTTACCCTAGGATAGCCTTTAAGTCTCTGTTTTACAGCGCTAAAGTGCACTGCTGTTTATAAAATTTTATTAGTCCATTAGTCTGTCTTTTGCATCAGCATAGTTAAATACAGGACCATCAATACAGATATATGTATCATTAATCTTACAGTGTCCACACTTGCCTAGACCACAACACATTTTTCTCTCAAAGGATACCCATATTTTACTTTCCTCTACACCCTGCTTTACACACTGGGCTGCAGCAGCTCTCATCATTGGCGTTGGCCCTACAATAACCACATTATAATCTGTAAAACTAGATAATGGTATCTTTTCAATATGCTCAGTTACAAAACCTTTTTCATAACCATCACAAGTTTCATTATCTAAAGTTTTTATTACATTAAAGCGCTCCTGGAACTTATCCATGTCACTTTTAAATAGTACAGATTCTTTATTTTTAAAACCTGCAATGATATTTACCGACTTACATACCTCTGGATGATTGTAAAAATGATTAATAGTAGTCATTACAGGAGCAACACCTGTACCACCTGCTATTATTAATATATCTTTATTCTCAAACTGGCTTATTGGAAACTGATTACCATAAGGCCCACGAATAAACATTGTATTACCTGGCTCAAGATCAAATAGAGCCTGTGTTAAATATCCAATATTTCTAATGGTAAACTCAACATAACCTGGGCCCTTGCCACTAGCAGATATTGGCGCTTCTCCGACTGTAGGCAGTGAAAGCATAAAGAACTGCCCATATCCTGGCTCTATATCACAGCTAACACGAAATGTACACTCTAATGGTGTGTGGTGTATCATCTGTGTAATTTTATATGGTTTTGGGATTAGCACATTTTGTTCCATAATTGTATTCCTTTCATTAAAGAGGCTCTTATTTAGATTGGTTTAGAGCATCTAGGCTATCTGCTAGACGGTTAACGATACTACTAAAAGAAATATCCTTAGGACAATTAATTATACATCTACCACATCCAACACACATATGCTCCTCCCCACCAAATCTCTTATTATAATCATAAACTTTATGTAGGGTTTTAAATCTCATCATCTGTGATGGCAGAGGTCTAGCAACATGGCCACCAGCTGTTTTAGAGAAGTCAGGTAGCATACAGGAGCTCCATACTCGGCATCTCTTACCTTTTGAGCTGTTTTCCTGATTTAGGTAATCTACTGTATCATAACAGCTACAGGTTGGACAAACAGTATTACATCCACCGCAGCTAATACAATCTTCGCTCATCTCATCCCACATAGAGAACTTATGAACCT
This sequence comes from uncultured Oscillospiraceae bacterium, assembly GCA_964369235.1. Lineage (GTDB taxonomy): Bacteria > Bacillota > Clostridia > Oscillospirales > Ruminococcaceae > CAYJEQ01. Next base: position 20,162 of record CAYJEQ010000030.1, on the reverse strand, counting down.
TATTTAATGTTTCGGTGCTATCAATGTTAGGTAGGCTTATTGCATTTTTATTCTCTGTAATAAACTCAACCTGATAGTCACTGCTTTCCTCACCTGCAAAGTATGGTAGGAACTCACTATCGGTAACTGCAATTTTAACATTATCCTTGGAAATCTTACAGCCTACGCTGTAGTTATCTGTAATGTTACTATTTGTAGATACGCAGAAACAATTATCAAAAGTCTCATTACACTGTAAAACAAAAATTCTGATTTTCTCTCTCATCAGCTTGTAGTATGGATCCACTATACCACCATTTGCTAGGAAGATATTATCAAGTCTTCTTAGGCCATTAACATCACAAGGTCTTGCAAAGATAATAATACCTTTAGTGTCCTTATTGGTTACAGCTGTGGTTTCTTCTTGGTCAAATGTTAGTAGTGTTTGCAGTACTGGGTATACAGTTTCTTTAATGGAAAATGTAGACTGACGATCTAAAACTATATCCTCTAGCTTTTCAATCTCCTGATAACGAACTACGCTATCGGTTTCTAAAGTAGTATTATCTGTGATAAAAGCTGGACCATATACCCTATATTCCTTTTTTAGCTCACCTATTATACTGTTCATTTTATCAGTTTTAACTGTGAAGCTTTCTGTAGGAATTTTTCTCGATTTACTAGCTACTATCATCTGATCAATAATCACACTGTCTAACTGTAGGAATGCGCTGGTTAGCTGGCCAATCATACGGTAAAACTCTGTATCAGCATACTGCTTAATATCTAGACAGAATGTTGGAACCCAGTTTAGCAGATGACGATTTATAAATTCTTTCTGCTTTTCTAGTCCTGATAGCATATCTGTATATTCAGCTGTTTCTTCACATAGATAAGCCATAAATCCAAGCTCGATGGAAATATGATCTTCCATTAAATCATTGTGATTATCATGACGCTGTATGCCATTATCCTTGTAAATCTGGATAACTTCGCTCCATGCTTCCTGCATCATAATCTTTTTAACACTGGTGTACACTGATTCATAAGGGAATGCTGACGCACCCTGAGCAATACCTGCTCCTAGGAATGTTGTAGCATAATCCACTGCTAAATCATCAATACTCTCATCAAAATCATTGGCAAAATACTCATTATATCTCTCAAAAGCACTGTTATATTCAGATAGTAAACTTCCATCTAAACCAACTGGTAATGTAATTGTTTTTAATCCATTTAGCAAAGCCTCATCAATTTCAGTTTGAAATAATCTGGACAGTAGCTGATAGATATTGCGTCGATTATTCATTAACTCTTTTAGCTCTGTTTTGCTATTATTATTTATCATGCTCTACTTCCTTTCTTACTCGATACTTCATTTAATCCATGGGGTAATACATCCTGCCATTTGCTATGACGAAGTATATATCTGGTTGTAGGATTGTTTCCATAGTTTCTTATAGAGAAAACTTTTCCCTCACCAGCTTCTTCTAACAGCTTGGACACTTTGCTTTCTGGATCATTAATATCTCCATAATTAAGGGCTCTACCTGCACAGTTGTTTACGCAAGCTGGGCTTTCCCCTACTTCTCTTGCCTGAGCGCATAGAGTACATTTATCCATAGTACGGCTATTTTCATTATATGTAGTAGCATGATATGGACATTTTTTATTACAGCTCTGGCAACCAATGCATTTTTTACTATTGATTAGTACCACGCCGTCTTCCTGTCTTTTATATATAGCGCCATTAGGGCACACTTCTAGACAAACAGGGTTTTCACACTGCTGGCACATTGTAGGTAGAAAATACATTTCTAGATTAGGGTAGGTTCCTGTCGGCCCTACCTCTCTAACCTTAATACGGTCACATCCTAGTGTTGTACCATTTTCCATCTTACATGCAACCTGACAGCCTTTACATCCTATACATCTATCTAAATCTACAACGAATGTGTATTGACTCATTATAATATCCATTCCTTTCATGATGTTTTGTGGTATTGCCACATAAATTTTAAATGGCTTTCTTTCGGTGGTTTCCCCTACCGAAAATCACAAAAACCCTAACATGAATAAATTCATGTATTTGAAACTTAGTTACGGCCTAAAACCTCTGGTGATGGATCAGCCGGTTTAGCTAGCCAAGCCATAAAGTCCTTAGGCTTTGTCCAGATACCTTCTGGTGGGCCTTCAGCTGAGCGAACTCCAACCTGGAAACCTCTAAGTGTATATGTACCTACCTCTGGGTTAAATGGCCCTTCAGCACTTGTTAGTACATTAACATTCATCTCTTTCCATCCATGAGTTTCGGTATTAAGTGTTTCTGGATTCCAGAATCTTTCCATGTATACAACCCCTGGCTTAATTCCCTCTGTTACTGATACAACAGCTCTAATCTCACCACGCTTAGAGGATATCCATGCCCAGTCTCCATCAGCAACTCCGTATTTCTCAGCATCTGTTGGGTACATCCATAGTTCTGGGACAGGGTATATCTCTCTTAACCACGGTACATTTCTCAGTGTATTATGGTGATAGAAAGGTATTCGTCCACCTGTCATTGTTAAAGGATATTTAGCAACATCTTCCGGATTGCCTCTTGGGCTTTCGTTTGGCTCCATGTAGTATGGTAGTGGTGAATAATCCTGAGATGCTGGAGGTAGTTCACAGTTTACAAAAGGCTGTCCTGTTCTACCTAATGTAATCATGCTTTCAAGGTATAGCTCACACTTTTTAGATGGTGTGTTAAAGCCCTTAGGAAGACCAGTTTTTGGATCTTCTTTCTTGTAAACATAGTAGGTTTTCCAGTCTTCAAGTGGCATATATTCATAAGGAGTATTCTCTTTTAGCTTATCAAATGTTAGATCCACTCTATCAAGGAAATGATCCCATAGTTCTGTTACATGATCCCAGTACGGAAGATCCTTACCCATATACTCAGCATCAAAGGATTTTCTGCACCCTTCGTGGCCTAGTTCACCACAACGCTTTGCAATCATAGACCAGATTACTGTTTCATCAATTGTTTCCCATAGATGTGTAACCTGCTGTCTAGCACATAGTGTATTTCTTGTTTCTACGATCATATCTGTTTCCAGCCATTCAGCTGTAGGCAACAGAATATCAGCGTATGCAGAGAATGATGTTGGATACATGTACATATGTACAATAAAGTCCAGCTCATCAATTGCACGCTTAACCTTATGGCTATCTGCAACAGCAGCCATTTTATTACCAGAACGGTCAATCCATACTCTTGGTTTATATGGCTTACCAGTTAGTATTGCATCAAAAATACTTGTTGGATGTCCTGCATACCAAATATGTAGACCTTTATGCTCAATACCACCTAGGCGCTTTTTAAGCTGTTCTTCTGGCAGTCTATCAGCTGCAATAGGAACTGGGTAGTTAGGCATGTCAAATACACCACTTTTACGGAATCTCTGCATAAGTGTACCAGGCTTTTCCACATTACCCATAAGTAGGTCAATGATTGCAGCAGCCATAGCAGCCTGTGTAGAGTTATTAGTCTGGTCGGTACTTACCCCTAGGGCTATTGCACTTGGTGTGTTAGTAACAAACATCTTAATTGCTTCTTCAATCTTGTTTGGATCTAGTCCACATAGGTCAGCAGCATGTTCTAGTGTAAATTCTGCCACCTGCTCTTTTAGTAGTGTGTATCCTGTTTTGTATACTCTACCATCTATAGTAAAGCTACCTTCTAGTGCAACATCTAGCTGATCATTCCATGGATATACCAGTGGCTGAGCTGAAGAAGTTTTATTATCCCATACTGTAAATGTATCTGGTACATTTGGCTGGGAGCTTTTTTCTGCTCTTAGAAGCATCTGTGTTTCTACATCTACTAGGTAAGGTAGATTTGTCCACTTCATTACAAAATCATGGTCAAATAGATCGTTGTATATAATATATCTAATCCAAGACATTAGCAGTGCCACATCAGAACCTGGTCTTACAGGTAGCCACACATTAGCTTTAGCAGCATCTGGTGTTAATCTAGGGTCAACTACTATAGTCTGCATACCTTTAGCACGCAGATCCACTACTGCACCACCACCACTAGCTGGACAGGAGTATGAAGGTGCTGTTCCCCACATTACTAATGTTTTAATAGGAGTGTTCTCTGTGTCATATAGCTCTAGCGCGTTGGAGTCAGCGATACTTGGATCTTCTCCACCATACATCATTGTATAAGCAAGAACTCGTGGTAGATAACATTGTGCACATCCTGGCTCAAACCAGTTAGGTGTACCAAATATATTACAAAATCTCGCAATACTCCAGATTTCTGGGTTACCACCACCACCAGTAGAACAAAATAGTGTTTCCGGGCCGTAGTTTTCATAAGTTTCCATTAATTTCTTAGCAATTATATCAATTGCTTTATCCCAAGAAATTCTTCTCCACTTATTTTCCCCTCTTTTCCCTACTCTCATCATAGGGTATTTATTTCTATTAGGATGATATAAAGCCTGTATGCCAGAAAGTCCCTTAGCACACATACGCCCTTTACTCATTCTATCCTCTGGATCTCCCTGTAGTTTTATTACTCTGCCGTTTTTAACTGTGGCTATAACACCGCAGTTTGCAATACAGGCACGACAACAGGTTTTAACTTTTTTAATGTCGTCGCTACTATTGTCATCTTCTACTGCTTTTGTAAAAAGATTTTGACTTCCGATAATACTATCTAAGCCATCAATCTTAGTTGCGTTTACAAAATTATTTTGTTTCATATTACTCATAAGCACACCCTTCCTTAGTTATTAATATATTTTAAGTTGTAGTTCTTGATTTTATCAATGTGCAATACAACGGAAAAACCTTTTGCAATTTAGCATTATTGACCAAACTCTCTTATAAACCACAAATACTCATAGGATAGAAATCCTATCCTATGAGTTTACATTTGCGATTAAATAAATCTATTCAATAGAATAATTAAGCGTTTTTCTGCTCTAGCACTTTCTGCTCTGCTGCTTTCATTTCTTCTGTTGGCTGATAAGCAGGGTTCATTGGATCGTAGCTTCTCTTAATGCTAATAAGAGCTAAAGCACCTAATATTGACACTCCAATAAATGCAACATATGCTGGTGTATATGTGCCAAATGTACCGATTACTGTACCCATTAATACGAATGCAGCACTACGGAAAACTCCGTGGAATAACCCAATAGTACGGTTTACATTTAAAAACTCATCCTTACCATAAACCCAAGCCATAATAGATGGGATTAGGTTAGGCATACCACCTGTTGTAGCTGCAATACAGAATGCTGCTAGAGCGGCTGCCCACATAGCGGTAGTACTTGCAAAAATCATTGCAATGGACGCTACGGCATATGTTAGTAGGAAGATCGCACCAGTTTTTGGAGATGAAATCTTATCATCTAACCAACCCCATAAGTAGCTAAAAGGAATACCTGCAACTGCAGATGCTGATAGAATTGCTAGAGATGTTTCCAAAGTAATTCCCTGACTTGTAAATCTAACTATTAACTGGCTCATGATTGCAGTCATCATTAGATATACACTACCAAATCCGAAGATTATTAGCCAAGCTTCTTTAGTTTTAAGTAGGCTCACTGGGTTCCAGATAGATTTAACTTCTTTAGGTTCTTCTACCTTGGTATTAGCACCATCAATAGTTAGACCTATCTCTTCTGGAGTATTAGGAACCATTGCACAAAGCACACCACCTATAATAATAAATAGAGCACCGATTGTAGCAAATGTTGCACCATACCCTAGTGTTCTCACCATATAAGATGCTACTGGTGTAAACACAGCTGTACTTACTGGTGCACCTATTGTAATAATTCCAAGAGCTCTACCACGCTTAACAAAAAACCAGTTTGCCATTAGTGCCGGAGCACCTACTAGGAATGCCATTGCAAAAATCTGTACAACTGCAATAGAAGCTGAGAACATTGCAAGGCTAGTTGATAGTCCCATACCTATAGTTGCTAAACCAACAATAAGTACAAGAGCCACATTGGTATTACGAATACCAAATTTCATATAAACTGTTCCGAAGATTGTTGGAGTTAAAACTCCAATAAAAGTTGAAACTGATAGGATATAGTTCACTGTTGCTATTGACCAACCTTTTTCCTGTTCGATAACAGGTAAGATTACATTTAAGAAGTCCATACACAAAGCTGTCTGAAATAAAAACAAGATAAAACCTAATAGTAGTAGTAATTTAGAGTATTTATTGAATGTTTTTTTCATAAGTGTCTCTCCTAAGTTTATTTAATTTTTACACGAAACTCTCGTAGAACATATTTCTCCAGAAGACGCCCTTATCAAATAAGCAACGCTCCACAGATTTGATTAACTTATCAGAACCACATAAGTATGCCTGAACATCTTCTGTGATGAATTCACTTGCTTCTATGTAATCTTGTAGCTTAACATCACCTGATTCTGGATTAGCCTTAATTACTTTATAGGTAAAATTCTTATTTACCTCAGCGTAATTTCCTAGGAAATCAGCCATAAAGTTATCTTCTTCATCCCATATCTGGAATACTAGGTGAATTTTTCTGCCTAGTTTATCCTGATTTAGCTCCTGCTCAAGTATCGCCTTAATTGGGGACATACCTGTAACACCAGCAACTAGGAATAAAGGCTGGGACTGTGGTGTATAGATAAACTGTCCAAATGGCATACTTACCTGTACATCTCCACCTACTGTTAGATTTGAGATGTATGTAACACCCTTACCACCACTGAATGTATCAATGTATAGTTCAAGAGTTGTCCCATTGTACATATTACCAATGGAGTAAGCTCTGTGGCTATCTTCTGAAATTTTAACATTGCAGAAGTGACCTGGCTTATACTCTGGCAGTGTACCTTCTGGTGCTTCAAATACAACTTTATTTACATAGCGCGTAAGCTTTGTGATTTCTTTAACCTTTAAGGTCATAGTAAATGTATCACCAATGTAAATACCACGGTCACCACAAGCACGAGTTTTAACTGCTGGTGGAGGATTTTTCATACCAATACGGAATAACTCTCCTGTGTCCTTACATTTCCATGTAATCTTCTGATTAATTGGGTGCTCAAACTGGATAGCACCAGTTGGGCAATGCTCTGTACATACTGCACAGTGCCAACATTCTTCTGGGTATACTAGAATCGGTGGCTGGCCAGGAGTAAAGTTCTCCATTAGTACATTACATCTACAACTTTTTGCACACTGATAACATGCGATACATTTATTGGGATCAATCTTTACTACATGGTTAGGTAGAACTGGATTTGGGATTAATATTGCTTTAATGTTTTCCATGACTCATCCTCCTTCACTTTGTACTTCTCATCGTAGTCAGGATTAAATTTATAGAAATTCTCACGATATGTTGACGCATATGGCTCACATAGCTCGTAGTATGGCTCTAAGTATGTTGCAATAACTTCATCATCGATTTTATGTACTGCCTGTAGGCTTTCCCATTCCTTTGGCTCCCAAGGGCTTCTTGGTTTGTCAAAGTAATCTTCACCGTGATTTAACATTCTCTTCTCACAAGCTTCAAAATACATCTCTGCTACTACTAGTCTAGACTGTACTTCCATATATCTAGCAAGTTCATGTGGGTTTCTTACATAAACTGCCTGATTTTCCTGCTCTTTTAGAGATTCAAGCCAGAACTTACCAATTCTCATAGTCTCAAGAGATTTGTATTCACACATATACTCCTGCATGATCTTGTTCATACCTGCCTGCAGCTCTCTCCAACCAATATCAGCATCTGGTCTGCCTAGTGGCGCATAGATACGCTCCTTCTCAGCTTTAACCTGATCTTGATCTAGCTCTGCTACGGAGGACATAGTTTTAACTTCTTCGGCTGCTTTTCTACCAGCATAACGGCCTGATGTAGACGCCTCAGAACATCCATGTGCCATGATTGGGTAACCAGCACCATATAATCCATCAACATTTAGGGATTTTAGGTTCCAGTCAACTAGGAAACCACCTGCTCCACCAAACATACCTGAGTCACGGTCAGTTTTTCCACCTTCACCAGTCCACCATGGCTCATCACCAGAAGCATACTTCTCTGGGCTCATCATTGGTGCCTGCATTAGGTGCTTAGTTGGATCAAATCCAGCCTGAGAGTATTTATTATAAACAGGAAGTAGTGATTTACCTTCATTAGCAACCATTAATCCCCATATAGCTCTACGCTCATAGTCAGGCATACCTGGTAGATCCATGTATAGTGGCAGTTTAAACTCACCAGATCTAATTCTTTCTGGTAGATCATGTACTAGGCTATACTGTCCTGTTTTAGGATTGTTACCAAAGTCAGTAATAAAAGGTGTTGATCCACGAGGGAATGAACGCTCTTCTACTGTTTCAATTGGATTGTTATCGTTATCTACCCAAGGAATAGCTTTTCCTTCTGCGTCAATAATTGTACATGGATAATGTGTATTGTAAGCACTAACACCACCGTAAGATGGCTGTCCATGGATATGTCCTGATGAACCCTTACTACCTGCACGCTCCATCATAGCAAACTGTGCGCCAACTTCCCATGCCATAGCATGACCGTCACCAGCACCGTTTGGATCTGGGAATTCACAGTTAGCACCTAGAACATCATTTCTGTAGTTCCACATACCGTAAACACCACCAGTAGCAACTACTACTGTTTTAGCTTTAAATATGTACATTGCGCCTGTCTGCATATGTAGACCAATAGCACCATTTACTCTTCTAGCGCCATTCTCTTCTACATATAATAGCTTAGTTGACATAATGCGCTCTAGGCGTGGTATATTTAATCTATCTAGTTCTTTTGCAAGAGTTGGTTTGTAATAGTTACCACCAAATAGTCTGATACTTGTTCTTGTATGATAATCATAAGCAAATAGTAGCTTGCTTTCTTCATCTTTAAATGGAGCACCATCAAATTCGCCATAAGCATCTCTAAGTTCCATGCCCATCTTCTCAACTTCAGCTATGTTATCCCAGCTAGTTTTTGCACAGATGTATCTCATAGGACCCATTAGTACTGTTCCGCCTTTTTCTACAAACTCCTCAGGAGTTATTTTAGAAGCAGGATTTGTTGCAGCTTCTAGCCAGTGGTCATGTCCTACCCCACCAGAACCTGAACGCTCAATTGGTGCTTTATCAACGATAATAACATCAGCACCTTCTAGTTTTGCAGAAATAGCTGCATTTGCTCCAGCTACGCCTCCGCCTAGTACTAATACATCTGTCTCATAATAATGTTCCTTGCCATAAGCTGTTTCGTATGGCCAAGGTAACTGACTGAGTTCAAATATATCATGATATTTGCCTCTTACCATAAAGTGTACCTACCTTTCTCTATAACGGATATCATAAATAAAAATACACAGCATTTATTGACTTAACCATATACTTTATGTTAATATTGTAACAAATATTATGTGTTTAGTGAAATTCAAAATGGGAATTTCAGTAATTCCAAAATCACATATAAACAAAATTTTACGGTCAAGGTGTTTAGCTTAAAATAAAGCAACAAACTCTAGTTTTCTTATTTTCAGTCAATACAACACCTAAAATCTCCTCTTAGGAAAACTGATAGCACAATAATATGAAACATCAAGAAGGAAATGAGAATTTTATGAATAAGGTGCAAATCCACTATTTTATTACCTTAGCGTCAACTCTAAACTTTACAAAAGCCAGCGAGCTTCTATTTATAACACAATCTGCTTTAAGCAAACAAATTATAGCCTTAGAAGATGATCTAGGTTTCCCACTGCTAATCAGAAATAAAAGAAATGTAAAACTTACCCACGCTGGAGAATCCTTTCTAAAAGACATGTTAGAGGTGGATAAGCTATATAGACAAGCTGTACACAAAGGCTCAAGTATCCACAGTGGCATTAATGACAATCTATCCATAGGCTACTGTGGCTTTGCACTATTTGATATACTGCCTAGTTTAATAGACGAAGTAAAAAAAACACAGCCTAATATAACTCTTTCAATTCACGATTGTTCTGAAAAATACAAAGCTGAGGATATATTCACTAATGGTGTTGAGGTCTGTTTTATGCCTGACTTCCAAAGTACATACATTAAAAATTATAAGCAAGCCTTAGTTTTTTCTGATGACTTCTGCGTTGTATGTAATAAGAACCATAGACTTGCAAAGCTTGATAGTGTTTCAATGTATGACTTAATAAATGAGGAGTTTATTTTAACAAATAAAGCTCCAACTATGCAGGATCATGATTTTATCGCTAATTGGTGCTCCGAATATGGTTTTTTACCTAATGTAGTAAAAACCACCCCTTCCCTACACCACTCTCTATTAATGATTAATGCAGGTTTTGGTATTGCTATTTTAGCTAAGCATATGACCTGTCTATCTAACGATAACCTTGTTTTCGTACCTATTACCGAAGGAAAAGACCATTTTAGACTTCTTGCTATATGGAGTAAAATCAATGATAAGTATATTACTCAGCTAGTTGATACCGTTACAAATCTCTATAAAAACTCTTAACAAACTAATAAGCCAAAAGCTCAGCTATCCATTTTGGAATAGCTGAGCTTTATTATTGTACATATTATAATACTTTATAGGAAACTGGGGAATATTCTGTTCATATTAAATCTTTTACAATAACAAAAAAGCTGACCTTTCGGTCAGCTCCCCCACTGAGTAGCGGGATGTAGTCACTTCGTGCCTACCTTGCTTGTGGCATAGCCACTTCGCAGCTTTTTCTTAAAAATATTCCACTGGAATATTTTCTTTACAGAAAAACCCTCTTAGGGTTCAAATCCCTTTATGACAACAAAAGAGCTGACCTTTCGGTCAGCTCTTGGTCTGAGTAGCGGGATTTGAACCCACGGCCTCTACCACCCCAAGGTAGCGCGCTACCAATCTGCGCCATACCCAGTTAATTAACGAAATATATTCTATCATATTTTTCCATTAAAATCAATATATTTTTCTAAAAAATATCAGTTTATAGAACTTTCTCTATTTTAAGTATAATCCCCTTTGTTTAGGAATATATATCTATCAGTTGTAAATTAAAGGAGATGTATTTAGTTTGAAAGAAAGTTTCAAACATTGAGAAAGGAATGGAGATTATTATGGAACTAAATCTTATTAAAAACCCCATTGTCATTAATGAGGAAATCATTAACACTACTTTAGAACAGCCCCTAGAACTTGATGTTACCCTACCTGATTTCTGCCCTAATATTATGAAAATCATTAACTGCATCGTTACACCCTCCCTTTGTTATGTTGAGGATAATAATAGTCGCATTAATATTTCTGGCAATGCTGTTATTAGTATTTCATATTCTGATGAGGATAATAACCTTCACACATATGAAAGCAAAATAGCCTATGAAAAATCCATGGAAGTCCCTTATTCTGACAATCCCTATCTAGTCTACGCCACCCCTACTGTAAACTATATTAACTGTAGGGCTGTTTCTGCTAGGCGTTTAGATATGCGTGGTGCAATTAACATCAACATACATGTCTATAACAAGAAAGAAGAAAATATTATCTCACAGATTAATCAGCCTTCGGTAGAAACTTCAGTTACCCAGTACAAAAACAACTATATATCTGGTCACTGTAGTAAACAGTTTACACTTAAAGAAACACTTATCCCACCGGATACAGGTGAAATTTTGCGAATTTTACGCCATAGTGCCAGTGGGTATATCCTTGAAAGCAAGGTTATCTCAGGAAAAATAATTATAAAGGGTGAAGTTTTCCTTGATGTGATATATATTACTGAGGATAATAACCAACCTAAATCTATTATCTACACACTGCCTTTTAGTCAGATTGTAGATTGCAGAGAGGCTACAGAGGATTCACTATCCTCTATGTTTATTACTGTGTTTAATTCTTCTGTTACTTTATTAATATCAGAAGATAGTCAGAGTATTGATTGCCAGTTAACTCTTTGTGCTAATGGCAGTGTTTTTGCGGCTGATACTGTTAATGTGTTAGAGGATTGCTACTCTACCCAATGCACCTTAACTCCAACAACTTCAGAGATACCTCTTTGTTATTCCATAGATACCTTTAAGGAAGATGTATCTATTAAAGAAGAACTATTACTAGGCGAAGGGGTTACTAGTGTTTTAGATTTGTGGTGCAAATCCATCACTGCCACAGTTAGCTGTGATTCTCAAGTTATTATTAATTATAGTTTTACCCTAGGAATGAATGTAATCACCGATGATATTCGCTACCTAGAAAAAACTATAGACTTTGCTCTGCCATTAAAACTTAGCTGTCAGGAGATTATTCCAATAATAGAACAATCCATCTCACTAAAAGACTGCTTTGTTTCTGGGCTATCTGTAGGCCAGTGTACTATTAATATTAACTGTGTGGTAATTGGCTTTGGTAGATATGTTAAGAATATTATTGCTATTAATTCTCTAGAGGCATCCCCTTTAGCAGTGCCTATTGGTAACAGAAATAATATAATAGTCTATTATCCATACAGCAAAGAATCCCTATGGTTAATTGCTAAGAAATACGGCACAACTACTAATCAAATTCGTCTAGATAATCCTCAGCTTACTAGCGATTATGGCGACAAAGGTGATGTTATAATACTATCCTTTAAATAGTGCCTCTATTTCGATTAAATTAATAACATATTTTATATAATCACAGGGTATAAATTATGCCCTACTTAGAAAGGAATGGTCATAGAGATGGAAAGTAACAAAATTTATGAAGATATATCCATGCGAACTAATGGCAATATATACATTGGTGTGGTAGGGCCTGTTCGTTCTGGTAAATCTACCTTAATTAAAAAAGTAATGGAAACGGTGGTAATACCTAAAATTTCAGGAGATTATCGCAAGGAGCGTGCCATTGACGAGCTACCTCAGTCCTCTGCTGGTCGCACTATAATGACTACCGAGCCTAAATTTATCCCTGAGGAGGCTGTAGCTGTAACCCTTGATGATTCCTGTACACTTAATATGAGAATGATTGATTGTGTAGGGTATATACTGCCTAGCTCCCTAGGTTATATTGAAAATCATATGCCTAGAATGGTGCAGACACCTTGGTTTCCAGAGGAAATCCCCTTTAACATGGCTGCTGAAATCGGCACCCAAAAGGTAATTAATGAACATTCTACTATTGGACTTGTGGTTACTACTGATGGTAGTATAAGTGATATACCTAGAGAAGAATATGCCGAAGCAGAACAACGAGTAATAAATGAGCTAACTAGCCTTGGTAAGCCTTTTGTACTTCTTGTAAACTGCGTTAATCCTAATAGCAGTGAGGCTATAGCCCTTAGAGATTCCCTTGCCCTAGAATATGGTGTACCAGTAATGACAGTAAACTGTTTAGAGTTAACCGAAGATACCATAAAGGAAATATTAGCTGCTGTACTATATCAGTTTCCAATTAATCAATTAGAATTTCAGCTACCTGCTTGGTTGTCTTCTCTGCCACAGGATCATTGGCTAAGATGTGAAGTTTTAGATTATATAAGAGAAAGCACCAAGAATATACATAATACTGGTGATATAGATAAAGTTGCCTCATCTATGGATAACTGTGAACATATCCACCGATGTGTAGTTAATGATATGTCCTTAGGTGATGGTTGTGGTAATATATCCCTAGAGCTTACACCTAATTTATTTTATAATATCATGGGTGAAACTACAGGTATTCAGATAGCCCATGAAGGTGAATTAATGGAGCTTCTAATTGAGCTTTCCCAGATGAAAAAAGAGTATGATAAGTTTAAAGGAGCTTTACAGGAAGTGGAAGCTACTGGTTATGGCATTGTTATGCCTAGTATAGAGGAGCTAAGCCTAGAAGAGCCTGAGATTGTAAAGCAAGGTGGTAAATTCGGTGTTAGGCTAAAAGCAAGTGCTCCTTCTATTCATCTGATGAAAGCAAGTATCGACACTGAAATAGCCCCTATAGTTGGTAGTGAAAAGCAAAGTGAAGACCTTGTTCATTACCTGCTAAAAGAATTTGAGGAAAACCCTAAAAAAATATGGGAAAGTAATATCTTTGGCAAAAGCTTGCATAATCTAGTTAATGAGGGACTACATAATAAGCTTTATCGTATGCCACCTGACGCTAGAATGAAGCTACAAGAAACCATCGAGCGTATCATTAATGATGGTTGCTCTGGGCTTATCTGCATAATACTTTAAACTTTAGTTTAACTTTATTATAAATATAAAAGGAGTATCTCTTCGCTTTTGACGAAGGTATACTCCTTTTTTCACCGTTATAAGGACTTAGCTATAGTATATATTATATACTATACGATTACATAAAGCCCATGAAATACTGAACGGATATAGCCACAATTACAACTAATGCAGATATTATAAATCCATGTAGCATTGGGGCAAAGCCTGCTTTGGTCATGTTGCGAAGGTCGGTTTTAAGTCCGATTGCTGCTAGGGACATAACCATTATAAATTTACTACAATCATTTAAAAACACTGATACTTCAACAGGCATTAGTCCCATGCTGTTAACACCAGCCATAGCAAGGAAACCAAGGATAAACCAAGGCACTATAGCCATCATATCAACCTTTTTTTCTACTTTGCCACTGCCATTAGCTACTGCCATCTCTTTTTTCTTAATGTGAATATTAATCCCAGCAAAAATTAATACTGTTGGGATAATGGCAATAGTTCTAGTTAACTTAACCATTGTGGCATACTCCCCTGCTGCCTCACTAAAGGCATAGCCAGCTGCTACTACACTAGAGGTGTCATTTACTGCTGTACCTGTCCACAGTCCGTATGCCATATCAGATAGACCTAGCATACCACCCATTATTGGGAATATTAATATCATTATCATATCAAAGATAAATGTTGCTGACATACCAAAGGCAATGTCTGTGTCATCGGCGTCAATAACAGGTGCAATTGCTGCAATGGCAGAGCCACCACAGATACCAGTACCTGCTGAAATAAGATTGGACATCTTCCAGTTAAGTCCTAATGCCTTACCTATAAAGTATCCACCGCCAAAACAAGTTGCAAGTGTAAAGAACATTACCACTAATGAAGATTTACCTACATTTACAATTGTTCCGATGCTCAGTGATGCACCTAATAGTATAATTGCAAGTCTAAGAAGTTTCTTAGAGGTAAAGTTTAGACCTTTTTCCACTGTTTTAGATGGTTTTTTAATGTAGTTTATAGCCATTCCTAAAAATAGGGCAATAACCGATGCTCCGATAAGATGGATTGGCATTAAGCCTTCGATAATTTTTGATATTACTGCTATTAGAGTTGCTAAGGCTATGCCTGGTATTAATTTTGTCATAATATACACCTTTCAAGTAAAAAACTTACTGGTTTATTAAGAAAATATTGCAAATTTTCTTTATATATTGATTTTACCATAGTTTTATTATAAAATAAAATAATCATTACTTATTGTTTGATAAATAATATTTATGGAGGAACTATGTTAGACTATAAAATATACACTTTCCTTACCCTGTGTAAAACTATGAACTATCGTATTACTGCCAGTATTCTTAATATGACACAGCCAGCTGTTACCAATCACATACAACAACTAGAAACCCATTATAAATGCAAGCTTTTTATTTACGAAAATCGCACCCTCTACAAAACTAAAGAAGCTAAAATACTTGAAGATTATGCCCGTTCTGCTGACTATAATTCAGCCAAGCTATTTCAAAACCTTGCCTTAGAAGAAACTCCCCCTGTAAGAATTGGCGCCACTAGAACTATTGGTGATTATATTGCACCTAATCATATTGGAAATCTATTATCCAGTGAAGAGGTTAATTTAACCTTTATAGTAGATAATACCCAAAACCTTCTTAACAGCCTACAGGAAGGGGATTTGGATTTTCTCCTAGTTGAGGGTTTTGTTAATAAAAAAGACTTTATCACCTATCCATATAAAGAGGAGTATCTTGTAGGTATATGTAGTAAATCCCACCCCTTTGCAGGTAAAGAGGTGGATATTAGTGATATATTCTCCCATAAGATAATTATTAGAGAGAGAAACTCAGGTACTAGAGAGGCTTTTCACAGAATAATCACCACTAATAGCTATGACTTTGATGATTTTTCAGGGGTGGTTACCAGTAACTCCTTTAAGGCTATTACAGCACTAGTTGCCTCTGGTATTGGTATATCCTTTGTCTATTCCTCTGTGGCTAATTCTCAGGAAGATATTTCTACCTTTACCCTTAAAAACTTTAACTTTAGCCATCAGTTTACCTGTGTACATCTTAAAGACACTACCCCTTCCTCCTACATTAAGTATTTCCTAGGTGATAAATAGTTTATATATTTAATCTTACATAAATAAAACAAGCTAAAGCCTCATTATTAAGAAAGCTTTAGCTTGTAATTCTTATCCCTATTTTTCAAATATAATAAACTGGGCATTTTCTACACTGGTAGATGATTCTATAATCATATCATAGTCTAGAGTTATAACTTTCCCTAAACCTTTAAAAATCAGCTCTGAATATGATTTATGCATGGATTTTATTAAAAATATCTCCTCACCTATAAAAACTGCCAAAGCCACATCATCTTCAAAAGGCCCTCTATCAGTTGTAATTATAGATACTTTTTCAATCTGAGAAATATCAAAGGTAACTTCTTTATCATCTATGGTAAAATGTATACCAATGGTATCACAAAATACATTATCATTATCTTTTAAAATTATCATAATTTTCTTCCTTATCTATGTTGTCATCTGTATACTTAACTGTGCATAGTTATTTAATCTTCTTTACAGCATTCTTTAATACTATTAAGTCTTGTGGTAATCACTGCTAGTATTACTGTTAAAATCCCAAGTATTAAAAACAGTAGGTTTACCCCTATTGCATCTGCTAATACTCCTGATAGAATAAGTCCTATAGGCATTGATAGGTCATTAGCCCCCTGTGATATGGCAAAGGCTCTGCCTAGGTAATCCTCAGAAACTTTAATCTGAAATATTGCTGTAACTATCCCATAGTATATAGGTATGCTTATTCCCATAATAAAGGATATTACCCCAAAGATAAATATACCACTTTGTGGCAATAGTCCAATTACCACTAAGCCTAATCCATAGCAAAGTATAGATCCCCACAAACCTGTAAATTTACTGAGTTTATTGCCTAGTATCCCTAGTGCTAGTGATCCTAATAATGATCCTATGGCTGAGATAAATTCCACTGCTGCTGCACCCTGGGTACCTGACCCAAAGTATACCATAGAAATATGTGGATAAAGTGTCCCTACTGGGGCGTATAATATACAGTAGACCATACCAATAACAATTAGACTTGTCATTCCCCTAATGGATTTTAATGCTCTATATCCCTCTTTAAAATCATTAATAAGATGTATCTCTGTTTTAACCTTCTTCTGATATGGTAGCTTTACTGGCGCTATAAAAGCCACTGCGATAATTGCTCCAAAAACATCCATTAATACTATATACTCTAAAGGAAGCATTGTATTTAACATCAGTGCAAGTCCTGGTGAAATAATAGTACATACTATAGTAAATGTTTGGGAAAATCCTGCATATTTAGTAAGCTGTGATTGTGGCACTAACATTGGGGTTAATGCGCTAGTAGCAGGCTCATGTAGTGCAGTGCCTATTGATCTTATTGCTAGGACTATATATACAATTATTATATTAAAATGCCCAAAGGCAACCACCCCTGCCAGTATTAGGCTTGTAATAGCAACAAATAAATCTGATAGGATTATTATCTTTTTCTTATCAAATCTATCTACCACCACCCCAGTAAACATCCCTATAATAGCCTGTGGCACAAAGGCAGCTATTACAGCTGTGGTTAGCACTGCTGCTGATCCTGTTTGTTCGGTTAGATACCATACTACACACATCTGGAACACTATTGATGTTAGCAGTGATATAGACTGCCCAAACCATATTGTTAAAATTTTTCTTTGCCAGTTATTTTCCATTATTACCTCATTCTTATTATTAGCTTAAAAGTGTAAAAGAGTATTATGCACTATTTTACACCCGAGCTTCTTATTAAAAAGCCGTCTATAAATTATACTACAAACATATATCACATACAATATAAATATAAAAATAATCCCCATTGTATTTTACAAAATATATGATACAATAATAGTATAGTATTCCACTATATTAAATATTAATGAGTAACTTCTCTATAGAAAGGTAAATATAATTATGATTAATAAAACAATAGCTTTTGATTTTTTAAAACAACTTGAGTTTGAACGTCTTGCCGGTAGCCCAGAGGAGCTAAAAGCTGCTAATATCATTAAAGATACAGCTGAGTCTTTTGGTGGTAGCTGTGACATAACACCCTTTGACATTACCGATGGGATAGTTCATCAGGCTGAGTTTGAAATTCTAGAACCTTATCACAAAACTTACAAAGTCACAGGATATAAATGCTGTGCTAACACCCCAGAAGATGGCATTACTGCTGACTTTATCTATGCTGAGGATTTAAACGAGGCTAATCTTATTGGCGCTAAGGGAAAAATCGTTCTTTTTAACGGTTATCTGCGAGTTCCAGCATACAAAACTCTTATTGCTGCTGGTGTGGCTGGTATAGTTAGCTTCTCTGGTAGCCTTATTAATAAAAAAGAAGATAATGACTTCTTCACCCGTAAACTTCGTGAAACACTACAGCATTTTGGTACTCTTCCAGCAGCTCATCTTGATGTTCATGACGCTTTTGAAATAGTAAGCAAAAAAGCTACTAAAGCAAGACTTAAGGTTATAGGAGAAACTGTCACCAAACCTTCCCATAATGTTATCTCCACAATTACAGGCACCACCTACCCTGAACAGATTATCTGTATAGGTGCTCACTACGACTCTACTGAATTTTCTAAGGGAGTTTACGATAACGGCGCTGGTTCTGTAATTATTATGGAGCTGTATAAGCACTTTTTAAATAATCCACCTATGCGTACACTTCGCTTTGCATGGTTTGGCGCTGAGGAAATTGGCTTAAAAGGTAGCCATGCTTATGTAAAAGACAACGATATTACTAACCATATCTTTATGATAAATGTTGATGTTGGTGGCCCTGTCCTAGGTGGCAATGTGTGTAAGTTGACTGCTTCTAAGGAGCTTACTGCTTTCTGTGATATGTATATGAAAATCACTGGACATCCTATTAAGGTTTCTCAGGACATCTATTCTAGTGATTCTATACCTTTTGCTGATAATGGTATTCCGGCTATTAATTTCTCAAGAGTTGGTGCAGAGGATTGTAGCTTTATCCATACTCGTCACGATGTTATGGACTATCTAAGTGAAGATGGTTTATACAGCCTTGTTTATCCTGTACTAGATATTACCGATAAACTGGTAAACTCTGCTGTATTCCCCGAGAAAAGAGAAATACCAACAGAAATCAAAGAAAAGGTAGACAAGTATCTATTTAAGAAAGAGATTGAAGAAGCTACTAAGGATAAAGAAAAGTAATATATAATTAAGGCATACCAAGTTAAAATTTCTTGGTATGCCTTTTATTGTAGTCAATATATCTTGGTTCTATATTAATTATTGGGGTAAAATTCTGTTGGGGTGCTGTGCCTCGTTAATAGCTATTACTGCTTCATTAGCTGACTGGATAGCTCCTTGTACTGCTTTATCTTTTGGGCGCAGTTTATATCGTGACTTTAGTGTATAAAATCTCTCTATATTACCATCAAGGTAAAATTCAAAGCTTACCTTACTAGTACCTCTCATCATTCCACTACCAAACATATGATCATTTACAACTAGCTCTGTTAACATATCGACACTAACTATATGTGACTGAAAAGGATTTAGAGAATTTACTACTGCAATCTTACCACTATTATGATCTACATATAAGTTTCTTCCTATGCAATAAACCCTGTAAGTTGGATTAAAATCCTCCATTTCGAGATTTCTATCAATTTTAATCCTTAGTAAGACAAATACTATAGTATGGGCTATCACTAGGAATATAGTCAAAGCCACAAATGTAAATGATAAAATCTCAACACTAACTGCAGCGCTTGCCTTCATAAGCAGATAAGTTAATATAATCACTACACCATAAAGACCTAATATATATTTTCCACTGACTTTTTTCATTTAAAA
>CAYJEQ010000029.1:0-29988 GCA_964369235.1 uncultured Oscillospiraceae bacterium | reverse complement strand
CAGTTACTTTTATCGTCAGATAAAATGTACCCACTGTTTGAATAAATTCAAACAGTCTAGGAAGATGTGAATTATAGAGTGGTCAGTCAGGGAAGGGCTATATTCACCCTTCCCTAACAACTGGGCACAGAACAATGAGATTTAGAACTCAGTCATTAACAAAGACAGCCATTCTCTTGACTCTTCTATATACAACTGTTATTTGATATTACAGAGATATTTGTTTCTGTAAGAAAAATCTTATCTTCTGATTAATATCTACCTAGGACGCATCTAGGTTAGTGTGTGGTAAGGGGTGGGAATCAAAAGGAACTTGATGTAAGTTAGAAACTGAGTGTATCCCCCTTTTGTCGTTTTAAGGGAGATTTTTAAGAGGGAGAATCGAAACTCCCTCTTAAATCAGCTTTTGCCTACTTTTATCTGACGATAAAAGTAAGGTGGGGGATTAGGTATATAAAAAGATTACGATGGTAAAGATATGGGGCAACGCCCCCTGCTGAGGTGCTGTGTGACTAGGCAGAGTTACCAACTTATCGTATCAACTACACTTGCTGAGGTGCTGTGGCATAAGGCAGAGTTAATAAATAATAGTAATCAACACCTAAGGGCAAACACATAGGTTCACCCCTACATATAACTGAGTTAATATATAACAGCAACCTCCCCACCACAGATTAAACCTAAGTAAAAGATATAGGGTGCTTTTCCTAGATATAGCCTAGAAAAGCACCCTATAATATTATTTTATCTATTAATTATCTTCATCTTTATTTATAAAAGTTGCCTTAACCTTAAGTATACGACGGTCAAATGCCTCTAGTACCTTAAACTGGATACCAGATATAATTACCTCAGCCTGTTCATGATCCTCAGGGATTCTCCCTAATTCATGGATAACCAGTCCCCCTAAGGTGTCCCAGTCCTCCTGTGAGGAGGCAATTTCAGTTTCTAAAGCACTTTCTACATCGTCAATGGCAAGATTACCATCAAAGGTAAAGCTACCGTCTTCATGTTCGATTATCTCGGCTTCTTCGTTGTCATATTCGTCCTGAATATCCCCTACAATGGTTTCTAGTAGATCTTCCATAGTAATAATACCATAGGTGCCACCAAACTCATCAACCACCACTGCAAACTGTACTTTATTTACCTTAAATTCTGTTAATAGCTGGGTACAGCTAGTGGATTCTGGGGCATACATAGGTTTTCTCATTACTTCATCAATGTTAAACTCCTCGGTGGAGCTAACAAATTTCAGTAAATCCTTAGTGTATAGTATACCTACCACACGGTCGATGGAATCTTCATAAACAGGAATACGAGAGTATCCTGAGTCCATAGCAGTTTTTACAATCTCGTGAATATCGGTGTTAATATCAACGCCTATTACATCCATACGATGGGTCATAATCTCCGAAACAGTTCTATCATCAAACTCAAAGATATTATTAATCATATCCTTCTTTTCCTGTTCGATAACGCCTTTTTCCTCACCAACATCAACTAGCATACGAATTTCTTCTTCTGTAAGATGTTCGGGCATATTCTCGTCGGTTAGCCCCATTAATTTAAGTAGTAGATTAGTAGCGCTATTGCTAATAACTACCAGTGGTATCATTAGATAGGATAGTAGCTGTAGTGGCGTTGCCACCGATAATGCTACCTGTTGTGGATAGTATGAACCAAGCCTTCTTGGGAATAATTTACCTATAATCAGCATTAAAAATGAATTGGTTACCACTATAATAGCCATACCAATGGCAACACTATAACCTACGCTAATACCAAGCCCTGTAAAGTATGTAGTCATACTAGGAAGGAAGCTTCTCACAGCTACCATTGCAGACAGCAGTCCACAGAAGGTAATCCCTGTTTGAACAATTGCAAGGAATTTACTAGGCTCTTTAATTAAAGCCAGTAGTTTTTTAGCCCCTTTGTCACCTTCTTCTGACAGTTTCTTAAGTTTTGTGTCACTTAGTGCAATAACAGCCCCTTCACTAAGGCTGAAAAACCCACTTATTAGTATTAGTAGTAGTACCCAGATAATGTTGTAAATCATCGTACCCTCAGGATCCATAATTATAACCATTCCTTTCTTTATGTTTTGTGTTGCCCCATGATTACCCAGTGACAAAATTTCGGCTATAAAATTTGCCAAAACCACAAAACTCCTCTTTGAAAGTCCCCTTCCAAACTATTATTTTGATTTTTAGGGATAAACCCTTTTTTTATGTATTGTATATGATTTTACTAAAAATGTCAAACCTAACACTATGTATATACTGTAAATTTTACTACTTTGGTAAATCACTATTATTTAGTGCAATTACATCTTCTGCTAGTGCCCTTACATCATCCATAGTAACTATCTGGCCAAAACTCCGTCTAAAGGCTGCTGCACCTTTAAGGCCTTTCATATACCATGATGTGTGTTTTCTGCCTTCTCTCAGGGCTATTCGCTGACCTTTATATCTACAAGCAAGCTCCATATGTTCTACCATAACAGCCATCTTCTCCTCTATAGTAGGAGGTGGAAGTATCTCCCCAGTAGCAAAGAAGTGATTAAGCTCATTAAAAATCCAAGGAGAACCCAGTGCCCCTCTACCTATCATTAACATATCACAACCAGTGTGACTGAGCATCTCCACTGCTGACTGGATATCCACCACATCTCCATTGCCTATTACAGGTATGGACACGGCTTCTTTTACAGCCTTAATAATATCTATGTCCACGGGAGGGGAGTACATCTGCATTCTTGTTCTGCCGTGAACTGCTACTGCTGCTGCTCCTGCTTGTTCCATTCGCTTGGCAAAATCCACAGCATTTACACTACTATCGTCCCAACCTTTACGGAATTTTACCGTTACAGGAATATTTACAGCCTTTACCACCTGCTCTGTTATAGCCTGTGCCAGCTCTGGGGATTTCATCAAGGCACTGCCTCCACCATTACCGGCAATTTTAGGGGCTGGACAACCCATGTTTATATCAATTATATCAGGGCCAAATTCCAGTGATTTTACTGCTGCCTGTGCCATAATCACAGGATCATCACCAAAAAGCTGTACTGCCATAGGTCGCTGTCCCTGAGTTACCTCTAGTAGCTCTGCTGTTTTCCTATCAGAAAACATAAGGCCTTTACTACTTGCCATCTCGCCTACTACATAGCCTGCACCATGCTTTATACATATCTCTCTAAAAGCTCTATCTCCAACTCCAGCCATGGGAGCTAGTGCTGCGCCTTTTAATATTATACTACCTATATTCAAAATATACCTCGCCTTTGAATTAAATCTAAAATATATCACCTATCTGCCCATACCCCAGTGGTATAGACATAGGTCTACCTAGATTATTATACCATACTTTAGCCTTATATCAATGGTTTAGGGGGATTTTAGAGAAAAGAGACTGTGACAAATGCTTTTCTACACATTTGCCACAGCCCCAATATATAAACTATCTATCCTAAGCTAGCCACCCACACCTAATCTGAAGTAGCCTAGCTACAAGCAAATATGCTTGGTGTTTAGGTGGGCGGCTATTATCTCCCTAATCTTCTCTAGGGTATAATCTATGTCTTCTCTTGTTATATCATTGTGGGTAACATATCTAAACCAACCATCGGTTTCCCCAAAGGACAGTATTCCCTGTGCCTCTAACTTTTCCACTATGGTGTTTTTAATCTCATCACTCCAGCTTGCTTTAAAGAATACCATATTTGTCTGTACATGGTTAAGGTCTAGCTCTACCCCTTCCATCTTAGCAAATCCCTCTGCCATGTATTTGGCATTGTCATGGTCAATATGTAATCTTTTGGTCATCTCCTCTAGGGCGATTATCCCAGCTGCTCCTAGTATTCCCACCTGACGCATACCACCACCTAGGCGTTTACGGTTCTTTCTAGCTTTTGCAATAAAGGCTTTGCTACCTACTAGCAGTGAGCCCACTGGCGCCCCTAAACCTTTAGATAGGCATATCATTACTGTGTCTGCACAGTTTGCAAGCTCTATAGCCTCCACCCCAAGTGCAGTTGCTGCGTTAAAAAGTCTTGCCCCATCTAGGTGTACAGGTACATTCTTTTCCTTAGCTATATTATATACTTCCTTCATTACCGATAGAGGCGCAACACAGCCATTTCCTATGGTGTTTTCCATACATACAAGTCCCACCTCTGGCTGTAGTAGGTCGCTATCATCTCTAATAGCTGCCTTAACTAGCTCTGGATATAGTACCCCATTGTCAGTTTTTAGCTCATTAGCCGATACCCCTGATAACATGGCATAGCTTTTGTTTTCATGGGATACTATGTGGTAACCTTCGCCGATTACCATCTCCTGTCCTCTGCCCATATGGGTCATTACAGCAATCTGATTACCCATTGTACCAGAGGCAACAAAAAGCCCTGCTTCCTTACCTAAGATACTAGCCCCTAAATTCTCAAGTTTTTGTATAGTATAGTCGTCCTGAAATACATCATCTCCCACAATAGCATTTGCCATTGCCTCTCTCATTTTTGGGGTAGGTCGTGTTACTGTGTCACTGCGATAGTCGATAAATCTTTTGTTTTCCATTTTATAATTATTCCTTTCCCTTGTTTTATTATATACTTTTACAAAAATTAATCTTGTTTACTTGCTGATTTATTAGCTGAGGTTCCATAGCTTAAACTAATGCCAAATACACTAAAGAGTATTATAGCCGAGCCTATAATATCACTTGTGGTAAAAGGCTCATTTAGGAAGAACACCCCCATAAATATGGCAACAGTAGGGATAATATTCCCCAAAGCTGCTGAAACTGTTATTGGTAGATTGGATAGAGAATAGTTAATTAGTGCCATGGCTATAACTGTAGATCCTATAGTTAAAAACAGCACTGGCGCCATAAAGTCCATTCTAGTTACCATATCAAAGTAATCTATTACATTACCTGAGGTAATATGTTCCCACAGGGACATTGCAGTAAATATTACAGCACCATATATAGTTACTAGATAGGTTAGCTCATATATGGTAAATCCTGTTGCAAGTCTACCGATAAATATACGATATATGCTATTTGCCACCATATTAGCAATTATTAGTAGTATTCCAATAATCCCAATGGTGCCTATTGTCCCTGAGGAGTTAATAATTAACACCCCTACTACGGATAGGAGCATAAACAGTAGCTGTTTAATGGTGGGTTTTTCTTTAATAAGGATTACCGATAGAATAACCGTTACAATAGGTGTCAAACTACTAAAAACCCCAAACTGTGATGATGGCACAATATTAAGGGCCCAAGCCTCGGTTAAAAAGGACAATACTGGATTAGATGTGGCAAGTAACAGTACCAAAGCTACTGGTTTCCCTTTAAAACTAAGCTTAGTTATCCCTAAAATTAGGGGAATGGTAAGTATTATAGTACCTATTACAAATCTATAGGACAATAGCTGTAGGGAATTGCCCTCAGAGGCATTGGTGGCAAGTATAATAGCGTATAAAGTTGTCCCAAAAATTACATTGGCGATTATCCCAGCCAATAAGGGTAAGAGTTTTTTCATATAATATCCATGACTTTCTAAAATTAAAGAGGGGTTATAATTAGCAGAAATAATTATAAAAAGGGCGGACAACATAGTAATCCATGTAAGTCTGCCCTTTATATATAATTTTGCTTTAGGGAAAGCATAATCAAATCTTTCCAGTCCAGAAATATAAGTCGGTTTTGCCACAGGCAAAATTGGAACTATGCTTTTTGTTCCAAAGACTTAAAATCTTCCCAGTCTAGAAGTTTACCCTTCCTGCAAGGAGGTTTGGTTTCCTCAAACCAAATAATAACATCTTCCCAGTCTAGAAATATAAGTCGGTTTTGCCACAGGCAAAATTGGAACTATGCTTTTTGTTCCAAAGACTTATATTTCCAAGCAAAGCATAATCAAAGATTATGCTTTGTATGCTATAGCCTCAATCTCAATTAGTGCAGCCTTTGGTAGGTTAGCAACTTCATAAGCAGCTCTTGCTGGGCAATCACCTTTAAAGAATTCAGCGTATACACCGTTCATATCAGCAAATTCGCCGATGTTCTTTAGTAGAACTGTTGTTTTGATAACATCGTCCATTGTGTAGCCTTCGGACTCAAGAATGTGCTTGATGTTTTCTAGGGACTGCTTTGTCTGAGCCTTAATATCAGCACCAGCAAACTCGCCTGTTGTAGCGTCGATAGGAAGCTGACCACTTACATAGATTGTGTTACCTGCTTTAATTGCCTGAGAGTATGGGCCGATAGCTGCTGGAGCTTTGTCAGAGTGTACTACTTTTTTCATAATAATAACCGCCTTCTTTTAATAAAATTATTTATTTTTTTAATTAAATCAAACCATAATAAATCTATCATTATTAGGTGGATATGTCAAGGGTAAAACCGGTAATTTTCATCTATAATCCAGCAAAATATTAGCCATGCACCTCAGTATTTACAAATTTATATACTTAAATATGACAAATCCCATAAATCATAGGTGTTTTTATTAATAAGCTACCCTATACTATATATAATAATATAGAGATATGTTCTAAAGTGATATATGACGGCAGTTATTACATTTAATTTATTAATGGTGGACAAACTATAATTCCTATAGGTAAATATTAATTTCCCCCCTTGTAGTAAGCTCATTAATAATGTATAATATATGCTAGATTATTTTTATAAATAAAATATAATGTCAAAGGGGGCTTTTTAGGTGAAACGCACCGAGATTAGAAAGCTATTTAACGAAGTAAGTAATTATGTTGGTTCACCCATTACTGTATGTGGTTGGATTAAAACTATTAGAGATTCCAAATCCATTGGATTTATTGAGCTAAATGATGGTTCCCAGTTTAGCAGTTTACAGGTTGTCCTAGAGGAAAGCAAGCTAGACAACTATAAAGATATTGCAAAGCTAAATGTTGGTGCTGCTATTATCGTTACAGGCAATGTGGTACTAACACCTAATGCAAAACAGCCTTTTGAGCTAACTGCAATCTCTGTAGAGGTGGAAGGGGTTTCCTCTCCCGAATACCCACTACAGAAGAAAAAACACTCCCTAGAGTATCTGCGTTCCATTGCACATCTTCGCCCTCGTACTAATACATTTAGTGCAGTGTTTAGAGTGCGTTCGGTGGCTGCTTATGCTATCCACAAATTCTTTAATGACAGAGGGTTTGTTTATGCACACACACCTATTATAACAGGTAGTGACTGTGAAGGTGCTGGTGAGATGTTTAGGGTTACTACTCTAGCTGACACTAACCCTCCTATGACCGAAGATGGACAGGTAGATTACAAGGAAGATTTCTTTGGTAAAATGACCAGCCTTACTGTTTCTGGACAGCTATCTGCTGAAACAATGGCTATGGCTTTCTCCAATGTATATACCTTTGGCCCTACATTTAGAGCTGAAAACTCCAATACACCTCGTCACGCAGCAGAGTTTTGGATGATTGAGCCAGAAATTGCATTTGCTGATTTAAGCGATGATATTGAGCTTGCAGAAGATATGATGAAATTCGTAATTTCCTATATACTAGAAAACTGTAAAGAAGAGATGAAGTTCTTTAACCAGTTCTATGATAAAGGCTTAATCGAAAGACTAGAAGGCATTGTGTCTGCTGACTTTGGTAAAATCACCTACACCGACGCAATCGAAGAACTATTAAAGGTTAAGGATCAGTTTGAGTTCCCAGTACATTGGGGCTGTGATCTACAAACAGAGCATGAGAGATACCTAACTGAGAAGGTATTTGGTAAGCCTGTATTCGTTACCGACTATCCTAAGGATATTAAGGCTTTCTATATGCGTCTAAATGACGATAATAAAACCGTTGCAGCTTGTGACCTACTAGTCCCTGGTGTTGGTGAGATTATCGGTGGTAGCCAGAGAGAAGAGCGTTATGATGTTCTTGTTTCCCGTATTGAAGAAATGGGACTACCATTAGAAGATTACGACTGGTACCTAGATTTAAGAAGATATGGTAGCACAAAACATGCAGGCTTTGGTCTTGGTTTTGAGCGTCTGGTAATGTATGTTACTGCTGTGTCCAATATTAGAGATGTAATACCTTTCCCAAGAACAACAGGTAGCGCACAGTTCTAATATAAGGATTAGAAAACTCTTGTATTATATAATGAATTTCTATAGCAACTGTTGGGCACTGTTCCTCGCCATCGGCGAGGAACAGTGCCCAACAAAATTTTACTCCAACAATTAATATAGAGGTGGATACATAACCAACCCCAACCTGACATATCTATATATTATACTTTAGTCTAGTTAAGATGTAGACTTGTTTTAAAAGAACAACTCACCACATTATAACTTTTTTAATACAAAAATCTGGCACAGATGATTTAACCATCTGTGCCAGATTATAATTTGTATTAGATATTACTACTTAACGCTTTCAATAAGGCCTAGTAGCTTTTCTTTTGATGCCATACCAAAGGATTCCCCTACAATTTTACCATCTTTAAAGATAAATACTGTAGGTAGTGCCTGAATACCATACTTCATAGGTAGCTCGTCGCCTTCGTATACATTTACCTTACCAACTACCACACTGCCAGCTAATTCTTCTGCCAGTTGGTCGATAATTGGGGAAAGTCTTGCACACTGAGGACAGTCAGTAGCCCAGAAATCAACTAGGGCTATCTTACCAGAGTTTACCACCTCTTGCTCAAAGTTGCCGTTATTAAGTTCTAAAGCCATTACAAACTCCTCCAGTCAATTTATTTTTTAGATGCTTTCAACCATTTCGATTAGTTTAGGCTTAGGAGTAACCCCAATAGTTTGGTCAACTGTTTCACCGTTTTTAAAGGTCATAAATGTTGGGATGGTCATAATGCCATATTTCATTGCTAGTTCTGGCTCTGCATCAACATTAACCTTAGCAACTACAGCTTTATCACCAATTTCTTTAGATATTTCATCAAAAATAGGAGCCATCATCATACATGGACCACATCTAGGTGACCAAAAGTCTATTAACGCTACGCCCTCTTTTTCCAGTACCTCAGATGTAAAATTATCTTTGTTTAGTTCTAATGCCATAATAAATATCCTCCCTTAATTTTTAAATGTTAATTTGTTTAGCAGAGTTATTATTTACTCTGCTGATTTTCATTATACACCAAAAAGGTAGAAAATCAATAGCTTACAATTTTTTTTGCAGAATATTCACAAAACTTCTTATAACTTCATAGAATAACTGACAATCAATTATACTATGAAATCACAGGATTTGTATTTGGTGGTAGGATATTCTTTTCTGCTTGCATTTTTTTAAGTATCTTAAATTCACGACGGGTAATAACTACAGCAGTGACAAATGCCATTATATCTGCCACAGGGCCTGCATATAGTACCCCATCAATACCCATGAATTTTGGCAGAATAATAATTAGTGGTACTAAGAATAGTAGCTGTTTTGTTAAAGATACAAAGGAGCTCATAAAACCTTTGCCAATAGCTGTAAAGAAATTACCTGTTATAGGCTGGATAAAGTTTAAAAATGTAAAGAACATATACACTTTAAAATACTGCTGGGCAAACTGGAAATACTCCTCACTACCTGTTCCAAAGATGGAGATTATCTGCCTAGGGAAAAACTGAAAGGCAATAAAGGAAAATATAGACACCACAAAACCGTATTGACAGCATTTTATATAACATTCCATTACCTTATCGTACTTACAGGCACCGAAATTATAACCTACAATAGGCTGGGTTCCCTGAGCAATACCAACTACAATGGTTATATAGATAATATAAACCTTTGTTATAATGCCTACACAGGCCAGAGGGATATCCTCCCCATATATAGACTGGCCACCGTAGTATATTAAGGTGTTATTCATTACAATCTGGGTAATGGTCATAGCAAGCTGATTTACAGCAGGTGCTACTCCTAGTATAGCAGAGCGAAGGATAGTATGAGGGGTAAAGTTTAATACTTCCTTGTTAATTGGGAAGGTTTTAAATTTTTTAAAATAGTTAATTACCATTATAAGTGATACAAACTGTCCTGTAATGGTGGCATAAGCAGCCCCAGCAATCCCCATATTAAAACCAAATATAAACAGAGGATCAAGAAAACAGTTAAGTATAGCACCAGACATAATTGCCTTCATGGCAGCCTTAGGAGAGCCATCAGCCCTAATAAGATGGCTACCACCTACGGTCATCATAGCCATAGGGTAGCCTATGGCAACAATTCTAGTGTAGGTGGAGGCATAGCCTATATTCTGAGAAGTAGCACCAAAAAAGGTCAGTAGTGGCTGGGTAAAGGCAAGTGCAACTGCTGAGATAATTAGCCCTGATATAGTAATACAGGTAAGTGCCACCCCTACGAATTTTTTTGCACCGTTAATATCCTGTCGACCTAGATGCATACTAAAATTAGCAGCACTACCCATGCCGAAAAGCAGTGCTAAGGAGGTGGATATAGTTACCAGTGGGAAGGCTACATTGGTGGCAGAATTGCCTATAACCCCTAAATCCCAGCCGATAAATATCTGATCCACTATATTGTAGATAGCACTAACTAAACCACTAAGGATAGCAGGAATGGAATATCGCATTATAAGTTTTGGCAGTGGGGTAGACTCTACCTCTATGCCTATTTTTGATTTTGGAGTAGCTGTCATTATGCACCTCGTCGTGTTAAATGTGTGTTAAATGTATACTAAGATTATAGCACTGAGAATAATCCCAGTGCTAATTTTGTCTGTAATCTGTTATGGTGCAACAAATCCTACTTTTTTATATACCTTGTCCATAGTTCTGCCAGAGATTAGCTTAGCTTTCTCTGCGCCTTTACGGTAGCTGTCTATTAGGGTATCTTTATTTTCCATAATAGCGTTAAATCTCTCTCTTACAGGTGCGATTTCTGAGATAATAGCTTCAGCCACAGCTACCTTAAAGTCCCCATAGCCTTTGCCAGCAAATTTTTCTTCAATTTCCTGATAACTTTCCCCTGTAATAGCACTCATGATACTCATAAGATTGTTAATACCATCTTTACCTGGGGCATACTTTACCATAGCTTCTGAGTCGGTAACAGCACGCTTACACTTATTCATAATCTGCGCATCAGTGTCTGTTAACAGTATATAGGAATTTGGGTTTTCATCGGATTTTGACATTTTTTTAGTTGGATCCTGTAGGGACATAACCCTTGCAGCAACCTTAGGATAGTAGCCTTCTGGCACTGTAAACACCTTGCCATGATAGTGGTTAAATCTATTTGCAATATCACGAGTAAGCTCGAGATGCTGACGCTGATCATCCCCTACAGGCACCATATCAGCCTGATATAGTAAAATATCTGCTGCCATTAGGGCAGGGTAGGTAAATAGACCTACATTGATGTTTTCTGGGTGACGCTCTGATTTATCCTTAAACTGTGTCATACGACCTAGCTCTCCATACTGGGTGTAACAGCTTAGTACCCAAGCCCCCTGTGCATGAGTAGCAGCATGGCTCTGAATAAATAGTACAGACTTATCGGTATCTATACCACAAGCCAGTAGGGTGGCAAAGGCTTCTAGGGTATTCTGACGGAGCTTAGCAGCTTCCTGTTTAACAGTTATGGCGTGCTGGTCTACTACACAGTATATACAGCGATAATCATCCTGCATAGCTACCCAGTTTTTTACTGCTCCTAGGTAGTTGCCTAGGGTAAAGCTACCTGTAGGCTGTATACCAGAAAATACTATTGGTTTTTTTGTTGGTGCAGTTTGTTCCATATTTATGACCATCCTTTCTTAGTGTTTTGCGATTTGTCTAAATACTGGGTAAACCACAAAACTATAAGTGTGATATTATTTTTTGATTTATATTATTAGTTATCCCACAATAATCTCTGCATCAGGGATTATCTTGGATTTTGTGGTTTTTGTTCTCATTGCCATAGAT
The DNA here is from genome assembly GCA_964369235.1 of uncultured Oscillospiraceae bacterium. GTDB lineage: Bacteria > Bacillota > Clostridia > Oscillospirales > Ruminococcaceae > CAYJEQ01. Next base: position 18,041 of record CAYJEQ010000029.1, on the reverse strand, counting down.
AGAGCAAAGGATACAGGGCCTACACGACCTACAAACATCAGCAGTATTAGCACCATCTTAGAGGTTAGGTTGGCAATGCCTGTAACCCCTACAGAAAGCCCTACAGTAGCAAAGGCTGATACAGACTCAAAGAAGCTATCCACCCCTGTAACACTGCCTGTTGGCATGGTAGTAAATAGCACTGCAGTAGAGAATACCACAGCAAGCATACCTATAACTAATACCGATAGGGATTTGTATACATGGGATTTATTAACTCGTCTTTTTAGGATTATAGTATCATCATAGCCTCTAATTACCGAAACAATGGTCATTACCACCACCGTTGCAGTAGTTATCTTAATACCACCACCTGTAGAGCCAGGGGCAGCACCGATAAACATAAGAATACCCATAAATATTTTAGTTGAATCATGCATTGTAGCAAGGTCTACTGTGTTAAATCCAGCAGTACGGGTACTTACCGACTGAAAGTAGGAAGCTCCTAGTTTCTGTAAAAATGGTAGCTCTCCCAGAGTAGTGGGATTGTTCCACTCCAGTATGGCAATACCGATAAATCCAGAAAGAATTAGTACAGCAGTAACGCTTAGAACGATTTTCGTATGAAGCATTAGTTTTTTTGTTTCTTTGTATTTAATAAGGTCGCTTAAAACCACAAAACCAATACCACCGATTATAATAAGCATGGATATGGTAAAGTTAACATTAAAATTATCTACATAATCCACTAGGGATATATAGGGAAGCTCTCTGCCCAGTATATCAAATCCAGCATTACAAAAAGCTGATATAGCTAGGAATATAGAGATGAATATTCCCTCAGTGCCAAATTTTGGCACAAAGGTAAAGGATAGTAGCAATGCCCCAATAAGCTCCACAGATAGAGAAACAGTAACAACGAATCTTACAATTCGGTTAGCGTCGGCTAGGGAGGTGGAGTTTACCGATTCTTGGGCAAGCTGTAGGCCACGAAGCCCTAGTTTTTTACCCATAATAACTGTAAAGAATGTGGTTAGGGTAACAAGACCTAAACCACCTATCTGTATTAATAGTAGAATAATAAGTTGGCCGAAGACCGACCAGTGCTGATAGGTATCATATACTACAAGTCCAGTCACACAGGTTGCTGAGGTAGCTGTAAATATACAGTCTAGTAAGGGGGTGAAATCTCCTGATTTTGAGGAGATAGGCAGGGATAGTAGTAAACTGCCCACGGCAATAACCATAAAGAAACTTACAGCAATGGCTTGGGTAGGGGAGGAAAATATAGGTTTTTTTTGTTTATCTGTAAACATATTATATTGCCTTTCTCTAGGTAAAGGTTGTAGGGTACTATATAAATAAAACCTATTTATATAGAGGGGGAGGCTTAGGGTATATATTATAATATATGTGGGTCAATACCTGTACAGCCAAACCTTTACTATAACAAAAAACTAAGGGGTTAAATTATTAGTTTTAGATGGATTTAAGCTATTATTGGATGCAATTACCAATAATAGCTTAGGATTGTCAAAAACACACAACTAGAAAACTCTCAGATTTTGCCTATATATCTTAGTAGTAATGATTTACAGGGTTTTGAAGAAAGTTTTGCAGAGTTATAGTTATAAATTATTATTTTAGTATGCCCAGTGCTCTAACATGCATCTTGGCTTTGTTTATAAGAAATTTATCATTTCTAAAGGTTACAATTTTATGGGCGTCCTCTAGAAGTACCCAGCGAATTTCGCTGATTTCTTCCTCTTGAGGTACTGCGTCCCACTGCTGGGCATATCCCAAAAAGTACACAACCTGTTTTTTTACATTGGGCTTAGGGTAGTATTCAACACTTTGTCTAAAACCTTTTAATAGCTCTATAGTAAGTCCTGTCTCTTCCTTAACCTCTCGTAAAGCTGTCTGAACTTCTGTTTCGCCAGCTTCTACATGGCCTTTTGGAAAGGACCAATGTCCACCGTATTTATGTTTTAGCAGCAGTAGCTCTGGTTTTTCGCCTTTATCTCTAACCACTAATGCGCCACAAGATTTCTCTTTTTTCACCAATACACCTCCATTTATTATTAAAATTAGGGCAGATGGTTATTTATAAACCATACCCCTCATGGCTAGGTTTGCAGTTTGTCTAATATCCTAGCTGATTATACAACTTATAATATAACATTTTTCTATGAAATATAAAAGGGGTATTTTAACAAAACTCTCATAAAAAATACATTTTTTTAAGTTTAGGTAGAAAAAATACCCTATATTAATAAAATTCTATCTATCTATACCTAAATAATACCCTAATTGCCTATTAAGGTAAAAAAATCCCACCTTACTAAATACAGCAAGATGGGAAAGGTTTATTTAGATGTTTTTTTCTTTAGGGAGCCACCCACACCTTAATCCGAACCAGCCTAAACACTGGGCATATTCACTTCTAGCTTTGTTATCCTCCTAGCCAGACGAGAGTATGCCGTTGTCCTCTGCCTAGCTACAAGCGAATATGCTTGGTGTTTAGGTCGCAGATTTTATGATTAGCAGATAGGATTAGTATTAAGGAAAAGCCTTGCAGTAATGCTTTCGCCTTACAATAGGCTTTGACACAAATAGTAAGCCTATCTGCCATCATAAAACTGGTTGGGATTAGGGGTGGGTGGCTTGAGAAATACTCTTAGCTACTGCCACTACCACAATCACCACAAATGCAGATAGGTAAAGCTGTGTCGTAGAAGCTGTTTGTAGCTGGGCGTTTTGCACCACCGATATAATAGACCCTAGAACTAGACCGATTATAGACCAGTAGGTAATTAGAGGAAACTTCTCTAAACAGAAATTAATCATCACTGCACCTACTAACAGCCCAAGGCCAATACCTGCTGCCACTGGTAGTAGCATGATTATATCAAGATTGGATACAGCAGATATAATAGTGTAGTAGCCACCTAACATTAATAGTAGCATAGAGCCACTTACCCCCGGTAGTAGCATACCTACAGCAGCCACAAAGGAGATGGAGGCAAGGTAGATGGAGGTGCTTAGAGAAAGCTCAGTTATAATCTGATTACTGCCTACTCCACCAAAGATAGCTAGGGCAATCATTATCAAAATCCACAGTATCATTGCACCGTAGTGGTAGCTTTTAGGGCTACCAAGGGATAGTGCCTTACGGTAGATAGAGGGAATACTATATATTATTAGTATGGCAAAGAATATATTGGTAGGGGTGGGATAATGAGTTATAAGAAACTCGATTAAACTGCCAAAAAGCACAATGCCTGCCCCAGCACCTATACCAATAGGTAGCAGGAATTTTACATTAGCTACAGGATCTTTTAAAAATCCTCCTACAGAACCGATAAGTCTATCGTAGATACCTAGCACAACAGCCATAGTACCTCCACTTACTCCAGGGATTGCGTTGGCGATACCGATAATACCACCTTTTAATATATTTTTTATAAAATCATTCATAGAGATCCTTTCTATTAGCTACCCTTACTAGAAAATTAGTGGTAGCTCCTGTGTAAATATAAATATGGCTATAGCTAGAAATATTAGGGGTATTAGGGTAATAAATAATACCTCGAAACTTCTCATAAAAAGTATTTTAGGGTATTGGCATTTATTATAACAAATACCCCCTATAAAATCAAGAAAATCTAGGGATAAAGCCGCTGGATAGGTAAATAATAGTATTAAGGGGTGATTTTTTATCCAATTACCAAAAAACTATTGACAAAAGCGATGTAATACTGTAATATGGTAAACAATTAAATAATACCATAATAAAGACTATGATGAGAAGAGTATTTTAAGATGATTGTTACAGAGAGCTGTGGTAGGTTTTGCCTAGGGTGCGACACAGTACGGATTTTTAAAAGAAGAACATCTCGGAGTTGCTAGTCCAAAAGTATTAATACTTTAAGTATTTATATTAGTAGAGCTAGACGCCCCTGACCCGTTAAGTCAGTAGGTATCGATAATATTAACTATAATAGGTAAAATTATCCGTACCGATGAGAGGATTTATTAAATTAAATCTATTTGGGTGGTACCGCGGAAGTAAACTTTCGTCCCAACTGGGATGGGGGTTTTTTGTTTTTTGTAACGAAAGTTTTTCTTTCAGTCTGGGCTGGGATGGAGGTTTTTTGTTTTCTGTAACGAAAGTTTTTTGTTTAAAAAACTCCAGCAAAACATAGATTAATACAGATGGTAAGATTATATATACATTTCATAAAGGGGAGAATAGGATTATGCTAAGAACAATGTATTGTGGCAGAATTAGCGAACAGGAGATAGGTGTAGAAGTTACCCTTTCAGGCTGGGTACAAACCAAGCGTGATATGGGTGGTGTTATCTTTATCGATTTAAGGGATAGAGAGGGTACAGTACAGATAGTATGCGATAGCAATAATATGGATAAATCAGACTTTGCACAGGTGGAAGGTCTTAAAAATCAAAGTGTAGTCCAGTTTAAAGGTCTAATTAGACTGAGAGATGAGGAAACAGTAAACCTTAAGATTAAAACAGGTACTGTGGAGCTTTATGCCAGTGATTTACAGCTACTTTCTCAGGCAGAGCCACTGCCTTACTCCTTAGAAGATGAGGGGAATGTTAGAGAGGATTTACGCCTTAAATATAGATTTCTTGATATTCGCCGTCCAGAAATACTAAACAATCTAAAATTTAGACATAAGGTGCAAAAACTAGTACAGGACTATCTGGATAATGAGGAATTTATCGCTGTGGAAACCCCTATACTTACCAAAAGCACCCCAGAAGGTGCTAGGGATTATCTAGTGCCTAGCCGAGTGCATAAGGGAACTTTCTACGCACTGCCTCAGTCACCACAGATATTTAAACAGCTATTAATGGTAGGTGGCGTAGATAAATACTACCAGATTGCCAGATGTTTTAGAGATGAGGATTTACGAGCAGACCGTCAGCCAGAATTTACTCAGGTGGATATGGAGATGGCATTTGTAGAACAGGAAGATATATTAAACCATCTGGAAAACCTATTTAAATATGTGTTTAAAGGTGCTTTAGATGTGGACTTTAAGGAGCCTTTCCAGAGAATTACTTGGTTAGAGGCAATGGATAGATACGGTAGCGACAAACCGGATTTGAGATTTGATCTACCTATAGTGGACATAACAGATATAGCAAAAAACTGTAGCTTCTCGGTATTTAGAGATGTGGCAGACAGTGGTGGTGTGGTAAGAGCTATTAATGTAAAAGGCTGGGCAGACTATAACAGAAGTCAGGTAGAGGAACTAACTAGAAAAGCCCTTTCCTACGGTGCTAAAGGTATGGCGTGGATTGCTATTCGTCCTGATGGGGAGATTTACTCTATTCTAGGGAAATTCCTATCACAGGAGGATATGGAAGCTATTATTAAGGCTTGTGATGGCAAGGCTGGGGACTTTATACTATTCTGTGGGGATAAGTTAGACATAGTTAGAAAAACCCTAGGTGGACTTAGAAGTGATTTAGGGGATATGTTTGGCCTAAAGGATAAAGACCATTATAAAATGCTTATAGTTACAGATTTTCCACAGTTTGAATATAGTGAGGAAGATAACCAGTATATCTCCATGCACCACCCCTTTACCATGCCTTATGAAGAAGATATGCCATATCTATTCTCTGACCCAGCTAGAGTTAGGGCACAGGCATATGATATAGTCCTAAACGGGGTAGAACTAGGTAGTGGTAGTATCCGTATCTATAATAAAGAGGTACAACAGCAGATGTTTTTAGCTTTGGGATTTAGCCCAGAGGAAACACAGGAGCGATTTGGATTTATGATAGATGCCTTTAGATATGGTACACCTCCTCATGGTGGTTTTGCCTTTGGGCTGGATAGACTGGTAATGCTTATGGTGGGAGCGTCTTCTCTAAGAGATGTTATCGCCTTCCCTAAGGTAAAGGACGCTTCCTGTCCTATGACACAGGCACCTTCTGTAGTTGATAGAGAACAGCTGGAGATTTTAGACCTAGCCTCTCTAATGGAGGAGGAAACCACCACAGCTAAAAAACGCAAATCCTACACTAGAATAGATGTAGACAATGTGGCACATCTAGCTAGGTTATTTTTAACTCCTCAGGAGAAGAAGACTATGGCACCAGAGATGGAAGCTATTATAGATTTTGCTAATCAGCTTGCTGAGATAGATACCGAAGGGGTGGAAATCACTGCCCATGTAGTGGCTATGGACAATGTGTTCCGAGCTGATATAGTAGAGGAAAGTGCCACAAGACAGGAACTATTACAAAATGCCCCCACAACCTCAGGTGGGTATATTACTGTACCAAAGGTTATAGAATAACCTAGCGTTGGATTAATCTAGGAATTAAAGAAAGGTGTGATTATAGATGGAACTAACTAAACTAACCCTTGCCCAAACGGTGGAAAAGTTAACAGCTGGAGAGTTTTCCTCTGAGGAAATCACCAGATCATATATAGATAGTATTAAGAGTAAAGATAAAGAGATAGGGGCATATATCTCCTATAATGATACACAGGCTATAGAAAAAGCAAAAGAGGTGGACAATAAACGAGCTAAAGGTGAGAAACTTTCCCCACTGGCTGGGGTACCTTGTGGAATAAAGGATAATATCTGTACTAGAGGGATAGCTACAACCTGTGCCTCTAAGATGTTAAAGGATTTTATCCCACCTTATGACGCCCATGTTATGGAAAAATTAAAGGGTGATGATATAGTTATGCTAGGTAAACTTAATATGGATGAGTTTGCTATGGGATCAACTACAGAGAACTCCTATTTTAAGGTAACTAAAAACCCACGAAACACCCTATATGTACCAGGGGGAAGCTCAGGTGGCTCCGCAGCAGCAGTGGCAGCAGATTTAGCTGTGTTTACCCTAGGCTCTGATACTGGTGGATCTATTAGACAGCCAGCAGCTTTCTGTGGGGTAGTAGGAATGAAACCTACCTATGGAACTGTTTCACGTAATGGGTTAATAGCCTTTGCCTCCTCCCTAGACCAGATAGGCCCTCTTACTAAAGATGTAAGGGATAATGCTATGGTACTGTCAGCAATAAGTGGTTATGATAGCAAGGATAGCACCTCTGTAAGGGGAGGCTATGGGGAATACATTAAGGACATAGACAAAGGGGTTAAGGGTATGAAAATTGCCCTGCCTAAGGAATATTTTGGTGAGGGTATCTCTGATGAAGTACGCCAGTCGGTAATATCAGCTGCTAAGGTATACGAAAACCTTGGGGCAACTATTACAGAGGTGTCACTGCCTTCACTTGATTTGGCACTGCCAGCTTACTATGTAATCTCCAGTGCTGAGGCGTCCTCAAACCTAGCTAGGTTTGACGGTATTAGATATGGATACCGTACTGAGGATTTTGTAGATATAGAAGAACTGTACAAAAAATCCCGTAGTGAGGGCTTTGGTAAAGAGGTTAAGCGTAGAATTATGCTGGGATCCTTTGCCCTTAGCTCAGGTTATTACGACGCTTATTATAAAAAAGCCCTACAGGTGAGAACCCTTATAATGAAGGACTTTGCTAAGGTTTTTGATGATTATGATTGTATCCTATCACCAGTAGCACCTACAGCCTCCTATAAAATCGGCGAAAAAACCGAAACCCCACTGGAGATGTACATGGGTGATATATGTACTGTACCTATTAATATTGCAGGACTGCCTTCCCTAGCACTACCTTGTGGGGAGAATAAAGATGGCTTACCACTGGGAATGCAGCTTATAGGGAAAGCCTTTAGTGAGGCCAGCTTGTACCGAGTAGGATATGCCTATGAGAGAGAAACAGGTGCTTATCACCTAAATAAAATATAGAGAAAGGTAGGTTAAGGGCTGTGATTAAAGATTATGAAATGGTTATCGGCTTAGAGGTTCACTGTGAGCTAGGTACTAAAACAAAGATATTTTGTAGCTGTCCTACGGACTTTGGGGCAGAGCCTAATACACAGGTATGCCCAGTGTGTTTAGGTATGCCAGGGACACTACCTGTGTTAAATGAACAGGTGGTAAACTCAGCTATTAAGGCTGGGGTGGCAACTAACTGTAAAATTAGTAGTTTTTCCAAACAGGATAGAAAGAACTACTTCTACCCTGATTTACCTAAGGCGTATCAGATTAGCCAGTATGATCTGCCACTGTGCTATGAAGGTCACCTAGATATAGAAACTAAAGAAGGTACAAAGCAGATAGGCATTACCCGTATTCATATTGAGGAAGATGCTGGCAAACTGGTACATGATGAGAAGGAAGGCACAATGATTGACTGTAATCGTTGTGGGGTGCCTTTAATTGAGATAGTGTCCGAGCCAGATATGAGATCTGCCAGTGAGGCAGTGGCGTATTTTAAGAAACTTCGTGCTATACTGCTTTACACTGGTATATCCGATTGTAAAATGAACGAGGGATCTCTCCGTTGTGATGTAAATTTATCTGTAAGAAAATTAGGACAGCAGGAATTTGGCACCAGAACAGAGATGAAAAATCTTAACTCCTTCCAGTTTATTACTAAGGCTATAGAATACGAGTACAAAAGACAGGTGGAACTGGTGGAAAAAGGTGAGGAGATAGTACAGGAAACTAGAAGATACGATCAAGCTACAGGGAAAACCTTCTCGATGAGAAAGAAGGAAGATGCTAATGATTATAGATATTTCCCAGACCCTGATCTTGCCCCTATAATTACCTCTCAGGAAAAACTACAGGGAATAGTGGATAGTATTCCAATGCTACCTGATGCTAGAAAGGAAATCTACATGGGTAAATATGGGCTGACTTCCTATGATAGCGAGATAATAGTAGGGGATATGGAGATAGCAAATTACTTTGAGCTATCAGCAAAGGAAACTACCTATACTAAAACTCTAGCTAACCTAATTATAGGTGAGGTATTAGGGTTAATGGGAGAAGATGAACAGCTACCTAAAATCTCAGCTACAATCCTAGGGGAATTAGCAGAGCTTTCTGGCAGTGGATATATTAACAGCAGTGTTAGTAAGAAGCTGGTTAGAGAGCTGTGGAATAAAGAAATTACCAGTGTTAAATCCTATGTAGATAGTAATAATCTAGGACAGATTAGTGATGAGGAAACAATAACAGCCATTGCTAAGGAAGTAATAGAAAGCTCTTCAAAACTAGTTAATGACTATAAAAATGGCAAAACCAATGCCTTTAAAGCCTTGGTAGGTCAGGTAATGGCAAAAACCTCAGGTAGAGGAAATCCTATAGTAATAAATGAAGTAATAACAAAGTTAATTGCTGATTGCTAGGCTACTTTAGGTGAGATTATATAGGTTAACTAAGAGATATAGATACTGATAAAATAAGCTACCACTGTCTAAGGAGATGGTGGTAGTTTTCTTTTGTGGAGATTATTTATATTATACGAAGTATGAGTATAATATAAATTTGCCATTTGCTCGGTTGCCACACAGTGGCGAGAGCAAGGCGTCTAAAATCGCCCTGCGAGGGATAAATAATCGTAACGAAGTGGAGATTATTTATATTTTACCCATAGGATAAAATAGTGAAAAATGAAAAGTGAAGAATGAAAAATTATGGTATTTTGCTAAGGCAAAATATATTTAATATGTGGCGTAGCCACTCCATATAATAGGTAAAAGGTAATAAGTAATAGTTAATAAGTAAGGTATTTTGCTAAGGCAAAATATATTTAATAATGTGGCGTAGCCACACCAACACTCTTCACTTTTCACTCTTAACTATTCACTTATAAATAATCCTAACGAAGTGGAGATTATTTATATTTTACCCATTGGGTAAAATAGTGAAAAATGAAAAGTGAAGAATGAAAAATTATGGTATTTTGCTAAGGCAAAATATATTTAATAATGTGGCGAAGCCACTCCTACACTATTCACTCTACACTCTTCACTCTACACTCTTCACTCTTCACTCTTCTCCAGCCAATACAATTGGATGTATTCACTTTTCACTATTACTTTTTAACTTATAACCCTCTCTGCCGACACCCTTGTTACCTCTCCTATAGGGAAGGCTTAGTAAGTAGTGTTTATATCTTGCTTGTAAGAAAATATATATGATTTATTAAGATAGTGTTAAGATTTTTTATCTGTAAGTAGATTGATCTAATGTAAAATTAATACATAATTTCCAGTGGGGATTTTAATTTTATTATGATTAATTATGCTTAGTGCATAGCTATATATGAAATATTAAGAGTAAAAATAGAGTATTTATATAAAAATAGTTTTTTATTAGTATTTAATGATACTAGGTATTGTGTGATACAAGGTAGTGTGTTATAATGAATACATGGTAGAGATATAATACCTAAAGAATAGCAGTGATCTTATGGTTATTAATAATTAGTTATAGTGCTTGATATAGGGTTAATTCCAGTGAGTAGAATAATTTTTAAAGAGATACTGGATATGTATAAGAACTCAGCAGTATCTGCTAGTATTAAATAACAAAACTAGGAAAGGAAGGTGCAGCATGAATACACAGTTTAGAAAAGGTGTAATCGAAATGTGCGTACTGGCACTAATAGATAGTAGTGATATGTATGGATATGAGATTGTACAAAATATTGCAGAGTATACCGAGATAAATGAAGGTACAGTATACCCCATACTTAGGCGACTGACACAGGAAGAGTATTTTGTTACCTATCTAAGGGAAAGTGCAGTAGGTCCAGCAAGGAAGTATTATCATATAACCGAAAGAGGCAAGGCTTATCTTAATTCTCTCAAGGAGGATTGGCGAGAGTTTTCCCAGATGGTTAACGAGATTATAGAACGAAAGAAGGAGGCAGAGGCAGATGAGTAGATTAGAATATCTAGGTAAACTGGAAAAAGAACTAAAGAAACAGCTTTCTAAAAAGGAAGTAGATGATATTATAAGAGATTATGCAGAGTATTTTGAGGAGGGTAAGCGTCAAGGAAAAAGCGACGATGAAATTGCCATCTCTCTAGGTGAGCCTACTGTTATGGCAGCACAGATTATCAGTGAAAGTAATATGTCCACACAGGAATTTGCCAATACCTTAAACAAAGGTATAACTGCCAGTAAAAGTGTAGCCTCAGGGCTAGGCGCCATTGGTAAGGCTATATTATTCCTTATTATGTTAATGATATTAACCCCTGTATTTCTAGGTGTAGGTGGGGTAATTCTTGGGGCTATATTTGGATTTTTTGCTTTTGTCTTTGCTGTGCTTATGGGACTATTGGGAATGTTTATAGCAGGTGGTGCAGGAATATTTGCTGTTATGACAGTAATGGCCGTAATACCAAATACAGCAGCGGCAACAATAATATTCTTCTCTATAGCTATAATGGCATTATCGGTTGCTCTTACCTGTGGAGTGTTAGGGATTTTAAAATATGTACTTAACCTAATAAAAAGATTTGTACTATACATAGGTAGAACTATAAAACATCTAGGTAATAAAACTGCATAAGTCTAGGTGTAGAATATCACACATAGGAAAGGAATAGTAGCATTATGAAAAAGCATCTTGATAATATTAAAAAAATCCCCCTATGGTCGGTTGCTACCTGTATAGCAATAGTAGTGGCAGCTTTCCACCTAATAAAGATGGTGGTTATGCTGGTAAAAACAGGGGCGAAACTTCATATACCCTTTAACTTTAAAAAGAAAGATTAGGGTAAATACTTTGTCGAAAGGAAGGAAATAACATGATTAAAAAGATTGGGATAATATCCCTAGCCATCGGACTAATATCAGTAGTAGCAGGGCTGGTAAGTCTTAATATGGCGTCAAAAGAATTAATTAATATATATAATGCCATAGTATCTCAGGGGGATTTTGACAATACTCAAAGGTATGAACTAGAAGAAACTGTAGAGGTAGTGGATATAGAACTTACCGATAATTATTATTTTAGAGTGCAAAACTCTAGTAATGGCATGGTCTATGTAGAAATTGATGATCCTGTACTTTACAAAAGCACTGTAGATATAAATGTAGAAGGTAACACTGCAAAAATAGATATACATAGAGCTCCTGAGCCAGTAGGTGAGGACTTTGTAGAGAAGGTAGTAAGTCATTCTATGGGACATTTCAATGGTATAGTGCTATATGTTCCAGAAGGTGTACAGGTTAACAGCAACGGGGATTTCTATTATGAAGATTATCATCAGCAGTCCAGTAATGTGTTTAGTAATCTGTACAATGAATACACCCAGCTAAAATTACAGGTAAATGTGGAAAATCAGCAGTTCCTTAGTAATATACAGCTAGGGGGAGAGTATGTTGATATCCATGGGGAGCTAGAAAGATACCAAAGTAGTCTTAATAGTTTATATGAAAGCATACTACTAATGAGATTTGAGATTATAGATAATAGACTACTTGACAGTGAAGACAGTGGTTTAAAGGATAGTCTAATACAAACTGTATCCCAGCTAACACTATTAGAGCAGGAAAGAGATAGTATTAAAAACCTACAGGTAGTAGGAGTGGAACAGTCAGCAGATAAACTGGAAAGCCTAGAGGCTATGGAGGCAGAAATCGCAAGATTAACGGAAATTTTTGAGGATTTTGCAGTGGTTGATAGTAATACCGAAACAGCCGATACAACTGTTATTACACAGGAAACTACAGCAACAGAAGAAGCTCCTGAAACAGCAGAAGTGCCTGAAACAACAGAAGTGCCTGAAACAACACAGCCACCAGCAACAAATTAAGACAAAGCACCTAACTAATATAGGTTCCTTACAAAATGCCTAGGTAAAATTATATGGTGTGCCCTCCCTCGCCGTCGGCGAGGGAGGGCACACCAACGATTAATATAGAACCCTAATATATAACAAAGCTAAATCCCCAACACTTCTTTAGGTTAATCAAAAGAAATGTTGGGGATATTTATGTTAATAGGCTCTATAGCAAATATTGGGGTGCTGTCCCTTACTGATGGCAAGGAATAGCACCCCAATAGAATTTTATCTCAACTATTAATATAAAGTCTATTAATTGTCCTAGTCTAGCTTTAGTACTGACATAAAGGCTTCCTGTGGAACCTCTACGCTACCAAGCTGACGCATACGCTTCTTACCTTCCTTCTGTTTTTCAAGAAGTTTCTTCTTACGGGTAATGTCACCACCGTAACACTTAGCAAGTACATCTTTACGCATAGCTTTTACAGTTTCTCTAGCGATGATTTTGCCACCGATAGCTGCCTGAATAGGTACTTCAAACATCTGGCGTGGGATATGCTCCTTTAGTTTTTCTACCATTCTTCTAGCTCTAGCATAGGCTTTCTCAGAATGGACGATGAAGGAAAGGGCATCTACTACATCACCGTTAAGTAGAATATCTAGCTTAACAAGTTTGGAGGTTTGGTAACCGTCTAATTCATAGTCAAAGGAAGCATAGCCCTTAGTACGAGATTTAAGATTGTCAAAGAAATCATATACAATCTCATTAAGTGGCAGTATATAATGTAGCTCTACTCGGTCTGCATCTAGGTACTTAGTGTCAATATAGGTGCCTCGTCTATCCTGACAAAGATCCATAATATTCCCGATGTACTGGCTAGGGGTAAAGATACTAGCCTTAACTATTGGCTCCTCAGAGGAGGCAATTTGTGCAGGGTCTGGGTAGTTAGTAGGGTTATCAATAGTGACAACTTCACCATTTGCCATAGTTAGATTGTAGATAACACTCGGTGCTGTGGTAATAATATCAAGATTAAACTCACGCTCAATTCTCTCCTGAATAATCTCCATGTGTAGTAGCCCTAAGAAACCACATCTAAATCCAAAGCCTAGAGCAATGGAGGTTTCAGCCTCAAAGGTTAGGGCTGCATCATTTAGCTGTAGTTTTTCTAGTGCATCACGAAGATCAGGGTATTTAGCTCCATCAATTGGGTAGATACCTGAGAATACCATTGGGTTTACCTGACGGTAACCTGGTAGTGGTGCTTCTGCTGGGTTGTTTGCATCGGTTACTGTATCACCTACGGTAGTATCCTTAACATTCTTAATACTTGCTGTGATATATCCAACCTGTCCAGAGATTAGCTCATTTTGTGGAATTAGGTTAGTTGCACCCATTACACCCATCTCAACTATAGTAAACTCGGCACCTGTTGCCATCATGCGAATTTTCATACCTGCTTTAATACTGCCTTGGATAACTCTAAGATATACTACTACACCTTTATAAGCATCATAGTAGGAGTCAAAGATTAGTGCCTGTAGTGGAGCTTCGTCGTCACCTGTAGGTGATGGAATATCCGATACTATACGCTCTAAAACTTCCTCAATGTTAATACCATTCTTAGCAGAAATTCTCGGTGCGTCCATTGCTGGAATACCTATAATATCCTCTATTTCGGTGCATACTCGTTCTGGATCTGCTGAGGGTAGGTCAATTTTATTAACTACTGGCAGTATCTCTAGGTCATGTTCCACTGCTAGGTAGGTATTAGCTAGAGTCTGAGCCTCGATACCCTGAGAAGCATCTACTACTAGAATTGCACCTTCACAAGCTGCTAGGGAACGGGATACCTCATAGTTAAAGTCAACATGGCCTGGGGTGTCAATTAAATTAAACTGATAGGTTTCACCATCTTTTGCCAGATAATCAAGCTGTACAGCTCTTGCCTTAATGGTAATACCTCTCTCTTTTTCTATATCCATATTGTCTAGTAGCTGAGCTTCCATATCTCTTTTTGCTACTGTTTGAGTTTGCTCTAAAATTCTGTCTGCAAGGGTGCTCTTACCGTGGTCGATATGGGCAATTATACAGAAATTTCTAATATTTTCTCTTTTTACTGACATTGTACTTCCTTTCTGTGAGCCTGTAGGGATATCTACTTGGCTGTACTAAACCCTTAATTATTATTTATAGTCACTAAGATGCAAAATAGTATAGTTAGATGTTGCACTTATGAAAATGTATTTTCCAGTTATAAAATTTTGGTTAGGGTATAATTATAGTTTATAATTTATTCCTCTGCTACATCATCTAGCAGTAGCTGATTAGAGCTGTAGTCGCTTAGTGTAGTTACCGACTTTAACTTGCGCTGTATCTGTCGTGTTCGCACTCCCACTAGCTTATCTAGTTCATTATTAGCTTGTTCTAGCCTTTGCTGGGTAGCTATTAGCACATTGCCGAATTTATCAAACTCGGTTTTTACTGCTCCTAATACCTGCCATACCTCGCCACTGCGTTTTTGGATAGCCACCGTTCTAAAGCCCATCTGTAAGCTATTTAGCAGTGCTGCCATTGTGGAAGGCCCTGCTATATTAACTCGGTATTCTCTTTGTAGTACCTCTACCATACCACGATTTACAACCTCAGCATACAGCCCCTCAAAAGGAAGAAACATCACTGCAAATTCTGTAGTATTAGGTGGGTCTATGTATTTATCCCTAATATCCTTAGCAAAGGATTTTATACGGTTTTTTAGCTGGGTTACTGCTGCTGCTACTGCTTCAGCCGAACCGCTATCATAGGCATCTAGTAACTGAGTATAGGCATCTGCTGGGAATTTAGAGTCAATAGGTAGCATAATATAGCTATCATTTTCCGAAGGTATCTTTATGGCAAACTCAACGAAATTCTTACTGCCTTCCTTAGTGGATACATTTGCCATGTACTGTTCCGGTGCCATAATCTCCTCTAGTATTGCTGCAAGCTGAATTTCTCCTAGCACACCTCGGGTTTTAACATTGGATAGTACCTTCTTTAAATCTCCCACACCTACGGCTAAAGTCTGCATCTCTCCTAGACCTTTGTAAACCTGCTCCAGTCGCTGATTAACCAGCTCAAAGGATTTGGTCATGCGTTCTTCTAGGGTTTTCTGTAGCTTCTCGTCCACTATCTGTCGCATCTGATCTAGCTTTTGGTTATTGTCTTCCTGTATATAACTTAGCTTTTTCTCTACAGATGTTCTGATATTATCCAGTTTTAACTCGTTTTCCACTGCAAAGGTTTTAAATCGTCCCTCCATCTGATTAAGGCTTCCCACCACTAAGCGGTTTAGGTTATCCTGTTTATCCATTAGGGATTTTTCCATTGCTGTTAGCTGTAACTGTTGGGTACTAGCTGACTGCTTATTGCTTTCGTTTAAAAAATCTCCTAGATTTTTTACCGAGGACTGGATATTTTGAGAAATCTCCTGTCGCAGTGGGGCAAGTTGGGGCTCGATATTAATATCACTGGTGTTTGTGCCAGAAGGCTTTTTACCTAGTTTTACAAATATAACTATTAGCATCACTAGGTTTAAAATTAATAATCCTAGTATTAATATATCCATTAGCTAAAATCCTTTTTGCTAGGATCATACTTCTGGGTTACCTTAGTTTTATTGCCCTCTGGATCTACTATATAGGTATTGTCCAGTGTGGACTTTAGACTCTCTCTAAAAGCTGCCACATACTCCTGTCGCAGTGTTGCTCTTTCTGCTTCTTCCTCTGGGGTAAGTCCTACCTCACGGGACTTTTTCGCCAGTTCGTTTATTCTTTTAATTTTAGCATCTATCATTATATATACTTCCTTTCGGTTTTTATTTAACTATTATTTCTTCAATAATTACATCCTCTATAGGACGATGATTTTCATCAGTAGATAGCTGGCTTATGGCATTTACAACCTCCATACCATCTACAACCTGCCCAAATACAGTGTTCTTCCCATCCAGCCAAGGCATTCCACCAGCGTCTTGGTATTTACTAATAACCTTAGTAGGAAAACCTCCCTCAGACATCTGTAAGATAGTATCTTCTGTAAGCATGGTTTCAGAGATTATATAGAACTGACTACTATTATTGCCATCAGAATCGGTTACCATGCCTACTGCCCCAGAAAAATTCCACAGATTATTGGTGATTTCCACTGGGAAGGGCTCCTGCCATATACTAACACCACCACTGCCGTCCTCAGGATCTCCTGACTGAATTCTGCCATTAGTCTGGGCAAAATTAAACCTTAAGCCATTGTAGTATCCACCTTCTGCAAGTAGTGTAAAATTCTCCACAGCTTTAGGGGCTTCCTCATTATATAATTCTATAGATATCTCCCCTAGGCTAGTTACTATAGTAAGGCTAGAGGTAGAGAGGGTATCGTATTGTAATAGTGAAATGGTGGTTTCGTCCAGTGGCATAGGAGTAGGTGTAATCTCAGGATTAGGAGGACTAGGGGGCTGATTACTGCAACCAGTAACCAATATAAGAGCTGCCATAATTACGCCAGTTATGATTTTATTCATAATCACCATACCTTTCCTATAATATACACTGATTATTATATATCTGACAATCACTGGTGTTTATTAGAAAAACTCATAAAAAGTCAAACTACATTATACCATACTAAATAGTAAATTAAAAGAGTTATTTTATTATTTTGCCTATCTTATAGAGGGGTGGCAGTAGTGGTAGAAAATAGAGATATTATGTAGTAATTGAAACAGTGGGCTTATATGGGAAAATAGTCAATAAACAAGAAAAAGGTAAAATTTTGTCAAAAAAATATTAATTTGTGTTGCGTTTTGCAAAAATCGATGATATAATAAGGGCGTTATATTCATCTTACTTATACAATTCTTCCAAAAAATATAACAAAATAGTGTACTGGTATATTATGTAGCAATTAGAAATGTTACGGAAAAACTAAGGAAGAGGTATTTAAAATGATGAAAAAAAGCAAGCCCAAAAGACTTACTCTAATGAAGTCGTTGAATGTTTTGCTAGCCCTAGTGCTAATCTTCAACTTTACAATAGGTGATTACAGCCTTATTGCTGAATGGGAAGTTGATTACATGGGTATTGAAGCAGAGGCTATTATGGAAGGTGAACCACAACCAGAGGGTCAGCCACAACCAGAGGGTGAACCACAACCAGAGGGTCAGCCACAACCAGAGGGTGAACCACAACCAGAGGGTCAGCCACAACCAGAGGGTGAACCACAACCAGAGGGTCAGCCACAACCAGAGGGTGAACCACAACCAGAGGGTCAGCCACAACCAGAGGGTGAACCACAACCAGAGGGTCAGCCACAACCAGAGGGTGAACCACAACCAGAGG
>CAYJEQ010000028.1:0-30348 GCA_964369235.1 uncultured Oscillospiraceae bacterium | reverse complement strand
TGACTCAAAATCATCCGGGCGACCGTGGGGGTTCGAGTCCCTTCACCGGCACCAAAAAAACCAGTTCGAAAGAACTGGCTTTTTTTATGCACGGACAATCGGTCTACGCCTTCGGCTTGTCCTCAATGCCAATAAATTGGCAGGGAAGGGACAGTCGACCTAATAAACACTCCACTGGAGTATTTATCTTGACGGTCTCCACTTCACCGGCACCAGAAAGTATCTTTGGTAAAAGATTTTTAGAATATAAATTATAGGTGAGATAAAGATAATGTAATAGGAAAACGGAGTGCAGTTGCACTCCGTTTTCCCGTATATCAGTAATTAATAATTATTTTAAAGGCAATGTTACTTAACAATTAAGCTACTGCCTTCCATCTCAGATGGCTTAGGTAGACCCATCATTTCTAACATAGTAGGGGATAGGTCAGCTAGAACACCGTCCGTTAATTTGCAGTCATATCCTGCAACGATTAGTGGCACTAGGTTGGTGCTGTGGGAGGTTACTACCTCACCTTTGTCATTTAGCATTACATCGGCGTTTCCGTGATCAGAGGTGATTAGTGCAATACCATTAACTGAAAGAATTGCTTCTACAAGTTTTCCTACACACTCATCTACTACCTCAACAGCATTAATAGCTGCATCCATAATACCTGTATGACCGACCATATCACAGTTAGCTAGATTTAGGATAATAACATCATAACCACCGTTTTTGATTTTGTCTATAGCCTGAGTAGTAACTTCTACAGCACTCATTTCAGGTTTTAAATCATAGGTTGCTACCTTTGGTGATTCGATTAGTACTCTGTCTTCACCAGTATACTGTTGCTCACGACCACCATTAAAGAAGAATGTTACATGAGCATATTTTTCTGTTTCAGCAATTCTAAGCTGAGTTTTACCGTTATTTGCTAAATATTCACCTAAAGTATTCTCAAGGGATTGAGGAGCAAAGGCAATATCAACATTTTCAAACTTACTATCATATCTAGTTAAGCATACATAGTTAACATCTAGTGGGCCTTTTTCACGGTCAAATCCATCAAAATCCTTCTGTGTTAAGGCAGCAGTTAGCTCTCTAGCACGGTCAGGACGGAAGTTAAAGAATACCACACTATCTCCATTATTGATTGTGCCACCTTCGGTACAAATAGTGGGCATGATAAATTCGTCGGTAATATCCTTACCGTAGCAATCAATTGCAGTTTGCTCACCACTAATATTCTTTTCTCCAACACCATTTACTATAGCGTCATAAGCTAGTTTAACTCTTTCCCAACGGTTATCTCTGTCCATAGCATAATATCTACCAGAAACAGTAGCAACACTACCAAGTCCTATTGTCTTAGTAAAGTCTTCTATATCCCTTAGATAGTTAACAGCAGAGGAAGGTGCAACATCTCTACCATCGGTAAAGCAGTGGATAAACACCTTAGAAACCCCAGCTTCTTTAGCCATTTTAATAATAGCTCTTAGATGGGATGTATGGCTGTGAACACCACCATCGGATAGTAGACCCATAAGGTGTAGGGCAGAGGACTTAGCTACTGCATTATCCATTGCTGCCTTTAAAACTGTATTTTTGTTAAAATTACCATCATTAATAGACTTAGTAATTCTTGTTAAATCCTGATAAACAATTCTGCCAGCACCAATATTGGTATGACCTACTTCGGAGTTACCCATCTGTCCCTCTGGTAGTCCAACATCCATACCAGAAGCACCTAGTACACAGTTAGGATACTGGGCTACTAGTTTATCAATGTTTGGGGTTTTTGCCTGATAGATAGCATTAGAATTGTCTTCTTTACCTATGCCATATCCATCTAATATCATTAAAACTAAAGGTTTATTCATAAAAACATTCATTCCTTTCTTTGTGTTTTGTGTTTTTCCAGTGTTATAATGACTGAAAAGCACAAAACTCATGTTTGAAACTTTATTTCAAACTATATCTGCCTTTCTCAAATTAAAATAGGGTGCTAATTTGCACCCTATTTAGCTTTTCTAGAATTTAGTGCTTGTTACCAGCATCAATTAGCTGTGTGAAAATATCTACTTTAAGAGATGCACCACCGATTAAGCCACCATCAATATTATCCTTTGATAGCAGTTCATCACAGTTTTTCTCATTCATAGAGCCACCGTATAGTATGGATATACCATCAGCAATCTCTTGGTTATAGATACTAGCAACTAACTGACGGATATACTTACAAGCATCCTCAGCTTGATCACCTGTAGCAGTTTTACCTGTGCCTATAGCCCATACAGGCTCGTAGGCAATAACTACATTTTTAATACCGTCTTCACAAACTCCGTCTAAAGCTTTCTCTAGCTGGACTTTGCAAACTTCTTCGGTTTTATTTTCTTCTCTTTCGAAAAGAGTTTCACCGATACAAACTATTGGAGTCATACCACCTGCTAGTGCAGCTTTTGTTCTTGCGTTTACAGTGGTATCTGTTTCACCAAAATACTGTCTGCGCTCACTGTGACCTACTAAAGTATAGTTAACGCCGATTTCTTTAAGCATGGATACAGAAGTTTCTCCTGTAAAGGCGCCTTTATCTTCCCAGTGACAGTTTTGTGCAGATATATTTATAGGACTATTCTCAGCTGTTGTTACAGCTGTATATAAAGAAGTAAAGGGAACTGCTAGAACTACATCACACTGTGGTGTAGCTATAGTGCTAATTAGTGAAGTCAGAAACTCTTTAGTTTCTGCGTTATTATTATTCATCTTCCAGTTTCCAGCAATAATTATCTTTCTCATAGTAATAAACAAACTCCAGTCTTGTATTTTTTTTATTTGTCGTTTAGGCAAGCAATACCAGGTAGCTCGATACCTTCTAGGAATTCTAGGGCTGCACCACCACCTGTGGAGATATGATCAATTCTATCAGCAAATCCTAGCTGTACTGCAGCAGCAGCAGAGTCACCACCACCGATAATAGAGATTGCATTACTTTCAGCAACTGCCTTAGCTACAGTAGCTGTACCCTCAGCGAAGTTTTTAAACTCAAATACACCCATAGGGCCATTCCAGATTACTGTACCAGCACTCTTGATTACATCTGCATACATTGCACTTGTCTTAGGACCGATGTCAAGACCCATGTATCCTTCTGGTAGATCACAACCATCGATAATTTTAGCCTCGGCATCTTCAGCGAATTTATCTGCAACAACGGAATCAATAGGAAGAAGAAGCTTAACGCCTTTTTCCTTAGCCTTTACAATTAGTTCTTTTGCAAGATCTAGTTTGTCCTCTTCGCATAGACTGCTACCGATTGTATGACCCATTGCTTTGTGGAATGTATAAGCCATACCACCGCCGATTAATAGGCTGTCTACTTTATTTAGTAGGTTAGTGATTACGCCGATTTTATCAGAAACCTTTGCACCACCTAGAATGGATACAAATGGACGCTTAGGGCTTGTTAGAGCTTCGCCCATGATTCTTAGCTCTTTTTCAATTAGGAAACCACATACAGCAGGAATGTGTGCAGCAACACCAGTTGTGGAGCAGTGAGCACGGTGAGCAGAACCAAATGCATCATTTACAAATATATCAGCTAGATCAGCTAGTTCTTTAGAGAATTCTGGATCATTTTTTGTTTCGCCTTTAATAAAACGAACATTTTCAATTAGCATAGATTCACCATTGTTTAGAGAAGCAGCAATAGCCTTAGTATCATCACCAGCTACATCTTTGGACATTTTAACTTCCTTGCCTAGTAGCTTGGATAGGTGTGCAGCTACTGGTGCTAGGGAGAACTTATCTTCAAAACCGTCTTTTGGTCTGCCAAGGTGGGAGCATAGGATAACCTTTGCGCCATTTTCAAGTAGATATTTAATAGTTGGTAGGGACTCCACAATACGCTTATCATCTGTAATAACTCCATCTTTTAGTGGAACATTAAAGTCACAGCGCACTAGAGCTGTTTTACCATTAAACTGAATTTCCTCGATTGATTTCTTGTTGTAAATTCCCATTAGAAAATACCTCCAAATTTTAATTTAACTGTTAAGCTACTACCTATTGATAGTGACTTAACAATCTACAGAATTAATTTTACACTAAAATGGTTTAATTTGCAATCAGCAAAATGTACAATTACAGCCTAATTTTGAATAAAAATACTAAAGACAAGCAATACTATTTTATAGTTTAATGATTTTTTTTCAAAATAGACTTGTTATTTCTGTAAAAAAAGATTATAATAACTCTAAGAATAATATCCTAATAATGGATATTACAAATAAAGGAGGAAAGAAAATGAAAAACGGTTTTACATTTATTTCAGTTGTAGCATTTTTACTAGCACTAATAGGTATCGCAGTGGCGATTGCAGCATACTTTAAGAAGAAAGATATGTTCTGTTGTGAAGACGATGAGTTTCTTGGATTTGATGATGAGGATTTAGATTACTACGCAGCAGATATGACAGATGATATCGACGAAGAAGTTGCAGAAATAGAGTTTCTAGACGAAACCGAAGCAAAGTAATTAAGGATATTCCTTTAAAGTTAATTTGCAGATTAATATACTGATTTTTCAGGGTATTCCCATGACTTTTCTAGGGGAATATCCTGATTTTTTATTATTGTAAACAAAGATTTTTCTATCAAATTTGCCTACTTAGCATAATATGTAATAAAGCGTTTAGCATTAAGGTGAAGGTGGAATAGCTATGTTTAATAATAAAAGAAAAGGAATCACTATATTAGGGTTATTACTGATTATTTCAATAATTATGGGGTATTTTAGTACAGTTACATCTTTAGGGTTTTCTCTTAATAATCTTGGAATAAACTTTATATATCTGCTTATAATAGCACTTATAAGCATAAATGTTGTTAGAGTAGGAAAAGAATATGATAAGCTAATAGTAAAGGTGAAAAACACCGATAGTTTAACAGGACTGCCTTCTTGGGAAAGGTTTAGTGTTATGGCAAGGTCAAGGCTTAATAAGGCAAGGCCTTCAGAGTATGAGCTTATTTCTTTAGATATAGATTTTTTTAGGATTATAGCAAATTACTATGGCATAAAAAAATCTAAAGAGGTTATTAAGGTTATTGCAAAAACTCTTAAAGCAAGGCAGGGTAGTAGCAAAACGATAATCTCTCGATTTTTTCAGGATAGATTTGTGATTTTGCAAAAATGTGGCAATGGGGACACTGTAAAAACTTTAGTTGAAGATTGTATAATTCCTTCGGTTAAGGAGATTTTAGGGATTAGTTATAATCTAAGTATGTCTGTAGGTATATATGTAATTGAAGATGTAGGGATACCTATTAATACAATGATAGATTATGTAGAAGCTGCTAGAAGCCAAGGGAAATCCTCCTATAAAACCACATATACTTTTTTTGCTGATAAGATAAAGCGTGAGTTTGATATTATAAATAAGATTACCTTTAATATGGAAAATGCTCTAAATGACGGTGAATTTAAACTTATGTATCAGCCAAAGATAGACTTAACCACAGGGAAGATACAGGGGGCAGAGGTGCTTGTAAGATGGGTTATAGAGGATGGTAGAATGATATACCCAGATGAATTTATCCCAGTTCTTGAGAATAATGGCTTTATAGCAAGGATAGATATGTATGTATTTAAAGAGGTTTGTAGATTTATAAGTACCTACGGTAAAGAGGTTAATATTCCTAAAATCGCAGTAAATCTATCAGTAAATACCTTAAAGCAAAAAAATCTAATAGAGGAAATTAGAAAACACCTTAATCTATATAGTGTAAGTAGTAGTAATATTGAGTTAGAAATTACCGAAAGCAATGTAAGCGACGACCCAGAACTATTAAAATACAAAACCACTCAGCTTAAGAAGATGGGTTTTTCCGTGGCAATGGATGATTTTGGTGCAGGGGAATCCTCCCTTAATAGGCTATCTGTCTTTGATATTGATATAGTAAAGCTAGATAAGGCATTTTTACATTGTAATGATAAGGACAATAAAGGGAAAATCATCATAGAAAGCATTATTAAAATGTGTGACTTGCTAGGGCTTGTTACCCTTTGTGAGGGGGTAGAGGAATTGTGGCAAGCCCAGTGGCTTCAAAGTATTGGCTGTGATTTAGCACAGGGTTATTATTTCTCAAAACCTATAACAATGGAAGAATTTTTAACATTGTTAAAAGAAGGCAGAGAATATCAGCTCTGAAAAAAGGGTAGGATAACTATTATATCTACCCATACATATTTTTAGATAATTAGTTATTAGGAGGATGCTAATATGTGTACAGTTGTATCTTATAAAGATAGTAGAGAATGTAGTTTCTTTGGTAGAAATATGGATTTAGATTATAATTTCGGACAAAGTCCAGTGGTAACGCCGAGAGGATTTAGTTATATTAATCCTGTGGATAATAGCATCCATACTACAAAATATGCTATGGTTGGAATGGGCACTATTATTAATAATCACCCTCTATATCCAGAGATAGTAAATGAGCATGGTCTTTGCTGTGCTGGACTTAACTATCCCTTAGCAGTATGGGAGAAGGAGAATAGGGAAGGCAGTATAAATATTCCTCCTTATGATTTAACTTTGTGGATAGGAGGGAACTTTACCACTATAGAGGAGTTATTACCACAGCTGGAGAAAATAAATCTTGTGGCAGTGCCAATATCAGAGGGACTACCACTACCTACACTTCACTGGATGATATCTGATAAAACAGGACGCAGTATAGTAGTGGAAAAAGATATTAATGGTATGAAGATTACCGAAAATCCAGTAGGGGTAATGACTAATGCACCTAATATCCAGTGGCATCTGACCAATCTTAATAACTATCGCCACCTAGATAGCTGTAATCCTATAAATAAAAATGGTTTAAACGAGAACACCTATGCTATGGGTGTAGGATTTGGAGGTATGGGATTACCTGGGGACTATAGTCCTACATCAAGATTTGTACTAGCTAGTTATCTAAAATCCCAACTAAAAACCACTGAGGAGGCAAATTCCTCCATATCAGCTATGTTTAATTTATTACTAAATGTGGCGATGGTAAGGGGGAGTGTCACTACCAAATCAGGTGCTGATGATATTACCCTCTATAGCTGTTGTATTGATCAGCATAATAGAACTTATTACTATAGAACCTATCTGGGACATCAGATATATGCTGTAAACCTACTTAATGAAGATTTAAATAGTGATAGTCTAAAAATATATCCTTATCGTGATGAATTTGTATTTACTGCTGAAAATTAATATATTTTAAATATCATAAAAATGCTCATTCCTTTCTCATTGTTTTGTGCTTTGGGGTGTTATAATAACCGAAAGGCACAGAACCCATATTTGGAACTTTGTTTAAAACTAAACCTCCTAAAGTAACACAGATTACTCTAGGAGGTTTATAGTTTATATTTAATTTTCTGTTTCTAGTCAAGGCTATAATTTAGTTATGCGGACTTTTTTACACTGCCATCATCTATAATATTGCCATCAACTATGCGAATGACTCTATCGGCATTCTGAGCAATCTTTTCATCATGGGTAATCATAACGATAGTATTTCCCATACTGTGAAGTTTCTGGAATAATTCCATAACCTCAGCACCTGTTTTAGAATCTAAAGCACCTGTTGGCTCATCGGCTAGTAGGATAGCAGGGGAGCTTACTAGAGCTCTAGCAATAGCAACACGCTGTTGCTGACCACCAGATAATTCAGAAGGTTTATGATGAACTCTTTTACCTAGCCCTAACATCTCTATAGTAGGCTGGGCGATTTCTATAGCTTTTCTTCGAGATATTCCTCTAGCTAGTAGTGGCATAATTATATTTTGTAGTGCAGTGTAGGTAGGGATAAGTTGGTATCTCTGAAAGATAAAACCGATTTTTTCATTTCGGATTTTTGTCAGAGCTTCGCCTTTTTTATCGTGGACGGATATACCGTCTAGATAATATTCGCCACCATCCCATTTATCCATACAGCCGATAATGTTCATTAGTGTGGATTTACCTGAACCAGAAGGGCCTAGGATAGCTACGAATTCACCTTTTTTTACCACAGCGCTCACTGAATGTAAAACTGTTAGTTTTTCGCCACCTGTTATATAACTTTTTAAAATATTAGTCATTGTAATCATATATGACCATTCCTTTCTTTGGGATTATTGTCCCATTACAGTTACAGATAATACAGTATTATCCTCATCTAATATCATGGATACATACATTTCTGGAGTAAGCTGTGAGAAGGTCATTACACTTCCATACATATTAATAGGTGTACCTATTGGTATTGTGTATTCTACTATCTCATCGCTTAATTCATAATCAACTGTTGTACCACCCATCATGCCACCAGCCATCATACCTTCACCCATCATTCCACTTCCTGAGTTAGGGCGTCCACCAGATGCTACTGCTGAATCACCATCAGTAGGTGGCCCACCTTCGGAGGTGGTCATAGTGCCTGTTGGCCTTGTAAAGCCACCTTCACCATTTGCCGCAGCAGTTGTAGGGGTGTTCTCGCTATTAGTAGTAGGCGCAAATCCCTGAGTAGCGGTATCACTGTCTGTTGAGCCCTCTTCAGTGGTAGTGGTGCTATTAGGTCTAGTGACACCACTAGGTCTTGTTCCACTAGCTGGCATTTCACCAGTTTCGCCTGTGGCAACTTCATCCTGAACTGAGCTATTTACTGGTGCATCTGTAGTTTCTTCTCGGCTAGGAAGGGTAGATCCCTGATTAGTGTTATCCAGAGCAAGCTGTATGGTTATAGCATTGCCGTAAGCCTCAGTTATTTCACCGGTAATTTGAGTTTGCCCATCCTGAGGGGTGTTTGATATAGCAGTAGAGGAGCTTTCCTCATTATTACCATTTGTAAGTGTTTCAATCATTGTACAACCTGCAAGACTAACCATTAAAGCAGATGCAATTAAAATTACAAAAAATTTATTCATAGTAATCTATATTCTCCTTTAGTATATTCTTGCTTATTATTCATTGTTTAATGCTTCGATAGGTATTAGATTAGATGCTTTAAAAGCAGGGTAGAAGCCAAATGCTGTACCTGTAAATACTGCAAAGGAAAATGCAAGTATTACTGACTGTTCGGTTACAACAACGGTCATATTAGTATACTCCATTAAAGGTAGCACAGCAAAACTTACTCCAACTCCTAAAATTCCTCCAATAACACCGATCATGCCAGCTTCAATAAGAAATAGAAGTAGTATATCTAGTTTCTTTGTACCAAGAGCTTTAAGCACGCCGATTTCACGGGTTCTCTCTTTAACAGAAACAAATAGTACATTCATAATACCAATACCACCAACTACAAATACAATAACAGCAACTGCTAGTAGCAGTAGGGAAAGGGTATTAGCTGACTGCATAGCAGCATCCATAGTTGCCCCAGCATCGGTAATGGAGAAGGTTGTGGACGGTTTGGATTGTTTTAGTACAGATTCAATATTACTCATCACAGAATCAACCACATCAACATCTGTAGCCATTATAGATAGTTGAGGTTCAAAATTTCTCTCAAAAATGTATTTTTCAGCAGTGGTGTATGGCATAAATATTGAGGTGTCAGGGTTAATTCCTGATACTACAGTACCCATCTGTTCAAATACACCATTTACTACATAATCTCTACCATCTATCTCGATTTTGCTATCGTAAGCATTGGTGACATTGTCAAACATCTCCATTGCCACATCATATCCAAGTACAACTGTACGGCTTTCTGATTCTAGTTCATCTTCAGTAATAAAGCTACCTACAATTGGAGTAAGATTAGAAATCTGGCTGTAGCTTGGCTGAGTGCCTACTACTGTAAACTCAGCAGATTCGTCCATTTCTTCGCTTAGGGCATCAATATCGGCAGTAGCAGAGATAGCACCTGTAGTAATATCTGGTACAAAGAATAGGATATCATCAAGATCTTCTAGTGTAAGAACCATATCATCACTCATCATAGCAGCCATTGCAGACATACCTCCACCACGGCTACCACCGCCACCACCTCCGCTAGAAGGAGCTGAACCACCAGCGGAAGATGGACCACCACCACTCATCATTCCGCCACCACCCATCATAGGCATAGCTTCTTCACCTTGAGAAATGGTAATGGTACCAGCATTTAGATTTTTGAACTGTTCGGCAACATCCTGTTTACCACCTTCACCTATAGCGATAACCATAACAATAGTGGCTGCGCCTACAATAATTCCAAGAGATGTTAGAAATACTTTGGACTTATTTTGCTTAAGATTAATAAGCACAAGGCGTAGAATTTCACTAATTGACATTAGTACTCACCGCACTTTCTATTAGAACAACATCGCCTTCCTCTAGTCCACTAACTATTTCTACATCAAAACCATCGGAAAAGCCTGTAACTACCTCAACACTTATAACTTCGCCAGCATCATTAAACATCTTAACATATTGCTTACCATCAACATTTGAGATACACTTATTAGATACTAATAGAACATCTCCTTGTTGTTTTTGGATAAATGTTACCGAAGAAGTCATTCCCTGATATACAACAATGTCTTCATAGGTAGATAGATCACAAGCCACAGTAACTGAGTAGTTAACACTAGAGGACATACCACCTGAAGGGCTTATGGATATGCTATCAACAACGGCATTAATAGGGATTTCGTCATATGCATCAAATAATACAGTAACTTCTTGCCCTAATGTAATATCTGATATATCTTCCTGTGCAATACTTACTAGGACATTAACACTATCCTTACCAGCTAAGGTAGCTATAGTTCCATCAGCATTTAACTCTGTGTCTTCTTCAGATACACTCATTACATATCCACTAACAGGTGCTAATACTTTACCATCTGTAGCAGAAGAAATGATATCATTAAGGTCTTCCTGTGCCTCAGTTACCTTTCTAAGTGCTGTAGCTACAGAATTCTCAATCTGTGCAAGCTCATTTTCATAAACAGCTTCTGCATTTTCGTAGTTAAATATATCATCTTCTAAGCTAGCATCTAATTCCATCTGAGATAGTGCCATAGAAGCCTCATAAGATTCTTTTTGTGTATATAGATCGACTAGTTTTTCTTCAACAGTGTCTAGCTCTTCTTCGGTTTTCTCTGCTGTTTCTTCAAAGCTATCAATCTCATCAGATAGATCCTGTCGTAAATCAATAAGGTCGCTTTCTAATTCTGCTAGTTCTTTGTATAGGGTAGGAAGGTCGTGGTTGTATTCAGGGTTTGTGCAGGTAGAGGAGCTGTCTGCTGTATCTTCACCTGTTTCGTCTCCAGTAGCATCTTCAGTGCTGTCACTAGCAGTACAGTTTTCCACATGTTCAATCTCAATCTCTAATGCGATGATTTCATCTTCTAACTGGCTAATTTCTTCTCTAAGCTCATCTTCTTTAAGAGAGGTGTAAACTCCCTCATCTAGCATATCCTCAAGATCGTCCTGATCATCTAGATAATCCTCAATATCATCAAGTATCTGCTGATACTGAAGTTCTAGCTCATTAGTACTCATCATATATACTTCATCAGCTGTATTACCAGTAAGTAGTGTTTTTTCGTAATCTAACTCAGCTTGAAGTTTTTGCTGCTGGCTGCTTAGAAGAGTGGACTCATAGGATAACTGAGCATCTTCAAGAGCTAGTACTGCCTCATCATATGAATCGGAATAATCTGTAGCCTCAATAGAAGCAATAAGTTCTCCTTCAGTTACATACTGACCAGGTTTTATATATACCTCATTAATTTGTGTTGCAAAGTCGTAACTAACAGTTGTATCAATCATGTCAGCAGAACCTGACTCAGTTACACCAACTATAATATCGCCTTTAGTTACAATCTCTTCTTTATACTGATTAGTATTAGTTGTTGTAACATCAGCTTTGCTATTAGCGGTAGCATTCATTTGTGTAGCAACCACGATTAAAGCTATCGCAGCGGTTATTGTTAGTCCAGTTCTAATTATTTTTCCTTTTTTCTCATTCTTAAGGGTTTCATTTATTGTACTCATTTATTTGTGCTCCTTTCAGATTATGTTTAAATTCTACATCTAAGTTATGATGTTCTTGTGATGAAACTTGCAATAAATATTAACTATTTTTAAATAAATCATTATGTAAAATCTAAAAAATGTCAAATATAGAAAAAGAAGATTGTAGCTAACTATAGTTAAACCACAATCTTCTCATTGATTAATTACTTATTAGATACTTGGTAGGGTAAAGGTAAACTCTACACCATCATTTATGTTCCTACAACTGTAACTACCACCGTGTTTTTCTATTATTGTTCTTACAATATGAAGCCCTAGGCCTACATTATTGCCACTACGAGTTCTAGCTTTATCAACACGATAGAAGCTCTGCCACAGTTTGTGTGTATCTGACTGGGCAATAGAGCTACCTTCATTATATACAGTGAAAACTGCTAGTGAATCCTGTTTTTCTAAGGATATGGAGATTTTATTTCCAGCAGTTGTATGATCTACTGCATTTGTGATGAAGTTCTTCATAGCTTGCTCAAGATATTTTACATCACCTATTACAGATATATCTGGTTGTACCATTGTAGATAGATTATAACCCTCTGTTAATGGGGATACCTTAGCTATTAAACTAACAGTCAAATCAGATAAAGACATATTATTCATATGCATCTGGGATAAGCCACTTTCAATAGAAGAAATATCCAGCATAGAAGATACCATATTGCTAAGATTTTCTGTTTCTTCAATAATTGTATCACAGTAGTAATCTTTATCTATTTTATCTGCGTTGTTTTTAAGGTTTTCTGCATACATCTGTAGCAGTGCTAAAGGAGTTTTCATCTCGTGGGATACATTGCCTACAAACTCTTTACGCATTTCGTCAATTTGTTTTTGATAATCTATATCTTCCTGTAATTTTTCATTAGCCTTATTAAGCTCATTAATCGTAGTTTCGAGCTGGCTAGACATAGAGTTAATACTATGGGACAGGCTAGAAAGTTCTTTTGTTGAGATATTTTCATTGAGATTATTTGAAAAATCAAGATTAGCAAGCTTGTATGCCACCTGCTGAATACTATTAATTGGCTTTGATATACTATTGGATACAAATAAGCATAGAATAATGCTGATTAATAGTGCTGACAGAGAGATATATATGCTAGAGCTAGATAGAATATCGGTAGCTTCTGAAATAGAAGCAATAGGAAGGGATAGCATTATATATACATCTTCGCCATTGTATTTAAAAGCGTTAGATAACTCTAGTATATCATTAGGTACCATCTTAGAGGGTTTGTACTGGGTAGAAGGGTTATTGTCAAAAGTAAATCGCTCTATAAAATCATCAGGTAGTCGTGGGAAAGGGACATCATTATTAAAGTTTGGATTTATTCTATCCAGTGAACGATGGGAGCTATTATAAAAAACCCCCTGATTATAAACTATTAAAATATCGATATTGTGGGCGTTTTCCATATACAGCGCAATGTCTTCAATGGACTGCTCCGTCCCATCAAAGGCTGAAACTAGGTCATGATAGCCATCTTCAATAACCTTTGATTTATGACTTAGGTAGTAATCCTCAGCAAAGAATATATTAAATACAATTTGGCTAAAAAATACTATAGATAGAAGAGCTGTAAAGGATATTAGGATTTTATTTCTAATTGTGGTTTTCACAGATTACTTCCTTTCATATTAGATTGTTTCTAGCCTTGAAATTTATACCCAACACGATGGATGGTTTTAATACATTCTGAGTGTTCACCTAGTTTAAGTCTAAGTTGTTTTATATGGGTATCTACAGTTCTCAGTTCACCATCAAAGTCATATCCCCAAACACTATTTAAAAGTTGTTCACGACTAAAGGTATGATCATGATTAGTCATAAAAAATAGCAGTAAGTCAAATTCTCGCTTGGTAAGCTCTAAAGGCTCATTATTACAAAATGCAACTCGTTTGCTTGAGTGGACGGTAATAGCGCCATGAGTAACTTCACTTTCGGTTGATTTCCCCACACGCTTAAGAACGCTTTCAATACGAGCTAATAGTAGTGAAGGGGAGAAGGGTTTACTTACATAGTCGTCAGCGCCACAGTTAAGACCTTTAACCTGATCATAATCCTCGCCTTTGGCACTGACCATAATAACAGGTACCATGGAGCAGTTATCTCTAATATCCTCTAATACAGCAAAACCATCAAGCTCTGGCATCATAACATCAAGTAGAAGGATATCTACATGGGAGTTATGGCTGTAGAAAACATCTAAGGCTTCCTTGCCGTCCTTTGCTGTAAGCACATGAAAATTGTTTATTGTTAAAAAATCTGATAATGCTCTAACCATACGAGCCTCATCATCAGCTACAAGAACACATCTTTTATTATTATACATAGTTATAAAATTCCTTTCTAGTTTTCTTTATCTTTTATTATACCACTATTTATGATAAAGTTGTGATATAGTTGTAATATATTTTAAAAATTGACATTTAAGCTTTACTATAGTAAAATAATGTAAAAAATAAGGAGGTATAATAATGACACTTAAAAATGATAAGCAGCTGATTTTGTCACCAGTAACAGTGGAAGATGCCAAAGAATTAATTAAATATCTAGGGGAAGTATTCACCCAAAGTGACAATATGATGTACACTCCTGATGAATTTAAAATGACAGTTTCTGAAGAAGAAAAGTTCATAGAAGGAATTATAAATCATAAAAGTTCCACAATGATAATAGGTAGAGTAGATGGTAAAATCATATGTAATGGTACTATTATTACCCAGCCAAGAGAAAAAATTTCCCATATAGGTAATCTAGCATTATCAGTAACTAAGGAATATTGGGGAATGGGTGCTGGTGGCTATTTGATGGATGCTCTAATTGACTTTGCAAGAAATAATGGGGAAACATCTATTGTTCACTTAGGTGTAAAGGCTGAGAACATTACAGCAATAAATCTGTATAAAAAGTATGGGTTTATAGAGATTGGAAGATTTAATAGATATTTTAAAATAGGCAATGAGTATTATGATTTAATTAATATGAATTTGTATCTATAATTTTCATTAGTAAATATCAAGTTACAAAAAAGGGGTTGTTGCAAATGATGAAAATCACAAGCAACAGCCCCTCTAATTATTTAATTGACAAGTAAGGCTAACAAAAGGATGTAACAACCATCTTCCAGCTTTTTTTATGAATACCTAAATACTCCAAAGCAGCACAGGTAGTGTCTATAATATTTACTACAAAGGATTCCTTATATTTAGGGATTTTTATAGGGGCAAGTGGCCACATATGTTTAGAGATAATATCCTGTTCTAGCTCTGTAAGATTAAAATGCTCATTAGCATTATCAAGGGCAATAAGTGGATGGTTAATTAACCATCCTAGGCATTTCATGTTGTGATTAGCAGGATCTTTTAGATGAAAGTCATGTAATAGTGCCCCTCTAGCAGCAGCTACAGCATCAAAACCAAGCTTACTACAAAGTAGAAAGCTTAGATATGATACATATATACAGTGTTCATAACAGCTTACGGCGTCGGTATGCTGTGGGATATTCTTCATTGCTTGTACAGAGGGATGGGATACAATATCGGCTATTGCCTTGTGAAAATCCTCTGTAATTTTATCTATATTCATAGTTTTGCTCCTTAAGTAATTGTATACCGTTATTGTAGCATATATTATAAGAAAAATAAACAGAGAAATATATGGTAATTGATGAACAGTATATGGTTACTTTTTAACTTTTGCTGCTTTATTAATGGTCTTAATACCGTCCTTACAGACATGGTTTAAAGTACAGTCATGGCATTTAGGGCTTCTAGCTGTACAGGTTTCTCTACCAAAAAGCACCATTCTGTGGCAGAAATCATTAGCTTCCTCAGGTGGTAGGATTTTTCTAAGCTGCATTTCTACTTTAAGAGGATCAGTACCTGTAGTAATACCTAAATGGTTGGTTATTCTTATACAGTGGGTATCACAGACATAAGCAGGCTCGCCAAAAATATCCCCCATAATTAGATTAGCTGTTTTTCTGCCGATACCTGGCAGTTTAGTTAGTTCCTCAATGGAGTTTGGCAGTATACTATTATAATCCTCAATAAGACGGATACACATATTTTTAGTGTCCTTAGATTTTACCTTATACAAACCACAGGGACGAAGGATTTTTTCTATTTCCTCCAGTGGTGCCTCTGCAATAGCCTCAATGGTAGGGTATTCTTTAAATAACACTCTAGTAACGATATTTACTCTAGCATCGGTACACTGGGCAGATAACCTAGTGGCGATTAATAGTTCATAAGGATGGGTGTATTCCAGTGAGCATATAGCCTCGGGAAAGTCAATTTTAAGCTGTTCTATTGCTATTAAAGCAAGATCTTTTTTTCTCATGATATATAGTAATCCTCTCGGTAATTTCTGTTATTAAACCTAAAGTATCTATAATAATAGATTTATATTAGGCTACATCCTTTATTTTAACACCATAATCATATATAGTAAAGCCTATTTAATAAGTTTTATCTTAATAAATAGCTTGTTTAAAGCTTGTTTTTATGTTAAACTATAGATTGGTTTAATTTACTATTTTAGAAAGGTGTGGCAACACTAATGACTGAAGAAAAAATCCTAAAAAGAATAGTGGAGTTAACAGCAACACTTAATGGCCATAGCCATAGTTACTACGTGCTAGATAACCCAACTATAAGGGATTATGATTATGATATGATGCTTAATGAACTTAAAAAGTTAGAAGCAGATTATCCACATTTAGCACAGGAAAATTCACCTACAACAAGGGTAGGTGATGTAATAAAAAATACCTTTGCACCTGTTACCCATCGTGTACAGATGGGATCATTACAGGATGTGTTTGATACTGAGGAGCTATATGCCTTTGATAAGCGTGTAGTAGAAGCAGTAGAGAAACCTCGATATATTATAGAGAAGAAAATAGATGGACTGTCGGTTTCTCTAGAGTATGAGCATGGCTTATTTGTACGAGGAGCAACTCGTGGTGATGGTTTTGTAGGGGAAGATGTTACAGAAAATCTTAGAACTATAAAGTCTATCCCTCAAAAGATAAACACAGACATACCATATCTTTCTGTAAGAGGTGAGGTATATATGCCTCTGGAGAGCTTTACAGCAGCAGTAGCACAACAGGAGCTACAAGGGGAAAAGCAGTTTAAAAATCCACGAAATGCAGCAGCTGGTTCACTTCGTCAGAAAGATCCTAAGATTGCTGCTACTAGAGGGCTGGATATATTTATATTTAACCTACAGCTTATAGAGGGTATGGAGTTTGACAGCCATAGTAAATCTCTCCAGTGGCTTAAGGAGCTTGGGTTTAAGATTTCTCCTGACTACACGACAGCAGACAATATTGATGATGTGATTAAAGCCATTGCAGAAATCGGAGATAATCGTGGTAACTATTCCTATGATATTGACGGTGCTGTGGTTAAGGTAGATAATCTACAGGACAGAATAACACTGGGAGCAACCTCTAAATTCCCTAAGTGGGCAGCAGCTTACAAATACCCACCTGAGGAAAAAAACACAAAGCTACTGGATATTCAGATAAATGTAGGTAGAACAGGTAAGCTAACCCCTACAGCTATATTTGAGCCTGTTACCTTAGCAGGGACAACTGTAGCTAGAGCAGTGCTACACAATCAGGACTTTATAGATAATATGCAGATTGCCATTGGTGATATTATAACTGTAAGAAAAGCTGGGGATATTATCCCCGAGGTTATAAATGTAGTAACCCACTGTGAAGAAAACCCAGTGTATCAAATTCCTGAAATATGCCCTTCCTGTGGTAGTAATACAGTACGAGAAACAGGGGAAGCAGACATAAAATGTACTAATATAAACTGTAGCGCACAGCTAGTGAGAAATGTAATACATTTTGCAAGTAGAGATGCTATGGATATTGAGGGTATGGGAACTTCTATTTCTGAACTTCTTATTGAGAGTAAACTTATTAGCAATGTAGGGGACATATATAACCTTACAAAGGAAGATTTACTAAGCCTAGAGAGATTTGCAGAGAAAAGCGCTCAAAACCTAATAGACTCCATTGCTAAAAGTAAAACTCAGGATTTATCCAAATTAATCTTCGCCCTAGGTATTAATGGTATTGGTAAACAGGGTGGGGTGCTACTGGCACAGAAGCTGGGGAATATCGATAATATAATGAAAGCCACAGCTGAGGAAATCTTAACTATAGATGGATTTGGTGGGGTAATGGCTGAGAATATTGTGGATTTCTTTAGTAATGAGGATAATATCCAGTTAATAGATAGGCTAAAATTAGCTGGTGTTAATACCCAGTCACTAAAACAGGTTTCCTCAGATAAGCTATCAGGGCTAACATTTGTTATTACAGGAACACTGCCTAGCTTATCACGAAATGAAGCGGCGGATCTTATAACCGATGCTGGAGGCAAGGTATCATCCTCTGTATCTAAGAAAACAAGCTATCTATTAGCAGGTGAAGAGGCAGGAAGTAAGCTAACTAAAGCTCAGACACTGGGGATAAATATAATTGATGAAACAGCACTAATGGAGCTATTAAAATAAAACTGTTAAAGGATGGTTAAAACTATGAATATTGATATTAAACATGTGGCAAAGTTATCAAGACTAAAGATAGCTGATAATGAGCTGGACAAGTTTCATAAGGAAATGAGCGATATAATCGCAATGTGTGAGGATCTGCCAGCAATGGAAGGTTCAATCCAGATAGATGCAAATAATCCAATGACTCTTAGAACTGATGAGATTGTACCATCTGTATCTAGAGAGGATATGCTTAAAAATGCTCCACAAACCCAAGCTGGTTGTGTAGTAGTACCAAAAACAGTGGAATAACTTAAAGTTTTAAGAAGGGTTGGAATAGATAAATGGCAATGTATGAAAAATCAGCTTATGAGCTTTCTGGTATGCTAAAGGCAAAGGAAATCTCTAGCGTAGAGCTTACTAAAGAAATTATTGAGAGAATTAAAGCTACTGATGATAAAATTGGCTCCTATGTAACAGTAACAGAAGAGATAGCTTTATCACAGGCAGAAAAGGTTGATAATCGTCGTAACAGTGGGGAAGAACTACCAATGATGGCAGGTATTCCTATTGGTATTAAGGATAATATCTGTACAAAGAATATCCTAACTACCTGTTCTTCTAAGATGCTACACAATTTTGTGCCACCATATGATGCAACAGTTATGGAAAAGCTATATGCTAATGGTGCAGTTGTAGTTGGTAAAACCAATATGGATGAGTTTGCAATGGGATCTTCCACAGAAAACTCCTACTATAAGAAAACTCTAAATCCTCATAATACAGATTATGTGCCAGGGGGATCTTCTGGCGGGTCTGCTGCTACTGTAGCTGCAGGACAGGTGCCATACTCCCTAGGATCTGATACAGGTGGATCTATCCGTCAGCCAGCATCTTATTGTGGTGTAGTAGGTCTTAAGCCTACCTATGGGGCAGTATCTCGTTATGGACTGGTTGCATTCGCATCTTCTCTAGATCAGATTGGACCTTTTGCCAGAACTGTACAGGATACAGCAATGGTATTTGACGCTATTATTGGTGCAGATATTAATGATGCAACCTCTATTGATTATAACTATGGGGATATTCTAGGCTCACTAAATAAGGACATCACAGGGCTTAAAGTTGGTATTCCTGCTGAATACCTATCAGAAGGTGTAGATACTGAGGTTAAAGCTCAG
Source organism: uncultured Oscillospiraceae bacterium (assembly GCA_964369235.1). GTDB lineage: Bacteria > Bacillota > Clostridia > Oscillospirales > Ruminococcaceae > CAYJEQ01. Next base: position 10,600 of record CAYJEQ010000028.1, on the reverse strand, counting down.
GTTATGGCAACTGCCGATATACTAAAAGCACAGGGTGCTGAGATAGTAGAGGTATCTCTACCAAGCACTAAATATGCACTACAGGCATATTATATAATTTCCTCTGCTGAGGCATCTTCTAACCTTGCTAGATTTGATGGGGTTAAGTACGGTTATCGTAGCGAAGAAGCAGCAACACTAATTGAAATGTACGAAAATACAAGAAGTGAAGGCTTTGGTGATGAGGTTAAGCGTAGAATTATGCTAGGTACATTTGTACTAAGCTCCGGTTACTATGATGCTTATTACAACAGAGCAAAACTGCTACAAAATCAGATTGCTATGGAATTTACCGAAGCATATAAGAAGTGTGATATTCTGCTGACTCCAACAGCACCAGAAACAGCCTTTAAAATTGGGGAAAACACTGATGATCCACTTAAAATGTACGCAGCAGATATATGTACTATAAATGTTAATATCGCTGGTCTACCAGCAATTTCTCTACCTATGGGCAGAGGTAATAACGGTATGCCAATTGGTGTACAGCTAATCGGTAATAAATTTAGTGAAACACTGATGTTAAATGTATCCTACAAATTAGAGCAGGCTGTAGGTGGATTTAATAAGATTGCAAGTATATAGGAGGTAGTAGCTGTGATTGAATATGAAATAGTAGTAGGCTTAGAGGTACATGCAGAGCTAAGCACTAAAACAAAGATATATTGTGGTTGTAAGAATGAATTTGGTAGTGAGGTAAACTCTAACTGTTGTCCTAAATGTATGGGACTACCAGGAACACTGCCAACTCTAAATGAAAAAGTAGTAGATTATGCTATAATGATGGGACATGCTACAAACTGTAGCATTAACAGAATATCAAAACAGGACAGAAAGAATTACTTCTACCCAGACCTACCTAAGGCATATCAGATTTCTCAGTTTGATGTTCCGGTGTGTGAGAATGGTTATCTGGATGTAGTAATGGATGATGAAGGTAATACTAAGAGAATTGGTGTTACAAGAATTCATATTGAAGAAGATGCAGGTAAACTACTACATGATGATAGTTTTGCAGGATCTCTAGTGGACTTTAACCGTTGTGGGGTACCACTAATTGAGATTGTATCTGAGCCGGATATGAGAAGCTCTGCCGAAGCTAAGGCATACCTAGACACAGTCAAAGCTATTCTAGGTTATATTGATATATCCGACTGTAAAATGCAGGAGGGTTCTATTCGTTGTGATATTAATGTATCTGTAAGACCTATGGGTGCTACTGAGTTTGGTACTAGAGTAGAGATGAAGAATGTAAATAGCTTTAGTGGTGCTGTTCGTGCTATTGAGTACGAGGCAAAAAGACAGATAGTAGCTATAGAAAATGGCGAAACCATCACACAGGAAACAAGAAGATGGGACGATGCTAATGGAGTAAATATCCTACTGAGAAGTAAGGAAGATGCTCATGACTATCGTTATTTCCCAGAGCCAGATTTACTACCTATCGTAATACCACAGGAAAGAGTTGACCAGCTAAAGGCGTCTCTACCTGAATTGCCACATAAGAAAATGCTTAGATATATGAATGAGTACAAGCTACCAAGATTTGATGCTAATCTTCTTATGGAAAATAAGGACAAAGCAGAGTTCTTTGAAGAGTGTACAGCAATGAATAAGTGCCAACCTAAGGCTATTGCTAACTGGCTACTAGGGGATGTATCTCGTATTATGAATGAGGTTAATAAGAGTTTAGCTGACTATGCACTAACTCCAAAAAATCTAGTAGAGATGATTGAGCTTATTGAGGCTAATAAGATTTCTAACACCTCTGGTAAGGTTGTAATTGAAGAAATCATGGTTTCTGATATTAGCCCTCTATCTATAGTTGAAGCAAAGGGATTAATGCAGATTAGTGATAATTCTGCACTAGAAAATATTGTAAAAGAAGTTCTAGCTAATAATGCTAAGGCTGTAGAAGACTATAAGAATGGTAAAACTAATGTACTAGGCTTTATGGTTGGACAGTGTATGAAAGCCTCTAAAGGACAGGGTAATCCTGCAATCCTTAAGGATATGATGATTAAAGAGTTAGAGAAATAATTTTAACATAAAAACCAAGGTCTCCGTCATAACATTGAAATATAATGTGTGACGGAGGTTTTGTATATGATAACTGTTAAGAAAACGGATTATATCTATCTATTGGTTTTGGTTTTTATGATTGTAACACTATCTATTATAGGGAATTTAAATAAGCATATATTAGTAAATAGCCCTATAACCAATCCAGAAAGAATAGTTATAATCGATGCTGGTCATGGTGGTGAGGACGATGGAGCCACTTCAATTACTGGGAGAGCAGAGAAAGATATTAATCTTGAAATATCACTAATACTAGCAGATATGTTAAAAGTTTCTGGTTATCAGGTGATAATGACTAGAACAGAGGATATATCCCTTGCCGAGATTTCTCTAGCAACTGTAAGAGAGAGAAAACAGTCAGATATGAATAGGCGACTTGATATAATTAATAAAAATCCTCAGGCACTATACATCAGCATACATCAAAATTTCTATCAAGAGTCTTACTGTTACGGCAGTCAGGTGTTTTATAATGAGAATAATATTGGAGGAAAAGCACTAGCAGAGCATATACAAGGATATATGGTAAACTTTGCTGATCCTACAAATGACAGAGTGGTAAAATCCTCAGGAAATGAATATTTCCTACTATCTAGCACCTATAATCCAGGGGTAATAGTGGAATGTGGTTTTATCTCTAATCCAGTAGAAGCTAATAAGTTATTAGACAGTGAATATCAGCAAGTAATAGCTTATAGTATTATGTCAGGGATAGAAGCCTATTATCAAAATATAATTATATAAAGGAAGTGTGTAAGTGGCAGCAAAAGCAACCACAGTGTACCAGTGTACCTCCTGTGGCTATGAAACAATAAAATGGTATGGTAAATGCCCAGATTGTGGAGAGTGGAATTCCCTAGAAGAACAGGTGAAGTCTACCGAAACTCCAAAAAGCAAACATAATAAAGATGTTAGAGTAGACATAGGGGATATGTTTATCTCTACTATTAATGAGCTTAATGCAACCGATGAGGATAGATATGATACAGGTATAGGTGAGCTGAACCGAGTTTTGGGATCTGGTATTGTTAAAGGCTCAGTAGTCCTTTTAAGTGGTGATCCAGGTATAGGTAAGTCTACAATTTTACTACAGATGAGTGCCAATCTATCCCAGCACTCAAAGGTTCTTTATATTACAGGGGAGGAAAGCCCTCGCCAGATAAAACTTCGTGCAGTAAGACTAGGAGTAGATGGGGATAGGTTATATGTGGCTGCTGCTACAGATATAGAAAAGGTATTAACAGCTATACACACCGTAAATCCAACTATTGTAATAGTAGACTCTATACAGACTATGTATCTAAGTAGCCTACAGTCTACCTCAGGAAGTGTAACACAGGTTAGAGAGTGTACTCAAAGACTTATCTACACAGCTAAAAGCATGGATATCCCAATATTTATAGTAGGCCATGTAAACAAAGATGGTGCTATAGCTGGGCCTAAGGTAATGGAGCATATGGTTGATGCAGTGCTTTATTTTGAGGGTGAGCGCACCATGAGTTATAGAATACTGAGAGCAGTAAAAAATCGTTATGGATCCACTAATGAGATAGGTGTATTTCAGATGTTTGAAAATGGCCTCGAGGAGGTAGAAAACCCTTCTCAGATGCTACTATCAGGAAGACCTGTGAATACATCTGGCACCTGTGTAGCCTGTGTTATGGAGGGAAGCCGTCCAGTATTAGCAGAGGTACAAGCACTAGTTAGTAAAACAGCCTTTGGTACACCTAGGCGTACAGCTACAGGATTTGACTTTAATAGAATGGCACTGCTACTAGCAGTGTTGGAAAAACGCTGTGGATTTTTCTTTGGCAATATGGATGCCTATATAAATGTTATAGGTGGGTTAAAACTAGATGAGCCAGCAGCAGATTTACCTGTAGCACTAGCGTTAATATCTAACCTTACCAATAAGGTTATAGATCAGGACATAGTTGCCTTTGGTGAAGTAGGATTAACTGGTGAGATTAGAACAATTAATCATATTCAGCAGAGAATAACCGAAGCCTCACGACTGGGCTTTACTAAATGTATACTGCCTAAACACTCTATGAGTAAACTAGGTAATCTAAATGTAGATATAGAGCTAATTCCAGTTAGAACTCTTTCTGAGTGTTGGAAGATTATTAGTGGAAGCTAGAGTATAGCAGAAAAATAAATACATCCTTTATGGGCATTGGTACCGATGTGGGTTAAATCCTCAAGGTGGCAATGTCCTTCTTTTTGGTGTATACATTTTTCTGCACAAGGGATAAAACTATTCATGAAATTCTTCCTTTCTAGATAACTATAATAGTATCTACTGGCAAATATACTCAGTCAAAGTAGTAATTACTACTAATCTACCCATTATTTTTAAATCTATACTAAAAATAATAAATCTCCTGAGTGTTTTATTATGCTGTAAGCTGTAAATAATATAGTATAAATATTAAATCTAATGAGGTGCTTATGAAAAAAACAATACTATCACTAATGATTATCTCTTTACTTGTGGGAGGGGTGGATTACATCCCAGAATACTTAATAAGTTCATCTAATAAGGTAAGTTTAGTTACTCCAGTTGCTAAATCTGCCCCCACATATCTTTACGCTACAGGAAAGATAACACCTATAGCCAGTAGAGAAATTTATATTAACACACCTGTATATCCTAGTGAGATTACAGTAGAAATAGGGGACTATGTAAATATAGGAGATGTCATTGCTAATATAGATACAGAACTAACCAGTAGTATTTTAACTGCCTCTACTCCTTTAGAAGCTGATTTATCCCAGATAACAAAGCTAATATCCCAGCTACCAGATAAAAGCATACTTTACGAAATAGGAAAATCATATAATCTAGATACACAGCAGATATCAGCACTAATTAATTATGCAAGCTATAGCCAAACAGAGCAGGTTATATATCATATAGAAGATGAGATAATATCACCTTTTTCAGGGACGGTTACTAATATAAATTTACAAGAAAATGCCATGAACTATATGGGAGAGGCAATGTTTACAATAAGTGATTTAACCCAGTATAAAGCAGTGCTAGAACTGTCGCAACAGGATATCAAAGATGTAATGGTAGGGATGGAAACATATATAGAATGTAATAATCAGTCTTATAGAGGTATAATTACAGCAATATCTCCAGTGGCAAAGAATGTAAACCTTGATAATGCTGTGGTTGAGGTAATAGTAGATATTCCATATAATGATGAGTTAAGATCAGGTTTTACCGTGACAGGTAAGATTGTAGTTTCAGATGATATTACCACCTACAAACTACCTATAGACAGTGTTAATCAAGATGAGGATAACACCGAGTATGTATATGTTTACCAGAATAGTATACCTGTTAAAACACCAGTACAGGTACAGTCCGAGGATATAGAAGGTGTATGGGTATCTCAAGGGGTTACTGCAAAGGATTTAGTTATCTCAAATTGGGGCGCTGTAGAGTCTTCTGATAATATTATATTAGTAGATAGTGAAGAATAAAATAAAAGGGTGACATTAGATGATAATAAGCATTTTTAGAAATAGTATTCGCAGTATATCCATTGCAAAAACAAGATGTATCCTAACTATAGTGGGTATTGCAGTAGGAGCATTATGTGTTAGTGTTCTTACAATTATTGGTGATATAGGTATACATGTAGTAGCAGAAGAAATTGATAGCTTTGGATTAGGTTCGGTGCTAATAAGTTTATCGGAGGAAAGCGATAATGGTAATAAGTTATATACCAAACAGCTAGAAATAATTAGCCAAAACCCTCAGGTAAAAGTAGCTACACCTATTAACACAGCTATAGCTAATATAGAGATGAGGGATCTCTATGCTAAGGTTGCCATGTGGGGAGTAGGTACAGGCACAGAACACTCAATCTCACTAGAGTTATTACATGGTAGACTAATAGATGAACAGGATATCTATAATAATAGTCAGGTTTGTGTTGTAGATAGGGAACTTGCTATGGCTTTTTACAATCGTGAGAATATTGTAGGTAAAACCCTAACTGCCACAGTAGAGGGAATAAGCAAAGACATGGAGGTTATAGGTGTAGTATCCTCTGGTGGAATGCTTATGCAGAATATGTTATCAGCTATTGTGTCTTACATTGGATATATGCCCTATACCACTATGCTAGAGATGAAAGGCGAGAATAATTTTGGGCAGATAGCAGTAACGTTTAATGAAGGTGTGGATATTACGACAGCTAGTGAACAGCTAATAGAAGGATTAACAGGTGAAAGTTTATCACCAATCTATCAGGTACAAAACATAGCCAGCCACACAGACCAGATGGAACATATCCTAGTTATTATAACCACTATTCTCAGTGGTATAGCAAGTATATCTCTGGTGGTATCTGGGCTTAGTATAATGACAATAATGCTAATTACCGTAAAAGAACGAACAAAAGAAATAGGAATAAAAAAAGCCATAGGTGCTTCTAATTATATGATAATGGCAGAATTTTTCTTTGAATCCTTGTTATTATCGGTTATAGGTGTAATTATAGGTGGATTATTAGCTTTATTTACTGGGTATATTTTAACAGTGGTTTTTCAGATAGATTTTACATTAGATTATCTTAAATACATTAGAATATTAATTCTGGCGATTATATTTGGTGGATTATTCGGTGTATATCCTGCTATAACAGCATCAAAATTAAATCCTATAACAGCCCTTAGATATGATGGATAATAGCTTTGCAAATATATGTTCCCTATGCTATAATAAAGCATACAGGAGGGGATTATTATTAAAGAAATTACTGCAAAAACCATACTATCAGCTAAAAACTCTATGAATATCTATCGCGGCTGTAGTCATGGCTGTATATACTGCGACTCACGAAGTGAATGTTATGGAAAAACCTATGATTTTGAGGATATAGAAGTAAAGATAAATGCTATAGAGCTATTAGAGAACGAGCTTAAAAAAAGAAGAAATCCCTGTGTTATTACCACAGGGGCTATGACTGATCCTTATATGCCTTTAGAGAAAACCTTAGGTAATATGAGAAAAGCTTTAGAGTTAATAGAACGATACGAGTTTGGGGTGGCTGTGCTTACTAAATCTGATTTAGTTTTAAGAGATATTGACATACTAAAATCTATTAATAGTAAAACAAAGGCAGTAGTACAGATGACACTAACAACCTTTGACGAAGATTTATGCAAAATAGTAGAGCCTAATGTAACAACCACCTACAATAGATTTAAGGCATTAAAAGAATTAAATAAACATGGCATACCGACAATAGTGTGGCTATGTCCAATTCTCCCTATGATAAATGACAGTGAAGAAAACCTGATGGGCATACTTAATTACTGTAAAGAAGCAGGGGTAAAGGGTATAGCTACCTTTGGCATGGGAATGACCTTAAGGTATGGAAATAGGGAATACTTCTACAAGAAATTAGATGAGCATTTTCCAGGGTTAAAAAGAGAATATATGATTAAATACGGTTCCTCCTATGGCATAGGTAGTCCTAATAGTAAAAATTTAAGTAAACTCATTAAAAAATTCTGCAAGGACAATAATATTATGCTCGGAAGTAAAGAGGTATTTGCCTATATAGAAAATCTGCCCACTAATAGCGAGCAGATGTCATTGTTTTAATTATTAGTTTTATTTGGCTTTAATCCTACCACTGTTAAAGTTCTCTACAAAGTCTATTTTATCAATAGTAAAGATCTTATTGTTAAGATAGAATAGAGGGGAAGTTGTATCACCAATACTAAATTCTAATTTATAAGCACATAGTGCCTGATATTTATATCCAGTGCCTTTGTTATCTCGGTTATGGCCATATTTGGTATCTCCCAGTAGAGGGTGGCCTTTATAGGCTAGGTGTGCTCTAATTTGATGGGTTCTACCGGTTAACAAATCAACCTCAAGTAGAGAAAAATCTCCTATAGTTTTTATTGTTTTATAGGCTGTAATAACAGTTTTAGTTTCCTTAGTGCCACGAGGTAAAATCCTAACTGTGTTAGTAGCACTATCCTTAAGATGAAAGTCCCTTAAAGTAGCTTCTTTAGGACTAGGTGAGCCATGAACGATACATAGGTATTTTTTACTAAGTTCTCGGTCTTTAATGATTTTATTAAATTCCCTTAGTGCTGTAGCAGTTTTGGCTGCTATTACGATTCCTTGAGTGTTTCTATCTATACGATTACATAATGCTGGAACAAAGCTGTTTTCTAGCTCTGGATTATAGCTACCTTGTTTATAGAGATAGTGTAACATTCTATTAACAAGGGTGTCTGGGGAGCCTTCATTGTCCTCATGTACAACTAAACCTATGGGCTTATTAATTAGAAGAATATTATCATCTTCAAACACAATATCAATTTCTGAAGGCACTGATAGAAATACCCTGTTCTCATCTTCTATAAAAAACTCATCATTAATATATAATTCTACTATATCACCAGTTTCCAGCCTAGTGGATATTTCGCATTTTTTACCATTTAGTTTAATGCGCTTTGTTCTTAGGTATTTATATAGTAGGTTTTTAGGCAGTAGTGGAACAGCTTTGTTTAGGAATTTATCCATACGCTGATTGCTGTCGTTATCTTTTATTGTAAAGCTTTTCATTTATAATCATTCCTTCTTTTAAACTGAGGTCTTTTATGGGCTATTAAGCCATTTAAGACTTAGTGCATATAGACAATTATAGCTTTTATTTTTAAAAAGTCAAATATACACTTTATTATTAGTTGTAAATTTGGTATAATATACCTAATTAGTTTTTATGAAATAATCTATATTGTATATTAGTATAACCTAAGTCCTAAGGAAAGGAATACTTTAAAATATGGCTGTAAATCATCAGAAAGATCACCGTCAGCGTGTAAAAAAACGATATATAAATGAAGGTTTAGATAGCTTTGACCCACAGCATGTGTTAGAGCTATTGCTTTTTTACGGAATACCACAAAAAGATACCAAAGGAATAGCCTATGCGTTGTTAGATAGATTTGGTTCCTTTAAAGCAGTGCTAGAAGCACCTTACCAAGAATTAATTAAGGTTAAAGGTATGGGGGAACATTCAGCAATTCTCATTAGCATGATACCTAAACTAGCCAGATACTATCTAAATGAAGAAACTAAGGACACAACTATAATTGATAGCACTAAAAGTGCCGGTGAGTTTTTTAAAAATAAATTTGTAGGACATAGTAATGAAGTAGTATATGCCTTATATCTAGACAATAAGAAAAAACCACTACTATGTAAGATGATTAACGAAGGCACAGTAAACAGCACAAATATAACTATAAGAAAAATCGTAGAACAGGCAATTGCTGTTAATGCTGCATCGGTGATTATATCTCATAATCATCCTTCGGGTTTTGCTATACCTTCAATGACCGATATTAAAACAACAAGGGAGTTAATTACTGCCCTAGGTAAGTTAGAAATAAATCTAGTAGACCATATAATTGTAGGGAATAATGATTATGTTTCTATGATTGAATCTGGGTTTATATAGTAAAGAAATTAGTGGGACTTTAAGTATAGAATTATTTTAAATAAAGGGATATAGGCTATGTGAGTTTAATCACATAGCCCCAGGGTGTCAAAAAGCCTTTGCTTTTTGAACACACTGACAGAGTATCAAAAAATCTACAATGCAAGGAGCTTAACTTGCAAATAAGTGAGTAATACAAAGGTATATGAATGCCATTTGAAAGTTAATAGCGACACAGCAAGCAAAATTTTCTACATGCTTTGTAGTTGATTTTGCGTTTGTTGGTTTTTTGACAGTCTGAGGCTATGTGAGTTTTATCACATAGCCTCTACTTATATAATGTTAGTACTTATTATCAAAGTGTTTATAAACTAACTGTAGGATAATGATATTTACAAACCAATATGCAGAAATTCCCCATACTATATAGTTTGAAAAATCTTTAGGGATAATACCAAACTGCCCTAAAAAAGCTATAGTAACAATAATCAAAGACATCATAGTCCAGTTAATAAGGGTAGTAACTCTAAAGGTTTTACCTCTAACCATTTCTTTTCTTTCATCGTGAAGCTCGATATTATCTGATTCTAGTTTTTCTACATATTCATCTGGGCGCTTAGACCAATAGTGATGCTTATAAATCATAAGTAATCCAGGGCCGATGGTAGCGCCAGCAAATCCAGCAAATAAACTGATATGGGGGAATATAAAACACATCCCTATAAATAATATACCAGCTGTAAGATATAATATTCCATAAACTAGATTCTTTTTCATAGATATGACCATTTCTTTCTTTGAGTTTGCAATGTTTTAGGCGGTTTTGCATTGCTAGTAAACTAGCATTAGCAAAATTTCACTAACTTTGAGTGAAAAGCCTCAAAACTTGCGGTTTGAAAATTTTATTTTCAAACTTAAATACCTTCTTTCTTTAATAAATATATTATCTTCTTTTGTAGATAAAAATTTCCTCAATAGACATGTTAAAATAATCA
>CAYJEQ010000027.1:0-30792 GCA_964369235.1 uncultured Oscillospiraceae bacterium | reverse complement strand
TAATCAGTAGTTTTGAAAAGGGAGAATTTATTCATATTAATCTTGTTGAGTATTTAGAAGTAAATGGATATAGTGATGATGTAGATAGTCTTTTTAATTCTACACCTAATAATCTATATAATTTACTAAGGGAAAATCATATTGTAGTTTCACAGCTAAAAGATTTTCTGCCTAGTGATGTATATGAAAACTATCTAAAATACGAATTTTATATTGAGCCAGTTTATAATAGTTTAGCCCATAATACCTATATTGATATTAGGCTTTGATAAATTTGGAGAATGGTATAGTAATAATTCCACCCAAAGAACCCTTCATGACTTTCTCTATGATTTTAATATAGATGAGGAAGAACTTGAAAGAATAGTAGGTGAGGATATATATAAACTCTACTCTGATTTTTCATATAATACACTTCCATCAGTAAAATTAACCCCTGATAGCCTAATTGATACCCGTATTATAGAGTATATAGGTGAGGGAGATTTTCAGAACTGGCTTAATAATACAGCTAAAGAAAATCAAACTATCCATTATTTATTATACGATTTTGATATTTCAGATAAGGAGCTACAAGGCATCTTAGGCGGAGATAAACTTTATGATACTTACATAAAATATAAACCTACTATTAAAAGTATAAGTGACCAAATAAAACTGGGATTATATATTGATTTTAGTTTAATCAAATATGTAGGTTATACAGAATACAAAGATTGGCTAAAAACCAGTGATAAAAATAAGCAAACAGTGTATGATTTTGTATTATATTTTGATATTTCACTAAAGGAACTAGAGGATATACTCCCACCTGACCTATATAAATATTATATTCAGTATAAAATATAATGCTTTGCTTATGTAAAATACCAAACACCAGCTTTTAAATAGAGGAAACTCTATTTTAAAGATATAATTAAAACAAATAGGAGGAACTTTATAATGAAGAAGTTATTAGCGTTTTTGCTGGCTACAGCAATGGTAACAGTGGTTGGATGTACTTCCGAGCCTGCTCCAACAGAATCATCTACACCATCAGGTGAAACCTCACAGGCAGACAGCACTGCTCCAGCAGCAGGTGGCGACACAGTTGATGCAGATTTAATTCTGGCTACTGGTGGTACAAGTGGTACTTACTATCCATTCGGTGGTGCAATTGCTGCAACTATGAACACAGGTACTGGCTCTAATATTACTGCACAGGCTACTGGTGCTTCTGTGGAAAATGTTCGTCTACTACAGTCCGGTGATGCTGATCTAGGTATTGTTCAGACAGATATCCTAAGTTATGCTATCGAGGGTATTAATAACTTTGCTGAAACAGGTGTAGTTGACAATGTTTATGCAGTTGCTTCCCTATATCCAGAGGTTGTTCACCTAGTAACAACAGATATGTCCATTAACTCTATTGCTGACCTAGAAGGCAAGGCTGTTTCCGTTGGTGCTGCTGGTTCTGGTACCGAGATTAATGCTCGTCAGTTCCTAGAAGCATACGGTATTGATTACGAAATGATCGACGAAAGATTCCTATCTTTTGCTGAATCTGGTACAGCTCTACAGGACGGTTCCATCTCTGCAGCATTTATCGTTGCTGGTGTACCGAACTCTGCTATTACTGAGCTATCTGTAAGCAAACCTGTTAAGCTAATCTCCCTAGGTGATGCAGAAAGAGCTGCAATCATCGAGAAATATCCTTTCTATGCTGAGCATACAGTTCCTGCTGGAACATATCAGGGCATGGAAGAAGATGGTAGTACACTAGCTGTTAAGGCTGTTCTTATTGCAAGAGCTGAGCTAAGCGAAGATGATGTTTACTATCTAACAAAAGCGCTATTTGAAAACCTTGATTCTCTAGGCCAGGCTCATGCTAAAGGTCTTGAAGTATCACTAGAGGACGCTATGCAGGGTATCGTTCCTGGTAATGTACATCCAGGTGCTGCTAAATACTTTACAGAAATGGGCATAGAAGTTCCACAGTAAAATGTCTATAAACTCTAAAAAACCATTTAACAATAAGTTGTGGCGAGTAGGATTTTTCTTACTCGCCACAGTTATAATAGCAGTGCTAAACTTACCAATTGTCCCTGCAAGTATACTGCTATCCTCTGGTGAGGATATTATTTATGAAGCTATTATTACCGAGCCTACCTGTCAGGTGACCTTTAAACATTCCGTCAACAAAGGCGATGTTAAGGAAGAATATATTTTTGACACAGATAACCAGCTAATATCCATGAGCAAAGGATATTTCCAAGGATATGGTGCTGGTATGCTAGATATCTATGCTGATACGGCAGATATGAATTTTAGACTAGAAGATGGCTACTTTGTACTGGATTTTCCTACTAACTGGCAGGAAAGTATTGGTTATATAGGTGGAAATGTGGCACAGCATAAATTCATCTATAATGATCATATAGTAGAAGTAGGTAATCTATATCCTAGAGAGCCCTTTACACTATCAGTTAGTCGTCGTAGCCTTATTGACATAATCCTTAAAAAGCTATAAATCACAAGAAAGGAAGATTTTATGTTATTTAAAAAGAAACAAGTTGCCCCAGAAGATATAGACCTAGCCTCCTTAGACAAGGAAAGCAATGTGCGATCTTTTACAGGGATACAAAACACCTTACTAACTATTCTTCTTGCCTGTTTTACAACATTCCAGCTATACGCCTCTATTACCAGTAGAGTGCCACAGCAACAGGTAAGATACATCCATCTAGGCTTTGCTATTGCTCTCGCCTACATACTATACCCAGCTACAAATAAAGGCAGAAAAGATAAGATTAATCCTTTAGATGGTATCTGCGCTATTGCCTTTGTAGGGGTAATCTCCTACTGTATCTACAACTTTACAGCCCTACAAAATCGTGCTGGTGCTTTTACTGTTACCGACGAAATTCTAGGTGCTATTGCTATTTTAATAATTATGGAAGCCTGCCGTCGTGTTGTTGGTATCCCCATTGTATTAATTGCAACGGTATTTATGCTCTATGCTCATTTTGGCTCCTTTATGCCTTCCTTCCTACGACATAGAGGATATTCTGTAGAGAGAATTATTACCCATCTATTCTACACAACTGAAGGTATTATAGGCTCACCTATTGCTGTTTGTTCTACCTTTATCTTCCTGTTTATAATGTTTGGTGCCTTCTTAGAAAAAACAGGTATCGGTCAGTTCTTTATCGACATAGCTAATGCTATTGCTGGTTGGGCTGCTGGTGGCCCTGCTAAAGTTGCTGTACTGTCCTCTGCACTACAGGGTACAGTTTCTGGCTCCTCAGTTGCTAATACTGTTTCCACAGGATCTTTCACAATTCCACTAATGAAATCCCTAGGTTATAAAGGGGAATTCGCTGGAGCTGTTGAAGCTGCCTCCTCTACTGGTGGTCAGATAATGCCTCCTATTATGGGTGCTGCTGCCTTCCTAATTGCAGAGGCTGTTGGTGAACCCTACCTAGATGTTGCTAAAGCTGCTGTTGTACCTGCCATCCTTTACTTTACTGGTATCTGGGTAATGGTACATCTAGAAGCTAAGCGTCTGGGACTTAAAGGTATCCCAAAAGATCAGCTACCAAAGGCTGGTAAACTAATGTTAGAGCGTGGTCACCTAATACTACCACTAGTATCTATAGTAGCCTTCCTAATAGCTGGTTTCTCCACTACTAGAGCTGCTTTATACGGTATACTAACCTGTATTATTGTACCTTTCTTTAAAAAATCCACCCGTATTAAACCTATTGTACTATGGGAAGCATATATTAACGCTGCAAGAAATATAGTATCCGTAGCCTGTGCATGTGCAGTTGCTGGTATTATTGTAGGTATGGTAACCTTAACAGGTCTAGGGCTGAAAATCGGTGAAGGTCTAACTACCCTAACTGGTGGACTACTACTTCCTACCCTGTTCTTTGCAATGATTACCTCTATTATTCTAGGTATGGGTGTACCTACTACAGCTAACTACCTAATCACTTCTACAATTGCTGCTCCAATCCTTGTAGGAATGGGCATACCTGCTCTGGCAGCTCATATGTTCTGCTTCTACTTCGGTATTGTTGCTGACATTACACCTCCAGTTGCTCTTGCTGCTTATGCTGGCTCTGCTATTGCTAAGGCTGATCCATTTAAAACAGGGGTCACTGCCGCCAAGCTTGCCATTGCCGCCTTCTTGGTGCCATATCTATTTGTACTAAACCCACAGATGATACTGGTAGATGTAACTGTATTTGGTATGATTCAGGTTATAGTAACTTCCGTTCTTGGTATGATTGGTATAGGCTCTGCCCTAACTGGTTATCTACTAGATAACACCAAACCTTACGAGCGAGTTATCCTAGCTGTAGGTGGATTTGCAATGCTTTACCCTGGCTCTGTTACCGACTTAATCGGTGCTGCTGCCATCGTTGCAATCATCCTACTACAAAAAGCTAGAATATCAAATAAAAACACTCCAATTAGTGCATAATTTAACACCCCTGTATTTTGATAATCAAAGTACAGGGGTTTTTATAGCTTTAGTACATTTACTCTCTAATGTACTGGAAAATAATCCTTGTAAAAATCAGTAAACTAAACTATAATTAAATATAATGAACATACTATCGGAGGATAGTTTGAAACAAAGTTTCAAACTTAAGTTTTGTGCTTTTCGACCATTATAACACTCGCACAAAACTACAAGAAAGGAATGAATATTGATATGGGATTTTTTGATAAACTTTTTGGTAAAAGTAAGCCACCTGAGGAGAACATCACCCCTAGTAGGGTTACTCTTTGGGATACTCTGTTTACTGACTCTGTAGAGCCTAGTGAATCAGCTAAAGATATTATAGAACTACTGGGACTGGAATATAAGATAATACCTGAGGGCAGTACAGAAGGAGATATAATAAAACTATTTAACCATGAGGTGGTTAATGCCTACGACCTTAACTGGGCATACCGTCCTGTATATATTATCCCCAGTGACACTTTATATGAAACACTGCTAATGAACCTTAATAATGAGGAAAACGAAATAAACAGAGATACTATAAATAATTATATTAAAAATGCTATGGCTACTTCTCCACTAGATGGAGAGGGCTATTTTAATGAAAGGTTCGATAATGACCCAGAGTTAAAATCCCTAGAGCTTGGTGAAGTAGATGACGATGTATTTGGCATGAGAGATTATATTAGTATATTTACCGATGAGCTTTCAGAGGATGATGATAGGTTAACAAAAGAGCTTATCCTACTTAGAGTACCTGTGTCAAATCCTTGGGAAATTTTTGCCTATCTGCCTTTTGGTGGTTGGAATGAATGCCCAGATACCGAAGTGTTAATGGCTGTATCAAAATACTGGCATGAAAAACATGGGGCTACCCCATCGGTAATAGGCAGTGACACCTTAGAGTTTATCGCTCCCATAGTTAGAGATAAAGAAAAAGCAGACCTTCTAGCTAAGGAAATGTATTTACTATGCCCTGATATAGTTGATCAAGGTGTAGGCTCTGTGGATATTCTATCAGAGATACTTACAGATTCTGATTGTTGGTATTTTTGGTGGGACTAAACTGTGAAAACTTGTTTTCACAAGTTTACAAAGGCAAGTTTTGTTTTTGGGCTTAAACAGTTGAAATTTTATCACTTTGTGATAAAAACCACTAAAACATTGAGTCTTAGTAAATCTTAACAGCCAAGTTAATAATAGAGGTGAATATATGGATTTACCAAAGAGAAAAACTATCAGACTAGAAGGTTATGATTATTCCTCTAATGGTGCATATTTTGTGACCATATGTACCCATAAGCGAGAATGTATGTTAGGCAAAATTGTAGGGCAAGGGCTCTGCTCTTGCCGACTATCACCAGTGGGAAACATCATAAGAGAAGAGATTGATGGTTTATTAACACGCTACCCCAGTATTATAATTTCAAATTTTATTATTATGCCAAATCATATACATATGATAATTGAAATACAACGGCAAGAGCAGAGCCCTTGCCCTACAATTGGTGATATTATATGTACATTCAAATCAATAACAACGAAAAAATCTAATTTATTTGACAATGTAAAAGGGCGTAAAATTTGGCAATCACGATACTATGACCATATAATTAGAAATGAAAATGAATACCAAAAAATATGGAATTACATTCATAACAACCCTCTGAGCTGGGAACAAGATAGCCTATACCCACAATAACTATACTCGCTACAAAACAAAGCAACCACTATCAGGTTTTGATAGTGGTTGCTTATTTTTTACAAGTAGCTCATTGGTAAATTAACTCTTCTTTACATCTTACTCAGCTGTAATAGCTGCCATTGTAATGTAGTTATATGGCTTGTTAAAATGTGGTAGGAAGAATACATCCATTAGCTTTAGCTTGTCGATTGTAACCCCTTCCTGAATTGCTAGGGAGAACATATGGATACCCATGGATAGATCATAGTAAGAAGCCATCTGTGCACCAAGAACTCGTCTTGTTTTAGCACAGTATACTATTCTAATGGAAACTTCTTCATTTTCCTTAATAAATTCTGGCTTCTGATTATCTGTGTAATCTGTTACTAGTGCCTCATAACCTAGGTTTAGTGCCTTACACAGTGTGATACCTGTAGACACCATGTTGTAGCCATAGATTGAGATACCATTAGACCCCTGTACACCGATAGAATCTAGCTTAGTGCCACATACATTATGTCCTGCTACAATACCAGAACGAACTGCGTTTGTAGCTAGGGCTATATAGTTAACATCTTTAATAGAGTTATCATATACTGTTGCACAGTCACCGATTGCATATACATCTTCTAGGCTGGTTTTTTGGTTTAGGTCAACCTTGTATGCGCCATTTTTATATACCTCTAGTGTATCCCTACCTAGGGCAGTATTAGGCATAAATCCAATAGCTAGTACCACCATATCACAGTCAATTTCTTTTTTGTCTGTGATGATTTTTTCTACTTTATCTGTACCCTTTATTTCTAGAACTCTCTGGCCAAACTCAACATTTACACCATTCTTACATAGTACATCGGTCATTTTCTGGGTAAAATTATCATCATAGTAACTAGATAGGCAGTTTTCTGCAATGTCTATTAATGTGGTGTTCTTGCCACATCTCTGGAAAGCTTCTGCCAGTTCAACACCGATGTATCCTGCACCAACTACTGTTACATTTTTAATGCCTTCATTGTCTTTTAATTTTTCTATAACCTCTGCTGCGTGCTGGTATAGTTTTACATATTGAACATTTTTAAGATCAGCACCCGGTAGCTTAGGCTCTATTGGCCATGATCCAGTTGCTAGAATTAACTTATCATAGCTTTCATTATATACTGTGCCGTCTTTGCCTGTAGCTGTTACTACTTTATTTACATAATCAATGGAGGAAACCTTTGTTTCCATATGCACAGTTGCGCCTTTACCCTCTAGAGTTTCCTTATTAGAGTAGAATAGTCCATCTGCTGAATCAATCTGATTACCAATCCACAGTGCCATCCCACATCCTAAAAAGCTAATATTACTGTTAGAATCAAAGACTACTACTTCATTATCCTTGTAATTATCTAGAATTGTGTTAATACAGGCTGTACCTGCGTGGTTTGCTCCTACTACTACTATCTTGCTCATCTTTAAAATCCTCCTGATAAATTATTATCAATTCAATATATAAAATGTATACCGATTTGGTACATTTGATAGTATACCACATTCGTATATAATATGCAAGAGACTTTTGTTAAAAAAATATTTATGCAGAATTTTTTGTAAAATATTACATTTTAGATTGTTATTATTCTGTTAAAATGACTATAAAAATCAAAATTTACATTGTAGAGTTTATAAAAAATTCTTTATCAAATACTTAGGTAAAATTATATGGGGTCCTATCCATCTCCTACAACGGAAGTCGCCCTAACAATTGATATAAAACCTAAAAACTGTCACTATCAAAAAATAATTGAAAGTAACAGTTTTAATTTTCACTAATTATATTCATCTAGGGCATTTCACAATAGTACTATAAAATTCATCATTATAATTACTAATAACTTCTAATTCTCCTACTCTGATAAATTCCTGTATCCTCTTTGCAATAAAAACATCTCCTGTTGGAATTTTTTGTTTACCTAAACCACGCCCAATAATGTAAGCTATTCCACAACTATCTTTTGGAAACTCTTTTCTGATAAGATCATCATAATAGTTTATATCAGCGCTAATTATCAAGCCATTTTCTATTACTCTCAGTGGGGAATTTTCTGATTTTAATTGTTGCCATCTGTTAGCTAAGTCTAAAATATTTTTTCTACTAAGCACCCTTTGTCCATTTATAAATGTTCCATATCGCTCTGGCTCTATCTCTCCCCAACCTCTATATTCTATAATGGTATTATCTTCTCTTACTATTTGCTTTGGTAGCTCTACTATATGAATTACAGTTTGACTTTCTTTTAATAAATCTGCAAGAAATAGCAGGCCACATTGAGCCTCTGGTGTACTATCTAACCAAACTCGTATTTCTGGTGGATATGATTTTATTTTTTCTAAATCATCTATACAATTACTCCAAAATTCACCTATAGATTCTTCCATATCTATACCTATATTATGTCTATCAAAAGAATATATAGATCGTATAAAATCTTTTCGTGGACAGTTCTCCAAACAAATCTCTGAGCTTATATCATCTTGTGATAAATCAAAAGAAATACCTATAATATCTTCTCTTTTCCCACCTAGTGGTACAGCAATTTTTTGTAGTTCCTTTTTTCTTTTTTTATATTCCTTTACTGCTCTTCTCTTTTCAAAAAAAGCAAAAATACCTTTTTTATCTGTAATTACTCCAATTGCACCTGCACTGTTACTATTACAGTGTTGTGCATATGATATTGCACCTTTTACAGAGTCACTAAAACACACTTCTAACATATTACACTCCTATCCCTATAAACTATATCTTTTTATAAGCAAAATATAACTAATCTAAACTTATCAAACCTCACTACATTAAAGCCCCAACAAAGTTTACAGAGAAGATTATACAGGGAATATCCACTGGTTTTACATGGATATCCCCTGTATTGTTTAATTAACCTAGATTAAGCTTACTAAACTCATTAGCAAAATCGCTGATATAGTCTGCTGAGGTTTGTAACATCTCAACTCCCCATTCTACAGTTGCCTTAGAAGGATGATCAGGGCCAATCCAACCATTATTATTAATACTATCTACCTTTCTAATAATATTAACATGAACACCCTTATAATTTACTGTATTAAACCCTGTAGTCTGCATACTATCAGATAGATGGAAGAACTCTAGCTCTCCACCAATTTCTTCAGTAAGCACTAGAGATGGATCCACACCCATTACCCCTGCTGTTTCCTCGGCGCCACCGTGGCCACCTTTCCACTCAGCTTTCATATCCCAAGCCATTAACCACCAGTTTAGACAAGCTAGCAGTCCACCTTTTTCCTCAACTAGGAGACCTACTTTTTCAATGGTTTTAATATTGCCACCATGTCCGTTTAGGATAATGAATTTTCTCGCACCATGCTTATACATACCCATTACAACCTTCTCTAGTACCTGATATAGTACATCAGTGCCTAAGCTTACTGTACCAGGAAACCCCATAAAGGAATCTGTTGCACCATAAGGTATAGTTGGGCAGATCATTATTTTATCATTTTGGGCTTCAATTAACTCTAGTATTCTATCTGGTATTAGTGTATCTGTACCCAGTGGTAGATGTCTACCATGGGACTCAATACTTCCTACTGCTATAATTACAGTATCATTATTCTTAAAATACTCCTCTGCATGAATCCAGGACATATTTGCTAAACGCATATTTTACTCCTACCTTTCTAAAACTCATATAAATATATTTTACTATAGAATTACCTAATGTCAATAAACTATTACTAAAGCTATCTTTAATATCCATTTTACTATCACTTTACCCCCGCCTAAGGCGAGGGTAAAGTGATAAATTATATACTTTTATGTATAATAATAATTTTCTTATTACTCAGCAACTCTTACATCTTTTAGGTAGTGGTATCCGATTGGATCAGTTACAAATCCTTCTACCTTAGCATTTGCACCAACTGTCATACCTGTGTAGATAATTGGAGCATTGTTTGCTGTATCATGTAGTAGCACTGCTAGATCTTCGTATGCTTTTTGTCTTGTTGCATCTTCTGTGCTAGATCTACCTGTTTCGATTAGAGCATCAGCTGCTGGATCAGCAATAAATGTTCTGTTACCAGGAGAACCCTGCTGTGTGGAGTGGATAACAGAGTAGTATGTGTAGTCAGCATCAATTGTAGATGTTACCCAACCAAAGTAAGCCATATCATGGGTACCTGTAGTTGTTGTGTTAATAAATGTACCAAACTCTTCTACGATGATTTCTGCTTCGATACCAACTTCCATTAGCATACCCTGAATTGCCTGGCACACTTCTATACGAGCCTGATTATCATTTACATATAGAGTTGTTTTAAAACCATCAGCATAACCAGCTTCTGCAAGTAGTTCCTTAGCTTTTTCTGGGCTGTACTCATACACGCCTGTGCTGTAGTAACCATATACACCAGGAGCGATAATGGAGTCAGCTGGAGCACCAGCGCCATATGCTACATAATCAACAATAGCCTGACGATCAATAGCGTGGTTTACTGCCTGACGCACTAGCTGATTGTCAAACGGTGCATTATTCATATTCATAGACATATAGAATGTAGTATATGAAGGGATATTGTGTAGTACTAATTCAGAATTTTCCTCTACCTTTGTTAGGTCATTAGGAAGGATATCATAGGATAGATCAATCTCGCCTGTTTCCAGTGCGATTGTTCTCTGAGATGCTTCTGGAATAACCTTCATAATAATATTTTCGGTTAGAGGTGCTCCACGGAAGTAATCAGGATTAGCTTTTAGTGTAGCACTATCACCCTGTTTCCATTCAACAAACTGGTAAGGACCTGTACCGATTGGCACATATGCCTCACCTGTTGCATCGCCTGTTTCACTTGGGATAATTGCAGAGTATGGAACAGCTAGGTTTCTTAGAGCTGGTGCATATGGTGCGTCTAGTGTTACCTTAACTGTGTACTCATCAATTACCTCTACAGTGTCGATAAAGTCAACAATATAGGATACGGAAGAGGATGCAATAGCTCTGTCTAGAGAGTATTTAACATCTTCTGCTGTCATATCACTACCATCGTGGAATTTTACACCCTGACGAATTTTAAATGTATAAGTAACATCATCGTCCTGTGTCCAGCTTTCACATAGTAGACCTTCGATGTCACCAGCTTCGTTTACTACAAATAGTGTATCAAAAATATGCTTTGTTACCTGTACAGCTGTTGTTTCTTTACCTTGGTGTGGGTCGATACTTGTAATATCAGCACCCTGTCCCCAAATTAGTGTATCTTTGTAGGTTGTGCCTTCTGCTGTCTGGGAGCTATCTCCACCAGTGCTTGCGGATCCGCTATCAGTCGCTGTGGAACTTGGTTCGCTTGAGCCACATGCTGCTAAGCTAAGCATGGAAGCTGCAAGAAGTAATGCCATGATCTTTTTCATCTGTTTACCCTACTTTCTTTAGGTATAATGTATTAAGTATTTTGTCAACTTATATAACATCTACCCTGATTTTAATTTTTATATAAAGCCTAAGCTTTATGCTAATATATGTTACCTTACTTGGTAACTAGCCCACAGGCAACAAAATGTCCTTCTTCCACCTCTACAAGTTGCTGTACAGTGGTAAAACACTCTGGCTGTGCCATAGGGCATCTTTTGGCAAATCTACAGCCCGGCTCTGGGTTAATTGGGCTGGTTAGCTCGCCTTTCATCATGATCCTCTCTAATGGATAATCTGGATCTGGTACTGGTATAGCCGATAATAGAGCTTTTGTATATGGATGACGAGGATTTCTAAATAACTGTTCTGAGCTACATTTTTCAACCATCTGGCCCAGATACATTACCCCTATATGATTAGAGAAATGCTTTACTACCGATAAATCATGGGTAATAAACATATATGTAAGTCCAAACTCTTCCTGTAAATCCTGCATCAGATTAAGTATCTGTGCCTGAATGGATACATCTAGGGCTGATACTGGCTCATCACATACAATAAATTTAGGATTAAGTGCCAAGGCTCTAGCTATACCTATTCTCTGACGGCGTCCACCATCTAACTCATGGGGATAGGTATTTACCAGTCTATTTGCAAGACCTACTAGTTCCATTAATTCTAGGGCTTTTTTTCTTAGGGTATCTGTATCCTTCTTATCATATATGCCATGAACAATAAGTGGCTCCATAATAGCTTCTGATACAGTCATACGAGGATTAAGAGAAGCAAATGGATCCTGAAATATTATCTGCATCTCCTTACGAAGATTTTTCATCTGAGCTTTATCGTAGTTTAGGATATTCTCACCATTAAAGATTACCTCACCTGCTGTAGGCTCATGTAATCTTAGTATAGCTCTACCTGTAGTGGATTTACCACAACCGGACTCCCCTACAATACCTAGGGTTTCACCTTCTTTAATAGTAAAGTTTATATCATCTACAGCGTGAAGCTTTCCTCCCGGTGTATCAAAATACTTTTTTAAACCATTTACCGTTAGTATGTCTTTTTTAATCTCTGACATTAGCTTTCACCCCCTGCTGTTTTATTTGCCTTACTGTGGATACAACGAACTTTATGTGTACCCTCCAGGGAGATAATCTCAGGGATTGCTACTTTGCACTCCTCTGTTGCTCTAGGACATCTAGGATGAAATTTACACCCTTCTGGCAAATTAGTAGGATCAGGCATTAGCCCATCTACTGGGGTTAGTCTTTTTACATTAACTGTAAGATTTGGTATAGATCCAAATAACCCTATTGTATAGGGATGAGTAGGATTTTTAAACACCTCTCTCACTGTTCCTATCTCTACAATCTCACCAGCATATATAATTGCCACATCATCACAGTTTTGCGCTACCACACCTAAGTCATGGGTAATTAGTAACATTGATGTGTTGGTTTTAGCCTTAAGATCTCTTATAGTTTCTAGAACCTGTGCCTGTATTGTTACATCAAGGGCTGTTGTTGGCTCATCAGCTATAAGCAGTTTAGGATTACAGGCTAGAGCAATAGCGATAATAACTCGCTGTTTCATACCACCTGAAAACTGATGTGGGTAATCCCCTGCTCGTGAAGATACTATATCTACAAGCTCTAACATCTCACAAACCTTTTTATTGGCATCTTCTTTACTAATGCCTTTATTGTGCTGTAGTATTACCTCCATAATCTGGTCACCTACAGTCATAACAGGGTTAAGACTGGTCATAGGATCCTGAAAAATCATAGAAATATGAGCCCCTCTTATGGATCTCATAGTAGTATCATCTACGGTGATAAGATCCTTATCATCATACACTATACTGCCGGATATTATCTCTCCTGGTGGCTTTGGTATTAGTCCCATGATACTTCTTGCTAGGGTTGTTTTACCAGCACCTGTTTCTCCTACTAGTCCTAGGGTCTTACCAGTGAATATATCTAGATCTACACTGCTTACAGCAGCTACAACACCTTCGTCAGTTCTGTATTCTACCGATAGATTTTGTATCTGTAATAGTGGTTTATTATTTTCGGACATTTTATGTACTCCCTCTCTAATTAGTCTAACTCTGCTAGTTTTTCAGACGAGGGTCTAGAGCATCTCTCAGACCATCACCCATTAGGTTAAGTGCTAAAATTGTTAGCATTATCCCCATACCCGGCACAAGAGTAATATGCCATGAATCACGCATATATGTACGAGCATTAGAAAGCATGGAGCCCCACTCAGGTGTAGGAGGCTGTATCCCTAGTCCTAAGAAGGATAGACCTGCTATGGACAAAATCGCCCCTGCAACCCCCAGTGTAGCCTGAACTATAATAGGTGCCATTGCATTTGGCAGTATGTATTTTAGAATAATTCTTGAGTCCTCACATCCTAGGGCTCTTGCTGACTCGATATATTCCTGCTCACGAACGGTAAGTACAGCTGCACGAACTGTTCTAGCAAATGTAGGAATATATGATATTGCAATAGCAAGAAGCAGATTAAACTCACTAGGGCCTAATGCACCTACTATAGCAATAGCAAGTAGCATTGATGGTATAGCTAGAAGTATATCCATAAATCTCATAATTACATTATCTATCTTATTGCCGTAAAAACCAGCAATAGATCCCAGTGTACCACCTAGTATTGTAGAAAATGCAATAGCGATAACCCCCATAAATAGCGAGTATCTTGTACCCCATGCCATACGCAGTAGCATATCTCGTCCAAATTCATCATAACCAAATGGATGGGCGAGACTAGGTGCCCCTAGTTTACTTTTAAGATCCTGTTTAATTACATTACCTTCATAAAATCCATTCTGTGTAACAATATCTATTACTATAGTTCCTAATGATACGATTACTAGAAAAACCAGAAAGTAAAGACCCGCCATTGCCATTTTATTCTTTTTAAATCTTCTCCAGACTTCCTGTAGCTGGGAGCGACTTTCTACCGCGCCTGCCATTTCCATCTTTTTTCTTGTCATTGTGTTACCCCCTACTTAGCTTTTTTGTATTGTGATTTGATGCGAGGATCTATAAAAGCATAGAGAATATCCACACATAGATTAACAATAGAGAACATGATTGCTAAGAAAATTACTGTACCTAGTACCATAGGTATATCCTTTGTTTTAATGGAGTCTACCATTAAACGTCCTAGCCCTGGCCATGAGAATACAGTTTCAGTAAGCATTGCACCACCTAGTAGTGTACCAAATTGTAAACCTATTGCAGTTACAATTGGTATTAGGGCATTTTTTAGCATGTGCTTGTTGGTAACATCTTTCTCAGATATACCCTTAGCTCGTGCTGTGCTTATATAATCCTGACGGATAACTTCAAGCATTGATGATCTTGTCATACGGGTAATCATAGCCGCACATCCTGTACCTAGAGTAAGTGCAGGCATTACAAGGCTCTTTAATAAATCTACTAAGCTATCGGTATTCATACCCTGTGATGGCAACCACCCCAGTCCTAGGGCAAATATTAATACTAATATTAAACCAAACCAAAAGTTTGGCATAGCAACGCCAATAAGCGCCCCAATCATGGTTACATTATCGGTAATTGTGTACTGTTTTTTTGCTGAAAGTATACCTACTGGTATACCTATTATTATTGCCACTACAATACCAGCTACAGCCAGAATTGCTGTATTAGGGAACTTCTCCCAAACCTGTGTCCACACATCTAGGTTGTTTTTATAGGAAGTACCTAAATCTCCCTGAAGTAGATTAAACATATAATTTCCGTATCTTACAAGTATAGGATCATTAAAGCCTAATTCCTCCTCTAGCATTGCTAAAGATTCTGCTGAGGCCTGATCTCCAAGAATTACTGCTGCGGGGCTTGGGCCTAGTGCCATTATAAAAAATACTATAAATGTAACTCCCAATAGTACAGGAATAAGCATTAATAACCTTTTCCAAATGTATTTAATCATTCTGTGACCGTCCTTTCAAAGGTACTTCTAGGATTTGTTCATAAAATCAGTTGACTACATTGTAAAATACTAGACATTTTGTAAATAGACTATGACCTTATTAAATCAAACATGTTAATATCATAGTACAATTTACAATCTATTACAATGTTTTTTCTGCATTAATATATATTACTTTATCAATTTCATTTATTAGCACAAAAAAGTAGAGCAAAATATGGGAAATAGATATAAATTTACCATAGATTTCAATCAATTTTGCAAAATCAATTATGGTAAATTTCTTTTTTAAAATTATTTTTTATAAATCATTGCTTAGATTTTACAACAAATCTTTATTTTAAAGGACTTATGTCTTATTTTTATTTGTAAGATAATAAACTGATATATTACCATAGTAAATTAAATGATTTTTATAAAATTTTAAATGTCATTTTTAATTTTTTATGTAATACTTATTATGAGTTTACTACTATATCCAATTATATATAATGTATTTATATGATTTTTAGATATTTACTTATAACCCCTGTATTATTCATTAAAATATCATAACAAAATATAAATATTATATATGAATTTTATGTAAAATCACTATATAAGCCTTGTTTTTATAATGTTAGCTTGATATAATAAATCTAAGTTAACTATATCACTGCACCACTTATTTCTATATTATCTTTACAATATCCTTATATAATTATAGTTACTATGTCTGTTTATAAAAGGTTAGTTAAGTTTTAGGCTTTAGTTTAAAATACAGCTATACAAAAGCCTTAAACACCTATATTAATTAAAAGGAATGGTCAAAGTTATGAAAAAATTTATTGTATTTGCAGTTGCAATGGTACTATTAGTTTCATGTACTAAGGCTGGCGAAACGCCCCCAGCTACCAGCTCTCCACCTGTGGAAACCTCAGCTGTTACAGCTACCCCCCAGCCTACTTTAGAGCCTACTGTAGAGGCTTCTAATGAAGTTATGGCTGAAACCAGTGAAGAACAGGTAACTCTTTCCCACACAGCAACAATTACTGGAGGATCCCATAATTCCTCGGCTACTGTAAACCTATATAGCGATAATACCATTGAAGTGCTAAGCTTTAATTTTGATGGCAGGGCGCCTGATGTTTACATCGCCTTAGGTAATTATGATAATAATGGTGTGTTCCAGCGAACTTTAATAGTAAGCCCTAAATTAGAAGGAGCTTTCACCGATGCTACTCTTAATTACACCATTGAAGAGGATGTAGCCTTTGATGCTGTGTCCATCTGGTGTGAGGCATATGCTGAGGATTTTGGATCTGCTAATTTTGTGGATTTACAGTAGAATAGGAGGTTAGATCATGAAATATAATTATGATATTGCAGTAATTGGTGGTGGCAGTGGTGGTTTGGTAGTAGCCTCAGCCAGTGCAACTTTAGGGGCTAAGGTACTACTTGTAGAAAACTCACTAATGGGTGGGGACTGCCTTAACTATGGCTGTGTTCCCAGTAAAAGTATCCTTCATGCCTCCCATATAGTAAAGTCTGCTAGAAACGCCGATGTATTTGGTATTAAGGTAGATGATAAAGATTTTAATATGAAGGTTGTTACTGACTATGTTCAGTCGGTAATTGATTCTATTGCCCCCCATGATTCTGTGGAGAGATTTACAGGCCTTGGGGTTGATGTGGTACAGGCACATGGTAGTTTGGTTGATGACCATACTATACTTGCTGGTGATACCCAGTACACAGCAAAAAACATTGTAATCGCCACTGGTTCAACTGCTTTTGTTCCTCCTATAGATGGGCTTGCTGAATGTGAATACTACACCAACCATAATATTTTTAAAATTGGCTACCGTCCTAAGAAATTAATCGTCCTAGGTGCTGGGCCTATTGGACTGGAGTTAGGACAGGCATTTGCCTCTATGGGCAGTGGTGTAACCATTATAGACCGTTCCCCTTCAATCTTTGGTAAAGACGAAGAAGAAGTTGGGGATATTATGCTAAAGAAACTTACTAAAGACGGTGTAAACTTTGTTCTCTCCTCTAAGGTTATAGCAGTTTCTCAAAAGGAGGGCATAACAACTGTTGTAATTGAAAAAGATGGTATTGAGGAGCTTATTACTGGCGATGCCCTGCTGGTTAGCCTAGGTAGACGACCTTCTACACAGGGCCTAAACCTTGAGGCTGTAGGCATAAAAACTAAGCCTAATGGATCAATTATCGTTAATGATAAACTACAAACTGATGTAAAAAGCATCTATGTTTGTGGTGATGCAACCGGCCCTTATCAGTTTACCCATATGGCTGGATATCAGGCTGGTGTTGTGGTACAGAACGCTTTATTTGGTTTAGGTAAATCCCCTGATTATTCTAAGATTACCTGGTGTACATATACTAGCCCCGAGGTAGCTCATGTTGGTCTAAGTTCTAAAGAAGCTATTGCCGATTACCCAGATTGTGAGATTATCTTTGCACCACTTACAGAGAATGACCGTTCTAGGGCAGAGGATGAGTATGATGGTTTTTTAAAACTTATCATTGATAAAAAAGGTCGTATACTTGGCGCCACAATAGTTGGTAATAACGCTGGGGAGCTTATAGCTGTAGGCGCTCTTGCCATTAGTGCAAAGCTTAATATTACTGATTTTTACGATGTGATACTACCTTACCCTACTAAGGCTGACATTTATAAGATTGCCTCTAATAAATACCGTAAATCCCATGTTAAAGAGTGGCAGATTAAGGTAGCTAAGAAATTTATCGAAACTAAAAATTAGTCTGTTAAATTATCATGCAAAAACGGTTATTTATCAAATACTCTAGTTAAAATCCAAAAACCTCTGGTGACCATATAATCACCAGAGGTTTTAGTTTTGCTATTTGCTATAATAATTAATATTTCACTATTTCTTTACTAGCCTTACTGTCATCACAATAGGTGTTTTTTCCTGTGGAAATGGTACTTCATAAAATCCATCTAGGTAAAACCCTAAGCTAAAGGCAAGGCTTAGTATATCACTAATAGAACGGTGGTAGTAGTTTTGTAGTGAAGGCTGACCTTCTATAGCTATACCTTTGTTAAGAGCGCTTGTAAAGTAATCTCCATCTTCGTAGGTAAAGCAGGGGTGATGGGTAGCAAATACAAATATACCCTTGCTGTCTAATAGATTATAAACTGCCTTAAATAATGTTTCTATATTTGATATATCCATAATAGCCATATTTGCTACAGCTTTGGTAAATGGTTTATCTTCCTTTAACTCCATTAACTGATTGTAGTCTGAGGCATCACAAACCTTAAAATCCACTTTATCCAGCACATCGTATCTGCGCTTTATTGCAAGGTCAATCATATTGCTACTATAATCAAAAGCAACCACTTTAGCACCCTGTTTTGCTATGTACTGGGAGTAGTTACCATTGCCACAGGCAATGTCCAGTACAAAATCCTCACTGTTAATCTCTAGTAGCTTATCAACACTGGGGCGTACAATATCTCGGTGGAAAAAGTTTGACTCATCACCCATCTGCCAATCCCAAAACTCAGCATTGTCCTGCCATGCCTTAAGCCCATTATCGTTAAAGTTCATATATATCATGTCCTTTACTAAGTTTATTATTTTTTATTTATATTCCTTATACTTATCCTATTATATATCACTTGTCTTTGTTTTACTACTTAGCATATGATAAAAACAGGACTGCTATAAAGCAGCCCTGTTTTATTATACTAAGTTACCTTAGATTAATTATATCTTTACAGACATATCTTCCTCTACAACTACCTCTTCCTCAACACGAGGGGTAACTGCAGATCCAGATGGGATAATTGCATCATAGTTAACTGTACCAGTACCAGCTGGAACAAGTTTACCAATAATAACATTTTCTTTTAGTCCCTGTAGGTAGTCAACCTTACCCTTAATAGCTGCTTCAGTCAGAACTCTTGTTGTTTCCTGGAAGGAAGCTGCAGACATAAAGGATTCAGTTGCTAGAGATGCCTTTGTGATACCCAGTAGAACTGGTAGGTATTCTGCCTTCTGACGGCTACCACCATCTTCAGCATTAAGTGCGTCGATCTCGCCGTTTACCTTGTTAAACTCAGACTTATCAATAAATGAGCCTGGGATTAGCTTAGTATCGCCTTGCTCGGAAATTCTAACCTTACGCATCATCTGACGAACGATAACTTCGATATGCTTATCGTTGATATCAACCCCCTGAGTACGATATACACGCTGTACTTCGCTGATCAGGTAATCCTGAACTGCTAGTGCACCCTGTACTGTTAGGATTTCGTTAGGCTCAGCAGAACCTTCAGTAATACGAGCACCCTTAACTACTCTATCGCCTTCACGAACCTTTAGAACAGAACCGTAAACTACCTGCTTCTCGAATACTTCCCCTGTTTCGTTATTTGTAACGATAACAAAGTCATTACCCTTAGGATCCTTCTGGAAGGATACCACACCATCAAGATGGCTGATAACAGCAGCGTTTTTAGGCTTTCTAGATTCGAATAGCTCCTCGATACGAGGTAGACCCTGTGTAATATCGCTTGCAGAAGCGATACCACCAGTATGGAAAGTACGCATTGTTAGCTGTGTACCAGGTTCACCGATAGATTGAGCTGCGATAATACCAACTGCTTCACCAATAGCTACTGACTGGCCATTTGCTAGGTTAGCGCCGTAACATTTAGCACAGCCCCCTACCTTAGCAGCACAGTTTAGGATGGAACGAATTCTAATAGATGTATAACCTGCGTCAACAATCTTCTTAGCGTCTATTTCGTCCATCATCTTATCCTTAGATACAAGTAAAGCACCTGTATTAGGATCCATGCAGTCGTTAGTTAGGTATCTGCCCTGTAGACGCTCTTCAACGCCTTCAATTACACGGCCACTATCTGTGATTTCCTCAACTACGATACCTTCATAGGTACCACAGTCGTCCTCACGGATAATTACATCCTGTGATACATCTACAAGTCTTCTTGTTAGATAACCGGAGTCAGCTGTACGAAGAGCTGTATCTGCTAGACCCTTTCTCGCTCCTCGAGAGGAGTTAAAGTACTCTAGGATATTTAGACCTTCACGGTAGTTAGAACGGATTGGAATTTCGATTGCTCGACCAGATGTATTGGCAATAAGACCACGCATACCAGCAAGCTGACGAATCTGGTCCATAGAACCACGGGCACCGGAGTCCGCCATCATAAAGATTGGGTTATGCTCACCAAAGTTTTCATTTAGGGCATCCTTAACCTTCTGAGTGGTATCATTCCATGTTTTAATTACGCGCTCGTAACGAACATCTTCAGAGATAAATCCACGATCATACTGACGCTTAATTCCTTCGATATCCTTTTCTGCCTGCTCTAGGTATTCCTTCTTCTGTGGAGGAATAACAGCATCGGCAACCGCAACTGTAATAGCACCCCTTGTGGAGTATTTAAAGCCCTGTGCTTTAACCTTATCAAGAACTTCAGAAGTCTTAGCTGTGCCATGAACTCTGATACACTTCTCAATAATATTACTTAGCTGCTTCTTACGAACTAGGAAGGAGATTTCTAGATCAAACTGCTTTTCAGAGTCTGTTCTATCAACATATCCTAGATCCTGTGGAATTGGATCATTAAATATAATTCTACCAACAGTAACATCGATAATCTTAGAGATTTTCTTACTGCCGATTTCTTTAGTTACA
The DNA here is from genome assembly GCA_964369235.1 of uncultured Oscillospiraceae bacterium. Classification (GTDB taxonomy): domain Bacteria; phylum Bacillota; class Clostridia; order Oscillospirales; family Ruminococcaceae; genus CAYJEQ01. The sequence goes on along the minus strand of CAYJEQ010000027.1, from coordinate 9,497 downwards.
CGAACTTTAATAGGAGCATGTAGGCCTACAACACCTGCGTGGTATGCCATTAATGCTTCGTTAAAGTCTCTAAACACCTTACCTGCACCTGGCTCATCTTCACGAACCATTGTTAGGTAGTAAGAACCAAGTACCATATCCTGAGAAGGTACAGCAACTGGCTTACCATCGGAAGGCTTTAGAAGGTTATTTGCTGCAAGCATTAAAAATCTTGCTTCTGCCTGTGCTTCTGCTGATAGAGGCACATGGACAGCCATCTGGTCACCGTCAAAGTCAGCATTGTAAGCTGTACAAACCAGTGGATGAAGTTTTAGAGCTTTACCTTCAACTAGTATTGGCTCAAATGCCTGAATACCAAGTCTATGAAGTGTAGGCGCACGGTTTAGTAGAACGGGGTGATCCTTGATTACAATCTCAAGAGCATCCCATACATCCTTAACAGATGCACGCTCTACCATCTTTCTTGCACTCTTAATGTTAGCTGCAACCTTCTGATCAACAAGACGCTTCATAACAAAAGGCTTAAATAGCTCTAGTGCCATCTCCTTAGGAAGACCACACTGGTACATCTTAAGCTCAGGACCTACAACGATAACCGAACGACCAGAGTAGTCAACACGCTTACCAAGTAGATTCTGTCTGAATCGACCCTGTTTACCCTTAAGCATATCAGATAGGGATTTTAGAGGTCTGTTGTTTGGACCTGTAACCGGTCTACCACGACGGCCGTTATCGATTAGAGCATCTACAGCTTCCTGTAGCATTCTCTTTTCATTTCTAACGATGATGTCAGGTGCACCAAGCTCTAGTAGCTTCTTTAGACGGTTATTTCTGTTAATAACTCGTCTGTATAGGTCATTAAGGTCACTAGTAGCAAATCTACCACCATCTAGCTGTACCATAGGACGAATGTCCGGTGGAATTACTGGAACTACATCCATTATCATCCACTCTGGTTTGTTGCCAGATGTTCTGAATGCTTCAACAACTTCAAGTCTTTTTAGAAGCTTAGTTCTCTTCTGACCTGTTGCTGTTTCTAGCTCTTCTTTTAGCTCCTCGGACAGTGCTACAAGGTCTAGGTTTTGTAGCAGTTTCTTAACTGCTACAGCACCCATGCCTGCTTCGAACTCGTCTTCGTAAGCTTCTCTTAAATCTCTGTATTCTTTTTCAGAAAGCAGAGCATATTTCTTAAGGTTTGTGCTTCCTGGATCTATTACTACATAGGAAGCGAAGTACAGTACCTTCTCAAGAAGTCTCTGGGACATATTTAGGATAAGTCCCATTCTTGAAGATGTACCTTTAAAGTACCAAATGTGGGAAACTGGTGCTGCTAGCTCGATATGACCCATACGCTCACGACGAACTCTAGCTCTAGTTACCTCTACTCCACATCTTTCGCAGACTTTGCCCTTATAGCGAATTCTCTTGTATCTTCCACAGTGACACTCCCAGTCCTTCATAGGACCAAAGATTTTTTCACAGAAAAGACCGTCGCTCTCAGGCTTTAAAGATCTATAGTTAATGGTTTCAGGCTTTTTTACCTCACCATAGGACCATTCTCTAATCTGGTCAGGGGAGGCTAGACCAATTTTAATTGACTCAAATACATTAAACTCCAAATTGCGCCCCTTCTTCCTTAATAATTATCATCATCTATGATGTCACCTAGTCCCAGATCAAGTATCGGGAAATCTTCGATGTCATCTTCGTCTATAAAGTCAGGCTCTTCTAGATCATCTAAATCTGGATGCTCTACTTCAAAGCCCTGTTCGATTTCATCAGCTACCTCTACCATTTCACCAGAGAAGCCTTCAATCTCACCATCTGCAGGTACCATTCCAACATTTTCGTCTTCTTCGTAGCTCTGCTTTAGATCGATTGGGTTGTCGTCCTTATCCAGTACAACAACATCTAAGCTTAGGGACTGTAGCTCTTTAATAAGAACCTTAAATCCTTCTGGGATACCAGGCTTAGGTACATTCTTACCCTTAACGATAGCTTCGAAAGTCTTTAGACGACCGGAGATATCATCGGATTTTACTGTTAGAATTTCCTGTAGGGTGTATGCTGCACCGTATGCTTCCAGTGCCCAAACCTCCATCTCACCAAAACGCTGACCACCAAACTGAGCTTTACCACCCAGAGGCTGCTGTGTAACAAGTGAATATGGACCTGTGGAACGAGCATGGATCTTATCATCAACAAGGTGATGAAGTTTTAGGAAGTACATATAACCAACAGTTACAAGGTTGTCAAATGGCTCCCCTGTTCTACCATCATATAGTACTGTCTTACCATCTTCACGCAGTCCTGCTTCTGTTAGTGCTGTTCTAATGTTTTCTTCTCTAGCGCCATCGAATACAGGTGTCATAACCTTGTAACCTAGCTCGGAAGCAGCTCTACCTAGATGAACTTCAAGTACCTGACCGATGTTCATACGAGATGGAACCCCTAGTGGGTTTAGAACGATATCCAGAGGGCGACCGTCTGGTAGGTATGGCATATCTTCCTGTGGTAGTACACGAGAAACTACACCCTTATTACCATGGCGTCCCGCCATCTTATCCCCAACAGACAGCTTTCTCTTCTGTGCGATATAACAGCGAACTACCATATTTACACCAGGAGATAGCTCGTCGGAGTTTTCTCTTGTAAATACCTTAACATCTACGATGATACCGTACTCACCATGAGGAACTCTTAGGGATGTATCTCTTACTTCTCTAGCCTTCTCACCGAAGATAGCACGAAGTAGTCTTTCTTCTGCATTAAGCTCGGTTTCACCCTTAGGTGTTACCTTACCTACAAGAATATCACCAGCGCGCACCTCAGCACCAATACGAATGATTCCTCTTTCGTCTAGGTTTTTAAGCACATCATCCCCTACATTAGGGATGTCTCTTGTGATTTCTTCTGGGCCTAGCTTTGTATCTCTTGCTTCTGTTTCGTATTCCTCGATATGGATAGATGTGTAAACATCTTCCTTAACAAGGCGTTCGTTAATTAGTACAGCATCCTCGTAGTTATAACCTTCCCAAGTCATAAATCCGATTAGCATATTCTTACCTAGGGAAATTTCACCGTTAGATGTAGATGGACCATCAGCAATTACCTGTCCCTTAGTAATTGTTTCACCTAGCTCAACTATTGGACGCTGGTTAATACAAGTACCCTGATTGGAACGAAGGAATTTAATTAAGTGGTGAATTACTAGCTCGCCCTGAGGATTTCTAATAGCAACCTCAGTTGCAGAAACTCTCTCAACGATACCACCGTCCTTAGCTAGAACAACTACGCCAGAGTCCACAGCTGCCTTGTACTCCATACCGGTACCGATAATTGGAGACTCAGTCTTAAGTAGTGGAACTGCCTGACGCTGCATGTTAGATCCCATTAGGGCACGGTTGGCGTCATCGTTTTCTAGGAAAGGAATCATTGCTGTCGCAACAGAAAGCACCATCTTAGGTGATACATCCATAAAGTCAACCTTTTCCTTGGCAACTTCCTGAATGGAATCTCTGTAACGAACAGTAACTTTATTTTTAATGAATTTGGAATCTTCATCAAGTAGCTCATTTGCCTGAGCAACTACATAATTATCTTCCACATCAGCTGTCATGTAAACAAACTCGTTTTCTACTACGCCAGTTTCTTTGTTTACTTTACGGTATGGTGCTTCAATAAATCCATACTCGTTAATGCGTGCAAAGGTAGCTAGGTAGGAGATTAGACCGATGTTCGGGCCTTCTGGTGTTTCGATAGGACACATTCTGCCGTAGTGGCTGTAGTGAACGTCTCGAACTTCGAAGCCCGCTCTATCTCTTGATAGACCACCAGGACCTAGGGCAGAAAGTCTTCTCTTATGAGTAAGCTCAGCCAGTGGGTTTGTCTGATCCATAAACTGGGATAGAGGTGAGGAACCAAAGAATTCTTTAATAGAAGCAACTACAGGACGGATATTAATTAACGCCTGTGGAGTTACAGATTCCATATCCTGAATCTGAGTAGCCATTCTTTCACGAATAACTCTTTCCATTCTGGAGAAACCTATTCTAAACTGGTTCTGTAGTAGTTCACCAACAGAACGAATTCTTCTATTACCTAGATGGTCAATATCATCGGTGCCACCTACGCCATTGTCAAGACCACATAGGTAGTTAACTGTAGCGAAGATGTCATCTTTAATAATATGTTTTGGAATTAGATCATCACATCTCTTAGCAATTTCTGTTCTTAGAGCTGCTTCGTCTTCACAGGATTCTAGTATCTCGCAAAGTACGGAGAATCTAACCATTTCGTTAATGCCGTATTCTGTACAGTCAAAGGACACATAGTCATTGATGTTAACCATACCATTGGACATAACTTTAAGTTCGCCCTCTTCACCAATTCTTACAAACACAGTGTCAACACCGCATTTTTGAATCTCAAGAGCTTTAGCACGGGAGATTACCTCTCCCTCTTCTGCTAGTAGCTCACCTGTTAATGGGTTAGCAACTGGCATTGTTACTGTTGCACCAGTAATTCTGTCTGCAATAGCAAGCTTTTTATTATATTTGTATCTACCAACTCTAGATAGATCATATCTTCTAGCATCAAAAAACAGCGCGTCAATATGTGTCTGGGCGCTTTCCACTGTTGGTGGCTCACCTGGACGAAGTTTTCTGTACACCTCTAGCAGTGCTTCTTCGGTGTTCTTTGTGCCGTCTTTTTCCATTGTTGCTCTTAGCATTTCGCTATCGCCGATTACCTGAATAATCTCCTCATTGGAAGCAAGACCTAAAGCTCTGATAAAAGTAGTAACAGGAAGTTTTCTATTCTTATCAATACGAACACTAAAGATGCTGTTAGAATCAGATTCGTACTCTAACCAAGCACCACGGTTAGGTATAATTGTAGCTGCGAACAGCTCTTTACCAGCTTTATCTCTAGAGGATGAATAATACACCCCTGGAGAACGAACTAGCTGTGATACAATAACACGCTCTGCACCGTTAATGATAAAAGTACCACTGTCGGTCATTAATGGGAAATCACCCATATAGATGTCTTGCTCTTTTAGCTCGCCAGTTTCCTTATTGTGTAGACTAGCACGCACTCTCAGTGCAGCCGCGTAGGTTGCATCTCTCTCCTTACACTTGGCTATTGAGTACTTAGGTGTGCTCTCAAGATTAAAGTCGATGAAATCTAATACCAGATTACCTTGATAATCAGTAATAGCCGACACATCTTTAAACACTTCCTTAAGTCCCTCTTCTAGAAACCACTTGTAGGAGTTTTTCTGCACCTCAATTAGGTTTGGCATGTCCACTACTTCGTTGATACGAGAATAGCTTTTACGGACATTTTTTCCCAGATTAACAGTTTTTACATTCACCATAGGCTCAATCACTCCATTCATATATCTGCTGTTTTTACAAAAAATGTAATCCATTTACAAATCGTTGATAAAAATACCGAAAAAATTGCAAAAAAACATTGAATTTTGTATCTTCATGTGCTATAATTATGTTACTAAAATGCATAGTTAGCCATGATGATACATTTTCTAATTATATAACATATATTCTTAATTGTCAACAGTTTTTTTATAAAAACTTTGTTTAATTTTATCTATTGACAAACTGTAATTATTTTGTCGGTTTTTAAGGTATTTTACATTTTATTGGGCTTATGCCCATTTTTTATTACCCAGATTTACAGAAAGGTAATCCCTTATAATGAACTCATCAACTCTTAAAGAACTACTAACCTTTATAAAGTTCGCTTTAACCGGTGTCCTTAATACCCTAGTAGACTATGGTGTATTTACCCTATTAACAGTTATCTTCGGAGTAAATATCTATCTGTCACAGGTGGTTTCTTATAGCTGTGGCATAATAAACAGCTTTCTTATTAACCGTAGCTGGACATTTAAGTCCAAAGATAACCTTATTAGCCCCACCACAGTAAAATTTATTATTGCAAATATCCTTACCTTAATTATAAGCCTACCACTACTGCATTTTTTTGGGGTTTATCTGGGGATTAATAATTTAATTGCAAAACTTATTACCACAGCCTTTACAATGGTAATAAACTTCCTCCTTACTAGACTATGGGTTTTTAAAGAGAAGAAAACTCAGTAATAATAATATTACTTTTGGTTGCCACATCAGTGGCGAAAAAGTAGGCATAAAATATAATCACACTGTTAATGGCAGTGTGGTTTTTTTATTTTGTAGCATATAACCAGCCTTCCTTTAATAAGATTAACTATAAACTATATAAGGACGGGCGTAAAATGAAAGATATATTAATAGATAAAATAGAGAATAAATCCCTAAAAACTGCTGTTATAGGTTTGGGATATGTGGGACTACCTTTAGCTGTGGAATTAGCTAAAACTGGCTACACTACTGTTGGCTTTGACATAGATAGCCACAGGGTAGATATGGTCAATAAGAGTATAAGCTATATAGATGATGTAGATAGTTTGGAGTTATCTAATTTAGTAAGTGAAAAATCCCTACTGGCAACTGGAGATTTCTCAATGCTTAATCAGATGGATTTTATAGCTATTGCTGTACCTACTCCCTTAGATAATAGGGGACAACCTAATACCTCCCACCTTGTAAAAGCATGTAAAACCATAGCCAACCACCTTACCCCTAATACCATTATAGTCCTAGAAAGTACCAGCTATCCCAAAACCACCCGAGAACTTATACTACCTTTACTTGAGGAAGGGTCTAATCTTAGCTGTGGTAGGGATTTTTATTTAGGGTTTTCACCTGAGAGAATTGACCCTAGTAATAAAAGCTACAACACCTCTAACACCCCTAAACTAGTATCTGGTATCTGTAGTGACAGTAAATATATTATTACCCTACTATATAAATCCATTATTACAGCTGATATAATCCCAGTTGCCACTACTGAAATTGCCGAAATGGCAAAGCTATTAGAAAACAGCTACCGTTCGGTAAATATTGCCCTAGTAAACGACCTAGCAAAGCTATGCCACCTAATGGACATAGATATATGGCAGGTAATTAAGGCAGCCAAAACTAAACCCTATGGATTTACAGCTTTCTACCCTGGGGTAGGTGTGGGAGGACACTGTGTTCCTGTAGATCCTAGTTATCTTAGCTGGAAGGCTTTAGAATATGGACATTACAGTAGTATCCTTAGCTGTAGCAGTGAGATAAATACCAGTATGCCCATGTACTGCCTAGAAAGAATTACTGCCCTACTAAACCAAAATGAAAAATCCATTAAATCCAGTAAAATCCTGCTACTGGGCATTGCTTATAAAGAAAATATCGCTGACTACCGAGAAAGCCCAGCTATAAAGCTATTACAGCTAATAGAGGATTATCAGGGCAGTGTGGATTATTTTGATCCCTTGGTTAAATCCTTTAATAAAGGTAATAAAGAGTATTATTCGGTGGATAAGCTTACCCCATTACTGCTATGTAGCTATGATATGGTGGTGATAACCACAGCCCATAGTAATTTGGATTACAGTATGGTTTGTAAATATAGCAAGCTAATCTTTGACAGTAGAAACGCCCTAGATAATCTTCCCCACTGTGGTAATGTTCATCCTTTATAATGGAGATGTAACCTGTAGAAAGGTGTGTTAATATGAAATATGCTTTAATTGGCTGTGGTAGAATATCCCCTAAACATATACTGTCAGCACTGGAATGTAATTTACAGATAGTGGCAATCTGCGATAGTAATATTATAAGGGCAAAGGAATTAAAAGAGCTTTACAATCTAGGTAAAACTAAAATCTACCATAGTTATCAGGAAATGCTTACAAAAGAAAAACCTTATCTAACTGCTATAGCCACCCCTAGTGGCAATCACTATAGCATAGCCAGTGAGGTCCTTAACTGTTCCAGCCATGTAATTATAGAAAAACCTATGGCACTGTGTTTAAACCAGTGTAGTCGCTTAATATCCATGGCAAGCCATAGAAATTTACTACTATCAGTATGCCATCAGAATAGATTTAACCCTACTATAACAAAGCTAAAAGAAGCTTTATTCTATAAGGAATTAGGGGTAATTAGTCATGGTAGCCTTAAGCTTAGATGGCATCGCAGTGAGGATTACTATAATATGGATAGATGGCGTGGCAGTTGGCAGTTTGATGGTGGGGTACTAACTAATCAAACCATCCACGGAATAGATGCCCTACTGTGGTTAATGGATAGCCCAGTACAGTGGGTTCAGGGTAGTATTGCACGAAGATTTCACAGTATTCAGGCTGAGGATTTAGCTATGGCAGTAATTAAGTTTTCCACAGGAGCCCTTGCCACCATAGAAGGCAGTACAAATATATATAAGGAAAATCTTGAGGAAACCTTAAGTGTATTCGGCAGTGAAGGTAGTGTAAAAATCTCTGGAAAGGCTTTAAACACCATAGATTTATGGGAGAGTAGTAAGAGAATTATGGCTAGTGAGAAACACTCTATAACAGATATATACGGAGATGGTCATAAGGCTTTATACAGTGATATGGTTACTGCTATTACAACTGGCAGTAAACCTTTAATAGATGGCTGTGATGGTAGAAAAGCTATGGAGGTTATCCTTGCTATCTACAAAAGCCATAAGGAAAACCGACCTATAAAGCTACCACTAAATGATTTTTCCACTATGGATATGATGGGAGTTGACATTACCTAATGGGGTATTTTATACATAGTAGTAGTTATATTGAGGATAATGTATCCATAGGTAGTGGCTGTAAAATATGGCATTTCTGTCATATAGACAGTGGCGCTACCTTAGGGGATAACTGCAATCTAGGGCAGAACATCTACATCGGTAAAAATGTAGTAGTAGGCTGTGGTGTAAAGCTACAAAACAATGTGTCGGTATACAGTGGAGTAACTCTTATGGACTGGGTTTTCTGTGGGCCTTCGGTGGTATTTACCAATGATTTAACCCCTAGAGCAAAACACGCTAAAACCAGTAATAACTACAAAAAAACCCTAGTAAAGCAGTCAGCTTCCCTAGGTGCAAACTCAACTATTATTGCTGGGGTTACTATTGGCTGTTACGCCATGATAGGTGCTGGGGCAGTGGTTACCAGCGATGTAAAAAACCACAGCTTAGTTGTTGGAAACCCAGCAAAGCATATAGGTTGGGTTTGTAGTTGTGGCAGTCGGTTAAAGGATAATCTTCTCTGTAATTGTGGACATAGCTATACTATTGCAAGTCAGGGATTAGTCGTAGTTGCAGATAGTTAAGATTATCCCCTTATCCTAGCTGTTTATATAGTGATAAATACAAATAGCTAGGATTATTCAACATCACCCTACAATTTACACAGGCTCTATATGGGGTAAAATTCTATTAGGTGTATTCCCTTGTCAACGGGAATACACCTAAACAATTAACATAAATAGAGTTTTAGATAAATAGGGGATTATCTAAGCCACCAACACCTTAATCCGAACCAGCCTAAACACTGGGCATATTCACTTCTAGCTTTGTTA
>CAYJEQ010000026.1:0-30874 GCA_964369235.1 uncultured Oscillospiraceae bacterium | reverse complement strand
TACTAATAAACATATCTCCCTAAAGTCTTTATAGTGTAATCCTATACTAATTAACTATATTAACTGATATGTAGGTGAAGGGGATAATAACCATAGATAAAAATTATTAAAGCAATACTTCTTTTCAAACTTAGAGGTCTTCTCAAATATAAGACCTACAAATAAACTAGACTTATAGCTTAGTTTATGCCAAGCTGTTACTACAGCAATAGGATAGGTATAGGCTGTGTTAGTGGCTTTACATCATTTCTCAATTTCTCATTTAGTTAAAGTATATCAACCTCCTATAATATATAATAAGGAGGGTTTTTATTAATCCTTATTAATAATTGTAAATTCTCCTAACTGATTACCCTGAAAGTAGCTTCCACTGTGGTGCTGATTAGTATGGTTACCATATTTAAGCACATTGCCATTAACAGTGGAAATGCCTTTTAGAAAATCCGTAGGGATTGTGATTATCCCACCCCAGAACACACCTTGTAAATCTTCACCAACAGTAAAGTGTAGATTACAGTTTAAGGTTATATCATTACTATCAATGAATACTTTAAAAGTACCATCACCAAATAGTTCTACAGATAATAAAGAGTTTTTGTCAATAATTAACTTTATTACACTGTCGTGGTGACATATTGCTTCAAAAGTCACTAAATTAACAATTACCTGCTGATCTGTAGTAGCAATTTTAAACTGAGTATATGGACGATACTGATTGTTATTGCTAGTATAATGTTTGAGTGTACCTGTGTGTAAAGTGTCCATATTAGGGGTTTTAGAATATCTATTAATATAATAACTCACTTGAAAACCCTCTTCCATTAATTTGAATATTTATCAGTTTATATTTTATCTTAAAAAGTTACAAAGGTCAATAGGTTTCACAAAAAAACATAGCTTTTTATATAACATTATAACAAAATTAACCCTAAAAATTTTCATTTGACAGCAACCTATAAAAAAGGTAAAATTACAAAGGAACAATTATAAATAGGAGGATAAACTTAACAGATGATTAATTTTAATAAAATATATAAAAATACAGCCCTTATTATAACCGGAGTGGCAATGGTTTTACTAACATCATGTAGTAGTGAGGTGATAGAAGAGGAAGTGATTATAGATCCTGAGTACCCAGTGTACATCGGCGATACTATTATAGAAAAACAACCTACAAAGATTGCAACTCTATCTCCATCTATGACCGATATGATAGTATCCCTTGGATTTGAAGGTAGACTGACAGGTGTAGCAGATAATAGTATACAGTATACAACCGATCCTACCTATAACTATCAGCAGTGTGGCGATGTATTCACACTGGATATGAAGGGTATAAGAGATAGTGGTGCAGAGCTTATATTTGTGTCTGCCCCTTTAACAGCAGATAATATGGATGAGCTTTATACCGAAAATATAAATGTAGTTGTTATAGAGTATGGAGAGACCACCCAAGAGATACTAGATAATTACAGTGACATAATGAAAGTCATGCATGGTAACATTACAGGAGCTAAGATGGCAGAGGAAGTAACTACAGCATATGAGCAGCAGTTAGATGATTTAACCTCTATCAATAATGTAAATACCATAGGAGAAAGTGGTGTGTATATGAGAGCACCTCTGTTAACACTTGCTACTGGTGATACAGTGGAGCAGAGTTTTTTTGATGTTCTAGGAATAACCAATTTGGGGGAAGAGTTTACCAATTGGAATTATCCACAGGAACTAGCAATAGCACTAGAGCCAGATATGGTTTTATATGCAGATAATATTGATCCAGAGATTATCAAAACTGCTGATATGTACAAAACAACAGCAAGTGTAGTGAATTCACAGCTTTATCCAGTAGATTACAATGCTATAGATAATCAGTCCCCTAGGATGTTTACCGAGCTTTATCGTCTATCAAAGAAGATTTACCCAGAGGCATATCAGGTAATCATACCAGAAGTCATAGGTTAGACATAAACAATTATGTAGAAATTTGTATTTTGTGTAAATAAATGCATAAACTGTATAAAAACACCCTCTTGTTTTAAGAGGTTTTATATTAACATACAATTCGATTATAACTGCCTTGAAAAGGGCAGTTTTTTTTGCTAAAATATATATTGAGAAAGAACTGGAATTTTATAACAATTACTTATATTTCCAAAATATCTCAGAAATATCACTTAAGAATGTTACAATTTTATATACTAATAAACATAACAAGAAACTACTAGAGGTGACTTCCATGATGAAATTCCCCAGTTTAGACCAGCTTGAGATTAACTCATTTACAGCAGGTAAAAATTTTAGCAGTTATGATTTTATGGGAGCCCACAGAGCAAAGCAGAACCAGCAAACAGGTATCGACTTTACTTTATGGGCTCCTTTTGTCAAAAGTGTCCAGGTTATCGGTGATTTTAACAATTGGGAGGGATCGGCCCACTACATGGAACATATCCATGAAGGTATATGGTGTATAAATATTCCTGAGGCTACCCAGGGTAGCATGTATAAGTACAGAATTACCTTAGAGGATGGTAGAGTTTTTGACAAAAGTGATCCTTATGGATTTTATAGTGAACAGCGACCTAATACGGCTTCTATTGTTTATTTTGATGATGAATATAAGTGGAATGACAGCAAGTGGATGGCTAAGAGAAAAAAATCCGATCACTTTAAAAAGCCACTAAACATCTACGAAGTCCACCTAGGATCATGGAAACAACATGGTGGTGGTAACGAAAGCACCGAAACAGCCATAGAAGATTTCTACAGCTACAAACAGTTAGCAGAAACACTACTGCCCTATGTAGTAGAGATGGGATACACCCATATTGAGCTAATGCCTTTAACAGAACATCCCTTTGATGGTTCTTGGGGTTATCAGGCTACAGGGTATTTCTCACCTACTTCCAGATATGGCAGACCAGAAGATCTTATGTATTTTATTGATTGTTGTCACAATAAAGGTATTGGAATAATACTGGACTGGGTACCTGGGCATTTCTGTCCAGATGCACATGGGCTGGCAAACTTTAATGGTGACAAACTATATGAAATAGAAAAACATGTAGAATGGGGTACATATAAATTTGACTTTGGAAGAGGTCAGGTTAGAAGCTTTCTCTTTAGCAGTGCCAACTACTGGTTTAGTAAATACCACATTGATGGAATAAGAATTGATGGGGTAACTAGTATGGTATACCTTAACTATGGACTTGATAATAAAGATAATCCTAAGGTAAATAGTAAGGGGGGCTTAGAGGACTTAGAGGCTCTTAGTTTTCTATCAGAGCTTAATGAGTATCTAGCTATAAACTACCCAGGGGTAATGTCCATTGCAGAGGAAAGCACCTCTCTACCACTGGTGACAACACCTCCCTATGATGGGGGACTGGGTTTTCACTACAAATGGGATATGGGCTGGATGAATGACACCCTTGAGTATATGTCACTGGATTTTCCTTTTAGACCTTATGAGCATAATCTACTGACATTTTCTACAATGTATGCCCACAGTGAAAATTTCATTATGCCACTTTCCCATGACGAAGTGGTACATGGCAAGAAATCCCTTATAGGTAGAATGCCAGGGGACTACTGGAAGCAGTTTGCCAATCTTAGATTATTGCACCTATATCAGCTAACCCATACAGGAGCAAAACTTAATTTTATGGGTAATGAGATAGGTCAGTATATAGAGTGGAGATATTATCAAGGAATAGAATGGTTTTTATTAGAATATGATAATCATCTAAGCTATCAAACCTATGTAAAAGAAGCAAATAATTTTTTCTTAAAGGAAAAAAGCCTATGGCAGCAAAATTATTCCCCAGAGGGATTTAGATGGATAGATGCTGACAATAATAACCAAGGTGTACTATCCTATCTAAGACAGGGTACTAAAGAAGATGATTACACTATTGTAGTTTTAAACTTCCAAACTCACTCCTATGAGAATTTTAGGGTGGGAGTATCTACAAATAGCAAATTTCGTGAAGTATTTAACAGTGACCAGCCTATTTATGGAGGCAGTGGTAAGTTAAATGAAAAGGTTATTAAGTCTAGTGAAGTACCCATGCATGGTGAGAAGTATTCTATAGAGATTACTGTGCCGCCAATGGGAGGGGCTATATTTAAGCCTGTTAAAACAAGAATAAAAAGCACCTAGTTGTGCAGTAGGAGGATTTGATGTTTAGTAAGGACACCACCTTTGTAAAAGCCTACAAATCCGGCTTTGAAACTCTACTTGGAAAAAGATTTGAAGACGCGACAAAACAAGAGAAGTACACAGTTTTAGTAAAACTTATTTCCCAGAGAATATCACGAGTAAAAAGCGACACAAACGAACAATACATGGAAAACTGTGGACAGAAGCGAGTTTACTATTTCTCTATGGAATTTCTAATTGGCAGACTTCTTGAGAACTACCTAATTAATCTAGGTATTCGAGATGTAGTTGCAGAAGGACTAGACTCCATGGGAGAAGATTTAGATGAGCTACTAGAATGTGAACATGATCCAGGGCTGGGGAATGGTGGTCTAGGTAGACTGGCAGCTTGTTTCCTAGATTCAATGGCTCATCTTGGCATTGAAGGACATGGTACAGGGCTGAGATATAAATTCGGTCTATTTGAGCAGAAGATAGTTGATGGGGTGCAGGTTGAAGTTCCCGACAACTGGACTAAATTTGATTATCTATGGGAACAGCGCAAACCAGAAAGTGCCGTTGAGGTAAAGTTTGGTGGAGTTGTACAGGGCAAATTTGTAGATGGTAGATGGGTTTATGAGCATTATAGCGAAGATGTAATTAATGCAGTGCCCTATGATGTGCCTATAGTTGGTTATGACGGCGAAACTGTAAATAATCTACGCCTATGGTCTGCTGAAACTGTAGATGATAAATTCGATTTAGATGCCTTTAATAGAGGGGATTATAGTGGTGCCGTAAGACATAGAAATAACTGTAATGCACTAACCTATATTCTATATCCTAATGACAGTACACAGGTAGGTAGAGCTTTAAGACTAAAGCAAGAATATCTACTAGTGGCAGCAGGTATAGGATCTATTATTAGAGATTACAAGAGAAAATATGGCGACTGCTTAAAGGATCTACCTAAGCGTATTTCTATTCATACTAACGACACCCACCCAGCTATGTGTATACCTGAGCTTATGCGTATACTAATGGATCAGGAAGGGTTAAAGTGGGCAGCAGCTTGGGAGATTACCAAAGAAACCATATCCTACACTAACCATACAATTCTGCCAGAAGCTATGGAAAAATGGTCTATAGATCTATTTAAGACACTACTTCCTAGAATATATATGATAGTTGAGGAGATTGACAGACGCCACAAGGCTGCTTTTAATCGAGATGATGATCAGTGGGTAGAAAAGCTAAAGAACACTGCTATTTTATGGGATAGTCAGGTTAAGATGGCTAATCTATCTATCATTGGTAGCCACTCAGTAAATGGGGTTGCAGCACTTCACACAGAGATTTTAAAAGAATCTACCTTAAAGGATTTCTATCAGATAGAGCCTGAGAAATTTAATAATAAAACCAATGGTGTAAGCCATAGAAGATTTTTAATCCAGTCTAATCCAGAGCTGACTAAGCTAATAGATGCAACAATAGGCGAAGGCTGGAAAACCGACACAAGCCTACTGAAAAATCTAATGGATTATCAGAATGATGATGAGTTTTTAGATAAACTAATTGCAGTAAGACTGCACAATAAGAAAAGATTAGCAAAATATGTTGCTAGCCACAGTGGTGAAGAGATAGATGTTAATTCTGTTTTTGATGTGCATATTAAGAGAATTCATGCATATAAACGCCAACTACTGAGTATATTTAAAGTTATGGCGTTATATAATCAGATTAAAGAAAATCCTGATAAGAAGATTGTACCACATACATTTTTCTTTGCAGGTAAGGCAGCAGCAAGCTATACCTTTGCTAAGGATGTAATTAGACTTATTAATAGTGTTGCTAAGGTGGTAAATAACGATCACGATGTTAATACTATGATTAAGGTTGTATTTATCGAGAACTTTAATGTAAGTAATGCTCAGGTAATCTATCCAGCAACAGATATTAGTGAGCAGATTTCCACAGCCGGCTTTGAGGCAAGTGGTACAGGTAATATGAAGTTTATGTTTAATGGTGCTATTACCCTAGGTACCCTTGATGGAGCTAATGTAGAGATTAAAGAGATGGCTGGAGATGATAATGTATATATCTTTGGTCTAACAGATGATGAGGTAACAAGTATCAAAATGTCAGGTGGATACTTTGCTTATACAGAATGTCAATCCAATCCACTGCTTAAGCAGATTATGCAGCAGCTAGTTGATGGAACATTCGGCCCAGTGGACAGCTTTAGGGGGATACATGATACACTGCTAAATAGCAATGACGAGTACTTTGTATTTAAAGATTTTGACTGTTATATGAAGTCATGGTTAGCTATGAGCGAACTATACAAACAACCTAAAGAATGGGCTAAAAAGTCCCTAGCCAACATTGCAAATGCTGGCCATTTTACCAGCGACCGTACTATTGCACAGTATGCCAGAGAGATTTGGAATATTGAATGTGACGCCTACCCAGACTAAGAGTCTTAGTTTAAATTTTGTAAATGAAACACACAACGACCAACAGGGAGGAATGTAGAATGAGAAGTAGCGGCAAAGAATGCATAGCAATGCTATTAGCAGGAGGACAGGGAAGTAGACTTGGGGCGTTGACCCGCAAGATCGCAAAACCAGCAGTATCCTTTGGTGGGAAGTATCGTATTATCGACTTTAGCCTAAGTAACTGCACCAATTCTAACATAGACACAGTAGGTGTACTGACTCAGTATAAGCCAATGCTTTTAAACTCCTACCTAGGTACAGGATCTGCTTGGGATCTTGACCTAGAGGATGGTGGTGTACATACACTGCCACCATATGCTACCGAAAGTGGAGGTAGATGGTATAAAGGTACAGCAGATGCAATTTTCCAGAATATAGACTTTATATCTCAGTATGATCCAGAATATGTACTAATTATATCTGGTGACCACCTATATAAAATGGACTATCGTGAAATGCTAAAAACCCACAAGGAAAACAATGCTGACCTAACCATATCTGTGTTAGATGTAAGTATGGAGGAAGCTAGTAGATTTGGTATTTTGTCCGTAGGTGATGAGGACAGAATAACTAAGTTTACCGAAAAACCAAAAAATCCAGATAGCACCCTTGCATCAATGGGTATATATATCTTTAACTGGAAGGTGCTACAGGAAGCACTGATTAAGGATAGCAATGACGAAAGCTCAGATAATGACTTTGGTAAGAATATTATCCCTAATCTGCTTAAACAGGATAAAAGACTATTTGTACATAGATTTGATGGGTACTGGAGAGATGTAGGTACAATCGATAGCTATTATAATGCCAATATGGAGCTATTAGAAGATGAGCCAAAATTCGATGTATTTGATACAGATATGCCAGTTTTCTCAAATGCTAACATCTGCCCACCACAGTACATAGGCAAGCGTGCTAAGGTTAAAAACAGCCTTATATCCAACGGTTCTGTTGTGTTAGGAACTGTAGAGAATTCTATAATAAGTTCTGATGTGTATATTGACGAAGGTGCAGTAGTAGAGGATTCTATCCTACTACCAGGTGCTAAAGTTGAGAAAAATGCTGTAGTTACAAGATCCATTGTAGGAGAAAACGCAGTAGTAACAGAAGGCTCAGTAATGGGCGATTGGGATGATGAAATCACTTTAATAGGTGATAATTTCCACTACACATCAAAAAAAATTCTGGAGGTAGTAAGGCATGGCTAAGGTAATGGGGCTAATAACAGCTAATTATATGGATAGACTTGCAGGAATTACAGAAAACCGCTCATTGGCATCACTGCCATTTGGTGGTAGATATAGACTAATAGATTTTGCTTTGTCAAATATGACAAATTCAGGAATAACAACTGTTTCCCTAATTACCCCAGCTACCTACAGGTCGATAATCGACCATGTGGGAGCAGGTAAGCAGTGGTCACTAGATAGAAAGGTAGGAGGTCTACTTATCCTACCAGGTTCGGTAATGGGCATGAAGAAAAGCGAATCAGGTAAATTTATCATGCGTGACCTAATACAGAATAAAGTTGTATTAGAGCGTTCCCAGACTGATTTAGTTTTGATGATGTCCAGCGATAAGATTATGAACTTTAATTTTAGTGACGCTATAAAAGAGCATGAAGAAAATGGCAGAAATATTACAATGTTCTATAAGACTATAGACAATGCAGATGATGTGTCAGGACAGTATCTAGATGTAGATAGAGATGGCAGAGTAAAGGGGATAAATAGCTCCGCTTACGGCAAGTCTAAGAAGTTTATGGACTGTTTAATTATTGATAGAAAATTACTAATGAATTTTTTAGAGTGGTATAACCTAATGGAGCATAGTGATTTGATGGATGTAATTGAGGACAATCTATCTAAGCTAGATGTTAAAACCTACGAGCTAAAAACCTATGTAGCTACTATTGAAACAATGGCAGACTACATAAGAAGTAGCCGTGATTTATTTGATGAGGATATTAACAGCCAGTTATTTAATGGTAAGGATAAAATCTTTACAAAGGTTGTAGACACCCCACCATCAAGGTACAGAGATAGTGCTAATGTAACTAATTCTATAATACCTACAGGTTGTGAAATCGAAGGTAAAGTAGAAAACTCAGTGCTATTTAGAGGGGTAAAGGTACGCAAAGGCGCAGTGGTAAAAAACTGTATCCTATTCCAGCGTTGTGATGTTGGAGAGAATGTAGTATTAGACGAGGTAATCTGTGATAAGGGTGTATCTATATCTGCTGGAACAAGACTATATGGTACAGCAGGCAGACCTTGTATAATGACAAAATCAATGTACTAGATAAAATTTAAGAGGTGTAAAATGGCTATTAATTCATCGACTATGACAAAAACTGTGGCAAAGCCTAAAACAGCAAAAAAACCAAAGGCGAAAGTGCAGTCTAAAGATAACGGTGGGGTAAAGCTAGCAGAACAAGCTAATAAAACCACTAAAACCACGAAAGCACCAGCAAAGACAGCCCCTAAGAATAAGAAAACCAAGGTGCTTTTTGCCATAAGTGAGGCAGCACCATTTATTAAAACAGGCGGACTAGGAGATGTAGGGGGAAGCCTACCTAAGGCACTAAAAAAAGCAGGTGCAGATACTTGGGTAGTGCTACCTAAATTCTCTACTATAGACAGTAGCTTTACCCAGCAGATGGAGTTTTTAGGAAGTGTAATGGTTCCACTAAGCTGGAGAAATCAGTACTGTGGAGTATATAAACTATCCTATCAAGGGGTTACCTACTTCTTTTTAGATAATGAGTATTACTTCCATCGTAGTAAGCTTTATGGTGAGTTAGATGACAGTGAGAGAATGGCGTTTTTCTCTAAGGCTATCCTAGAGTCAATTCCTCTAATGGGGGAAGGTTTCCCAGATGTTATCCACTGCCATGACTGGCATACAGCTATGGTAAATGTATTTCTAAGGGAAGACTATAACCACCTAGATGGCTATAAAGATATTAAAACTGTATTTACTGTACATAACCTTAAATTCCAAGGGGTATTCCCTTTAGAAATAATGGGAGATGTGCTAGGGCTTTCAGAGAAGGATTCAAAACATCAGTTAATGCAGGGTGATGCAGTAAACTATATGCAAGGGGCACTGCTTTACAGTGATTATCTAACAACCGTAAGCCCAACCTATAGCCATGAGATTAAAAATAGCTATTTCGGCGAGGATATGGAAGGGATATTTGAAAACCGTAGCAGTATACTATCAGGGATACTTAATGGTATCGACCTAGACCTGTATAATCCTAAAAAGGACAGCAATATTGCTGTTAATTACGGTATATCCACCCTTCAAAACAAAACCGAAAACAAGCTGGCATTACAGGCTGAACTAGGGTTAACAGTAGATAAAGATATTCCGCTAATTGTGATGATATCAAGACTTACTACTCAGAAGGGTATGGACTTAGTTGTCCATATACTAGAGGAGCTAGTAAACACCCATCAGGTGCAGATTGCTGTACTTGGTACAGGGGATAAGGAATTTCATCATGATATGGAGTATTTCGCTAGTAAGTATCCTGAGAAAATCTCAGCTCAGTTAACATTTGATACGCCACTGTCCCACCGTATGTATGCAGGTGGTGATATGCTGTTGATGCCATCTAATTTTGAGCCTTGTGGATTATCACAGATGATTGCTATGACCTATGGAACACTGCCTATAGTTAGAGAAACAGGTGGACTTAATGACAGTGTTACTTCATACAATAAATACACAGGAGAAGGCAATGGATTCTCCTTTAAAAATTATAATGCCCATGAACTACTATTCGCTATAAAAGACGGACTAGATGTATATTATAATGACAAGAAAGCTTGGGTAACCTTGCAGAAATCAGCTATGAGAGCTGATTTTAAATGGGATGCCTCAGCTGGAAAGTACCTAGATATATACAAAAAACTTACAGAAAGATAATACACAGGTCGTGGGAACACCGATTACTGCAAACTATTAATAGGATAACTGGGAAGGCAGATAAGTTTGAAAATCAAATTTTCAAACCGCAAGTTTTGAGGCTTTTCACTGAAATGGAGTGAAATTTTGCTAATGCCAGTTTACTGGCTATGTAAAATCGCCCAAAATATTGCAAGCTAAGAGAAAGGTATGGTCATAAATATGAATGCAATACATAATTCTCAGGATTTGAGCTACAGAAATCCCTTTGGAGCAGTGGAGCTAGGGGAGAATATTTCCCTGAGCATTGAGGTTTCCCCTCCACCTAAAACTGTAAGACTTCACCTAATTCCAGACGAAAAACCAGAACAGGTTTTAAACTGTTATTCAGTGGAAGAACAAAATAAAGTTAATGTCTACAAATTTAATATCCCCACTATTTCAGTGGGGATAATTTGGTATTATTTTTCCTTTAGCTATGATGATTATCACTGGCATTACTATGGTAATAACAGCGAAAATCTAGGGGGAGTAGGTCAGACCTATAGCCACCTGCCACCAGCATATCAGATTACCTGTTATCAGGGTGAGCCACTGCCTTCTTGGTATAGTAAGGGGATTATCTATCAGATATTTCCGGACAGATTTAACCGAGGAAGTAAAGGGGTAAACCTTGAGAATTACTATCGTGATGATAGTAGACAGGGTTCTAGGAGAATATTTCACATAGACTGGAATGATCGCCCTTTCTATCCTAAAGACCATCGTGGTTTTGTAACAAGATGGGGTTTTTTTGGTGGCACTCTAAAGGGAATAGAGGAAAAACTAAGTTATCTTAAAAGTCTAGGAGTATCTACAATATACCTTAATCCTATATTTAAAGGAGCTAGTAACCATAAGTATGACACTGCAAATTATATGGAACTAGACCCAGGCTTTGGCACTGTAGAGGATTTTAAATCCCTAGCAAAAGAAGCAGCAAAATACGATATATACCTAATGCTAGATGGGGTGTTTAGCCACACTGGGGCAGATAGTATATATTTTAATCTTTATAATAATCACCATAGTTTAGGAGCAGCCCAAAGCACCCAGTCCCCTTATTACAGCTGGTATCGCTTTACCGATTACCCTAACAAATACGAATGTTGGTGGGGGGTAGAGGATCTACCTAATGTCAATGAACAGGACGAAAATTACCAAAACTATCTCTTTGGAGAAGAGGGGGTAATTAAATACTGGATGGAGTTAGGTGCCAAAGGGTGGCGACTAGATGTAGCTGATGAGCTACCAGGCAGCTTTATTGTGGCACTTCGTGACACAGTAAAGGATAAGGATCCAGATGGTCTTGTATTAGGGGAAGTCTGGGAGGACGCTAGCAATAAGGTAAGTTATGGAAAAAGACGAGAATACCTACTAGGGCAGGAACTAGACTGCACCATGAACTATCCTTTTAGGTTATCGGTAATGGATTTTATCAAGGGGAATATTTCAGCCACAAAACTTGGCAAAATAACCATGTCACTTAAAGAAAACTACCCACCATCGGCTTTTTTAGGGGCTATGAATATGTTATCCACCCATGATACCCAGCGAATAATCACTAACATGGGTATGGAGCACAGCCCAGAAAAAGGTCAGGATTTAACCCTAGAACCAGAACAATACAGTCGTGGAAAAAGCAGAGTAAAACTCCTTACCACACTACAGTTTACCTCACCAGGGATACCATCGGTATACTATGGAGATGAGGTAGGGGTAGAAGGCATGGAGGATCCTTATAACCGAGCCACATATCCATGGGGAAAAGAAGATAAAGAACTGCTAGGACATACCCAGCTTATGGCGAGAATTAGGGATAACTACCCAGTTTTAAAGTATGGGGATTATCAGCCAATCCACCTAGAGGAAGACATCTATGGATTTTGGAGAAGTGATGATAGTAGCAAAGTAGCAGTCCTTGCCAATCGCAGTAGATTTGAAAAATCCATCTGGTTAGAACTGCCACAAAACTCTATAAATGCAAGCTGTATTCTTAATTGTATAGATTACAAGATTGATGAAATAGAGACTTTCAAAGGCATGGGGGACGAAACTATACTTCGTATAAGGGTGGAGCTACCTCCACTGGGCTGTGGTGTGATTTCGGTACTAACTAATAAGCTAGAAAAACACTCTAAACTAACCGGTGCAGGGGTGCTACTCCATCTTAGCTCTTTAGAAAAGATAGATGATAGCATTGAGAAATCAGCAAAAACCTTTATAGACACATTAAAACTTTCAGGACAGGGATACTGGCAGATACTTCCCCTTAATCCTGTAGACAGCTATGGTTCTCCATATTCCAGTAGCTGTGTATTTGCAGGGGAGTATTCCTTATTAGGGGAAGAGGATATAAAATCCGTTCGCTATAAGGAGTTTGGGGAGTTTTGTCACCGAGAGGATTACTGGCTAGATAACTTTGCACTGTACACAGTGCTAAAAAACAAGTATAATAATATTCCTTGGCAACAATGGAGTCAGGGGGATAAATACCCTGAAAATACTCAGGAGCTATACAGTGAATACAGCCTTGCTATGGAAGAAATAAAGCTAGAACAGTATAGGTTTTGGACTATATGGCAAAGGATAAAAGGCTATGCTAACCAGCAAGGTATAGGGATAATAGGGGACCTACCTATATATGTAGCTTCAGATAGTGCTGATGTATGGTCTAATCCACAGGAATACAAGCTGGATTCTGATGGCTATGGTAATCAGTTGGCAGGAGTACCACCGGACTACTTCTCAGAAGAAGGTCAAAGCTGGGGTAATCCACTTTACAACTGGGAGGCAATGTCAAAGGACGGTTTTAACTGGTGGAAAGAGCGAATAGCTAAGGCAATTAAGGATTATGATTATATTAGACTTGATCACTTTAGAGGCTTTGCTGGGTATTACACCATTCCAGCAGGTAGCAGTGCTAAAGATGGCTACTGGCAGGAAGGGGTAGGTAGAAAGTTCTTTGATCAGCTAACAAAAGAACTGGGAACACTGCCTATAATAGCAGAGGATTTAGGTGACTTAGACGGGGCAGTATATGACTTATTACACTATACAGGATTTTACGGTATAGATGTATATCAGTTTAAAAGTGAAGAAGTCCTATCTAAAAACTATACCAAAGCAAAAGATCGTCTTATCTATAGTGGAACTCATGACAATCAGACCCTGCTATCTTGGCTTAGTGACAAGGGCGTAGAAGGTGATGTAAAACAAAGAGCAAGAGAAGTGCTAGAGAAGATATATAGCTCTAACTACAGCCTAGTTATAACACCTTTACAGGATATACTGCTTTTAGATGATTTAAGTAGGATGAATACGCCAGGTACAGTGGAAAATAACTGGAAGTGGAAGATAAGACCAGAGGATTTTGATGAAGATACAGCAAAATGGCTATACAATATTACAAAGGCACATGGCAGAACAGGCGCTAATTAAAGCTCACAAGGTGGAAAATAAGGAAACTTAAATTTCCACCTGTCTAAAAAAATTATTAGGAGGTCTACTATGGAGAATTTTTTAGAGTTTAACTATTACGATAAAGGTAGCAAACTGTGGATTGATTGGAGCTATATGAACATAGATAAGCCACTATTTGCTGATGACAAACTATATACTAAAGCCTTATCTCAGATGACAGAGTTAGAATCAGGTGCAATTGCAAATCCTGATGAAAAGCGAATGGTAGGACACTATTGGCTGAGAAATAGCACTATAGCACCTACCAAAGAAATATCTGAGGAAATTGAAGATACAATAGATGATATTAAAAGCTTCACAGCTAAAGTCCACAGTGGTGAGATAAAATCTAAAACTGGAAAAACCTATAAAAATGCCCTAGTTATCGGTATAGGTGGATCTAATTTAGGACCTAAATTTATCGGTAATAGCCTTGCAGATGGCAACGAGAAGATAAAGTTATATTTTATCGATAATACCGATCCAATAGGCATTGATAAAACCCTAAACCTATTAAAAGCTAGCCTAGAGGAAACACTGGTAATTATCATTAGTAAAAGTGGTGGCACTACCGAAACTAGAAATGGCATGGTAGAAACACAGGTTTTCTATGAGAATAACGGTGTAGACTTCTTCTCTAGTGCAATTTGCATTACCCAAAGAGGTAGCAAGCTAGAAAACTACGGTGGGGATAAATGGCTAAAAATCTTCCCAATGTGGGACTGGGTAGGTGGAAGAACATCGGTGCTATCAGCAGTAGGATTACTACCACTAAGCCTACAGGGTATTGATTGTGATAAACTGATTGCAGGTGCTAAGTACTGTGATCAGCTAACAAGAAACCAAAACCCCTTAGAAAACCCAGCACTAATACTAACAAAGCTATGGTATTACCAAAGCCAAGGAGTAGGTGGCACATCAATGGTTATGCTACCATACCGAGATTCACTAGAGCTATTCTCCAAATACCTACAGCAACTTGTAATGGAATCACTAGGTAAGGAAAAAGATTTAGATGGATATAAGGTAAACCAAGGTCTTGCAGTTTATGGCAATAAGGGTAGTACAGATCAGCATTCCTATGTACAGCAGTTAATAGGTGGTGGAGATGATATGTTTGTAACATTTATCTCAGTGTTAAAGGATAATCGAGACACACAGGTGTTAGTAGGAGAGAACAGCACATCAGGAGATTATCTAAATGCCTTTATGATGGGTACAGAGAAAGCTCTAGCCACAGCAGAAAAATCCTCCATGACTATTACAGTACCAGAGATTAATGAGTATTATATAGGTATGCTTATTGCGCTATATGAGAGGGCAGTAGGGTTCTATGGGATTTACACTAATATAAACCCATATCATCAGCCAGCAGTAGAGTTTGGCAAGAAAGCAGCTTCTGAGATTATAGATATTAAAAATAAAATTATGGAGCTACTGGATAAAAACCATAATAAAGAATACTCTAGTAAAGATATAGCAGTAGAAATAGGTTGTAGCAATGTAAGAACAGTGGTGAAAATTCTAGCTCATCTTGCAGAGAATAATCAGATTTCCACTGAAGGACAGGATGTTTTTACAGCAACATATTCTATAAAATCCTAACATGATTTTACCGAAGTATTTAATAAAGAATCTTAAAACACTAGCTTATAATTTAGGCTAGTGTTTTTTGCGATGACTTAAAGATTATAACTGATATCTGCTTAGTCTATGTAACAAAAAAATATAAAAATATATTTGTAAAATTAAATAAAATTTTAAGTGAATGTTGATATAATAAGGGTAGAGGTAATAGAGATTATTTTAGTGGTACAACTATAGGTTACTATAGGTAATCTCTTGGTAATTTGCTATAAAAGTTTTTTTGTGGTATAATATTTATAACTATGTACTGATTAAGATAACATTAGTGGGTGGTTATTATAATACAAAACTGCGATTTTAGTTATGTATATATCCATATCAATAAGGGCAAGGAAGTGTATATGGGAATTTTAAAAATTACGGTATAGTATTATGCTAATAGCAAAGGCACCGAGACATTTAGAAAGGTAGGGCAGATATGGGAATAAAAGATTTTTTTGTAAATAAAGATAATAAGGCAGATTATGCTGATATAGACAACAAAGAAAAGCTAGAGGGCTTAGTGGAGGAAGGACTTCTTAAGCCAGTTCACATTCTTCCAATTAGTATGGGTGGGAATGATATACCAGAAAATATCACCTATCTACCAGAAGCCACAGTAGAGCTAAAAAAGAAATATGAAATGCTACTAGAAGACTTAATAGCAGATGGTAAAATGGATAGATACGATATTAATCTAAAGTATAAAGGCAATAGTTTAGTACCAGCTGCAGTAGTTTTTAAAGCTATTAAAGATGAAGAGATAGTCCAGACAGAAACAGTGGATATTTGGTAAATATAGCAATGAGGATAGGATAATATGAACAGTATAAAACTAGGAAGATACAGACATTTTAAAGGTAATGAATACCGACTACTACATATAGCAACCCATTCAGAAACAGGTGAGAAGATGGCAGTATACCAGCCTCTATATGGTGATATGGACATTTGGGTAAGACCACTGACAATGTGGACAGAAATCGTAAATCATGGTGGAGTAGAAACACAGAGATTTACATTCATCTCAGAGGAATAATAGCAGAAAAGCCACTACTAAACCTTAGATTTAGAAAAGGATGTACACAACATGACAGGAAAAACCATTACAATTATAGGGATAGGGCTATTAGGTGGTAGTTATGCCATGGGGTTAACTACTGCTGGGAATACTGTTTACGGTATTGATATTAAGAAAGAAAGCATTGACTATGCTATAAATAAAGGATATATTAAATCAGGTAGCACAAATAAGTCTGAATATATAGAATATCTAGGGAAAAGCGATTTAATAGTTATAGCAATCTATCCTAAAATGGCAGTACAATGGATAGCAGAGCATATCCAGTTTATAAATACTAAGGCTGTTATAACCGATTTGTGTGGTGTTAAGCAGTGTATTGTTGAGGATATTCAGAAGATAACAGAGCCATATAATATTGAGTTTTATGGTAGCCATCCCATGAGGGGTAAGGAAGTCCTAGGGGTGGAAAATGCTGATAGTAATATATTTAAAGATGCAAATATGATACTAACTCCTACAGAGGCAAATACCTCTAAGGGAGAAGAAATAATAACTGATATGGCAAAGACTTTAGGCTTTACAGTGATAACCAAGCTAAACCCTAAGGAACATGACCAGATGATAGGTTATGTTAGTCAGTTAACCCATGCAATAGCAGTAAGCCTTATGACAGCAAAAAATAATGAAAACCTTGTGGAGTACACAGGGGATAGCTTTAGGGATTTAACAAGAATTGCAAAAATTGATGAATATCTATGGAGCCAGTTATTTATTAGTAATAAGGATGCTTTAGTAGATGAGATAGATGTTTTCATAGAGGAGCTTAACAAACTAAAAGGGTATATCAAAGAAGAAAATACCTATGATATGCAGGAAATGTTTAGATTATCCACAAAACGCAGGAAAAAATTTGATAGATAATTATATAGACTAAATATAAATAACCATTGATTAAACATTATAAATATGATAAAATATTATAGATTTGTGTAAAATATTAGCATTTATACTGAGGTGTTACATTGAAACCGAATATTATAGTAATTGATGGGCTAGGTGGAGGAATAGGTCACACAGTCATCGAGAAAATAAAAGAAACTATAAAGGGCATTAGGATAATAGCAGTGGGAACGAATCCTGTTGCTGCCGAGAAAATGTCCAAAGCAGGAGCAGACCAGGTTTGTTTTGGTGAGGAGAATGTTATATCCCTAGCAGAGCAAGCTGATATTATAGTGGGTGCAATGGGGCTACTGCTTCCTAATAGCCTTAAGGGAGAATTAACTCCTAATATGGCATCAGCAATATGTATGAGTAAAGCTATAAAAATTCTTATACCTATGAATAAATGTGGTATTAAGGTTGCCACAGATAGTCTTCCACTAAGTCATCATATAGATTTTACAGTGAAGCTAGTGAAAGAGGAAATCGATAAATATAATTAAAAGCACTTAAAGCCACGAAGGTTTGGTAAGTATAACTTCCCATGTCTTTGTGGCTATTTTTTGTAATGAGGAAATAAGTTTGAAAAAATTTTAAACCGTAAGAAAGGCATGGTCATATAAATGAGTATAGCAAAACTAAAGGAATATCTAAAGGAACAGCTAAAACATGGAGGGGTAGTAGCCTTTTCGGGAGGGGTGGACAGCACTGTAATACTTAAGATTGCAGCGGATATATCCAAAGAATATGGATATGCTGTTTACGCAGTAACCTTTGAAACAAGACTTCACCCAAAAGCAGATTTAGAAAATTCCCAGTCCATAGCAAAGGAATTAGAAATTCCCCATCATATTGTAGAGATAGATGAGTTAACCAATGAAAAGATACTACAAAACCCAGTAGATAGATGTTATCACTGTAAAAAACAGCTTTTTGTAGAGCTTGTAAACTTTGCAGAAAAGCATAATCTAGGGGTGGTGCTAGATGGTACAAACTATGATGATTTAAGCCAGTATCGCCCAGGGATTAAAGCCTTAGGGGAACTGGGAGTAGTAAGCCCATTAGCTAGGCTGTCCATAGACAAAGCCACAGTTAGGGCAATGGCAAGTGAGCTAGGCTTAAAAGTGTCAAATAGACCTTCAGCACCATGTTTAGCAACAAGGATACCCTATAATACTAAACTGGATTTTACCATTCTTGAGATGATTGACAAAGGGGAAAACTATCTTAAAAACATAGGTTTTCCTATAAATCGCATAAGACTTCATGGAGATATAGCGAGAATAGAGCTACCTAAGGATATAATAACCCAGGCTTTAGAACTAAGGGAAGATATTATAGAAAATCTTAAAAAATTAGGATTTGTCTATATAACCATTGATTTAGAGGGCTTTAGAAGTGGAAGCATGGATATTTATATAAAAAAATAAAAAGGAGCATAAGGAATGGATATTAAGGAACTGTTAGAAAATGTTAAAAGTGGAGATTTAGATATTGATACAGCAATGGAAAGCCTGAAAAAACTACCTTATGAAGATTTAGATTTTGTAAAAATAGATCATCACCGTAAGCTGAGAAGTGGTTTTGGCGAGGTTATATACTGTAGTGGTAAAGCAACTGATCACCTAGTAAAGATATACAAGAGTTTTGCTGATAAGGGTATTGATGTGCTAGGCACTAGAGCTAGTAAAGAACAGTATGAGGCAGTAGTGCAGGTGGTGCCAAATGCACAGTATGATGAAATTTCCAGAGTGCTAAAAATATCAACAAAAAATACCGAAAAAATCGGTTTAGTAGCTGTGTGTACAGGTGGAACTTCCGATATTCCTGTTGCCGAAGAAGCAGCACAAACAGCAGAGTTTTTCGGCAGTAATGTGGTTAGAATTTACGATGTAGGAGTAGCTGGGATACACCGACTATTTTCCAAAATGGAGCAGATTAATAGCGCTAATTGTATAGTTGCTGTAGCTGGCATGGAAGGTGCTTTACCAGGGGTGCTAGCTGGTCTTACAGATAAGCCTGTAATTGCAGTGCCAACCTCTATTGGCTACGGAGCAAACTTTGGTGGGGTATCAGCACTGCTTACCATGCTTAATTCCTGTGCAGAGGGTATAAGCGTTGTTAATATTGATAATGGATTTGGAGCAGGATATTTATCTACACAGATAAACAGACTAGCAGTTAGATGACAGGCAAAACAACTTATTTTTTATAACTGGCATTATATAATATTCCTGTGTAATAGTTTAAATTAAATAAAACCTAAAACTCAAAAAGGAAGAGATAAGTTTGAAAAATAAATTTTCAAACTTAGAGTTTTGTGCTTTTCGCTGCAAAGCATTAGCCCGCAAAACATAAGGAAAGGAATGAACATAAATATGAAAGAAAAGATACTTTATTTTGAATGTTTAAGTGGAATTAGTGGGGATATGACTGTTGCTGCACTATTGGATTTAGGTGCAGATAAAGAGGTGCTAGAAAAATCCCTAGCAAGCCTATCTCTAAGTGGATATAAAACAAGCATTGGACGCAGACAAAAATGTGGAATAGACGGTTGTAGCTTTGATGTAATATTAAGCAAAGGACAGCAGGACAATCACTCCCATGACCACTCTCATGGACACAGCCATACCCATGACCATAGTCATGATGATCACAAACATGGAGAGGGTAAAGGTTGCTGTGGTAAACACAACCACAAAAATCACAATCACGACCATGGACACAGCCATGAGGAACATAGTCATAGTCATGGTGAACATACCCATGATCATTCTCATGACCATAGTCATGATGATCACAAAGATGGAGAGGGTAAAGGTTGCTGTGGTAAACACAACCACAAAAATCACAATCACGACCATGGACACAGCCATGAGGAACATAGTCATAGTCATGGTGAACATACCCATGATCATTCTCATGACCATAGTCATGATGATCACAAACATAGAGAGGGTAAAGGTTGCTGTGGTAAACACAACCACAAAAATCATAGTCACGACCATGGACACAGCCATACCCATGACCATGGACATAGCCACAACCACAACCATGCTGGGGATCATCACCATAGAAATATTAAAGACATTAAGCAGATTATAGACAATAGTGGCATTACTGACAAGGCTAAGAACATTGCAAAAGATATATTTAATTTCGTAGCTGTAGCAGAGGCTAAAGCTCATAACCTACCTGTGGATAAGGTGCATTTCCATGAAGTGGGGGCAGTGGATTCTATAGTGGATATAGTTGCAGTTGCAGTGTGTATTGATAATCTAGGTGTAAATAAGGTTTGCGTATCTACATTATATGAGGGTACAGGCTTTGTAAAATGCCAGCATGGGGTAATACCTGTACCGGTGCCAGCAGTAGTGAATATTTTACAGGCTGGTGATCTTAATCTTAAGATTACAACAGTACAGGGTGAGATGGTAACCCCAACAGGGGCAGCTATTGTGGCAGCCCTAAAGAACACCGAAAGTATGCCAGAGGAATATAAAATATTATCAACTGGTATTGGGGTAGGGAAGAAGGACTTTCCCCATGCCAATATTCTAAGAGCTATGATAATAGAGGAGAATGTAGAGGAAGGCGCTCTATGGATGCTAGAAACCAATGTGGACGACTCTACAGGGGAAGCTATGGGATATGTAATGGAGGAATTACTATCCTTAGGTGTTAATGATGTGTACTTTACTCCAATATATATGAAGAAAAACCGTCCAGCAACTATGTTATCGGTATTGTGTACACAGGAGAAGATAACAAAGGCTGAGGATATAATCTTTACTAATTTATCTACCATAGGAATCAGACGATATAGATGTGAGAGAACAGCACTAAATCGCAGAGAGATTACACTAAAAACACCCTATGGCACCTGTAGATACAAGGTGTGTAGCCATAATGGGAAAGAGTATTTCTACCCAGAGTATGAAGATGTTAAAACACTAGCAAATCAAGGGAAAACATCATTTGATTTATTATACAGCCAATTAAAGGCATGGGGAGTATCTGATGACAGATAAAGACGAAATTATCCATATACCAGATAAATACCTAGAGAAAGCCATTAGAAAAACTCTAAAGCTAGGTGGCTTTTTCAATAGGAAAAAACCTATAACTAAAGAACATATGCTAAAGCTTAAAGAGTTAAACCTAACTATAACAGAAAAAAGCGAAAACATAACTTCTATAGAGGGGCTACAGTATGGGGAAAATCTTACTAGCCTTAGCCTATATCGCAGTAAGGCAGATGATATAAGTAAAATAGGATTGCTGACAAACCTTGAGGATTTAGGTTTAGATCAAACCAGTCTTAGGGATATATCATTTGTAAGGATTTTAACTAAGTTAAAATCCTTATCTATATCAGAAACTATGGTTACAGATATAGGTCCTCTTGAGGGTCTTGGAGAACTGTGGTCAGTAGAGCTATCAGGGTGTAATATTAGAGATTATTCACCACTGGAGAAGTTAGAAAAGCTTACCGAGCTAGATATAAGCAGTAACTCTCTAAGTAATCTACAGTTAATATCTGGTTGTAAGAATTTAGAGGTGCTTTTTGCTGGGGAAAATCCAATTACAGATGTTTCTCCACTAAGGGAGATGGAAAAACTAGCAGTGTTATTTATTGACGAGGAGATAGTAGAAAACCTAGAGGTGCTTAAGGATCTACCTTGTTGGGAAAAGTTAAATAAATAAAATGAATATAAAATAAAAAGAGTTAATCACATTTAACGGTGATTAGCTCTTTTTTTAGGTTCTATAGCAATTATTGGGGTACTGTCCCTTGCCGTCGGCAAGGGACAGTACCCCAACAGAATTTCACTCCACAATTAATTATGCATAGGTTTATTATAATGTGCTGTAGTCGATTTGTTTCATAAAATTAATAAAGGTGTTCATTGCGTGGGTAATGTAGGCGTTTTTATTCCACATAATGCTAATAGTTGCTGGAATAGGCTCAGCCAGTGGTATATGTATTAAATCAGGATCATTACAGAAAAGCTCTCTATAAGATATGGTGGAAGCAAGATTTTGATTAAGTAGATACCTTAGGGTAGATATCTGATTAGAACACATTACGATATTAGGCTGATACTCATTAGCACAGTAATGGTCAATAACCATGTCATAATGGTAAGAACCTTTGCTAAGTGTAACAAAGGGTAGATTTTTAAGCATGTTCTTATAGATGGTTTCTTCTGACCACAAAGGATTATCTTTATTGGTAATAAACATAAGCTGGGTTTCATGAAGTATTAGTGATTTACAGTCCTGCTTTATGCTGTGGTCTTCTACACCAATCATTAAATCAAGACTGGCGTCATTAAGCATACTAATACCTGATAAAGTTGCAATTTCGGTAAACTGCAATTCAATATTAGGGTGTAGCTTTTGAAAATGGGGGGTGATTTTACTAAATAGTAATACACCGAGAATAGAGGGGATACCTACACGAAGAATACAGTTTTCATTGCTAGAAAGTTCAGAAGCAGAAGCTCTGAAATTCTCCATCTGATCTAGTAAATCATTAACTAGTAGAAGAAACTTCTTACCTTCAGCAGTAGTTATGATTTTGTTATTGGTACGGTAAAATAGCTGTATATCAAATAAAGTTTCTAATTCTTTTATTGCGTTAGTAACAGCTGGCTGAGTAACATGAAGTTTTTTAGAAGCTTTTGTTATACTACCTTCGTTACACACCTCACGAAAATACTTTAAATATTGAAGGTTCACTAATAAACTCACCCTTTCATCTATATATAATTGCAAAATATCTGTATTTTTACTAAATGTCAAATTTTCTCTATGTTTTTTACTGTAATTATTATTGGCTTAGTAAATATATATAAAATTACCTATGTATGCTTTATTATATTTCAATAATAATTATAAGTTTATTACAGTAAATTGTCAAGAAAATTATGTGAATTTTACAAATTTTGCTAATATATTTTGTTGATGTATATACCTATCAAGTTTTGTTATAGGGGGATAAATAGATTGAATTTTATAGATGTATGGATATATGTTATATTATTAACAGGTAGTTAATATATCTATACTACAAATAAATTGATTTAAGGAAGGTGCACTATGAGTTTTGATTTTTACGGAATAATGATGGATCCCTTTGTATTAATGTTCATTACCGTTGCAACTGGTCTTCTTTTTGGTAAGGTTAAATTTGGTAAGTTTAGCCTTGGGACATCTGGCGCTTTATTTACAGGGCTACTCATTGGTTGGGCTATTTATAATTTCGGCTCTAATATTATTGATCAGGGTGAGGGGACAGCTGGGTACGCAGCAGCTACCAAGATGATTAGTGAAAGCATAATTCATAGCCATTTCTTTAATACCTCACTGATTTTATTTGTTGCAGCAGTAGGACTACTAGCAGCAAAGGATATGGGTATAGTGCTAAAAAAATACGGCGCAAAGTTTATTGTGCTAGGTATGGTAATAACCTTTGTAGGTGCAGCAGTAACCTATGGTGCAACTGCTCTAATTTCTAGCACTAATGCCTATGAGGTAGCTGGAGTATATACAGGGGCATTAACTAGCTCCCCAGGACTAGGAGCAGCTATAGAAACTGCCGAAGGTCATGCAATATCCTATTCAGAAAAATTTGAAACACTGTCTGATAGCGAAAAAAATATGGTGCTACAGGTAATAGCACCTGATGGATCTCTTACAGCAGATAATACTACTAGCTTAACTGAGGAGATGAAAACTACATATATTAGCAATGCTGTTGCAGGAGTTGGGGTAGGTCACGCAATTGGTTATCCATTTGGGGTAATAGTAGTAATATTCGCAGTGAATTTCTTTGCAAATATCTTTAAGATGGATGTAGATGAGGAAAAAAGAAGATTTAAAGAGGAAATGGATCAGGCACGAAGCAGTAGTGGTAGTGTTAAAGAAATACCAGTAACACCATTCTCTATTCTATCCTTTACCATTGTTTGTGCATTGGGATATGTAGTAGGTAATATTAAAATATCAATGGGATCCCTTGGTTACTTTAGTCTAGGTGCTACAGGTGGGGTGCTAATTATAGGATTAGTATTAGGTAATATAGGTAGAATAGGCAAGCTATCCTTTAGAATGGATCCAAAAACTCTATCGGTATTAAGAGATTTATGCCTAGTTTTCTTTTTAGGAATTGTAGGGTTAAAATACGGATATAGAACATTTGATGCAATTATGGGAGCGGGAATAGCTCTAGCAGCAACATCTTTTGTAGTAGGTGTTTTAGCGATGCTTATCGGATTTTTAATCGGTAGATATGTATTTAAACTTAATTGGATAATGCTGTCCGGTGCAATCTGTGGAGGAATGACCTCTACACCAGGTCTAGGAGCAGCAATAGATGCCCTTGATAGTGATGATCCAGCAGCAGGATATGGGGCTACCTATCCATTTGCACTACTAGGAATGATTATATTTACCATAGTAATTCATAAATTGCCACTGTTGTAAAATTATGCAATCTAACAAAAAATGTTGTAAATACTTTGATATTTATACAAAATGTTGTGAAAGTATTTAAAAATATTGAAATATTAATAATTTATGATATAATTAGAGAGGAATATGTATTATGAATAATCAAACAAGTGAACTTAAGTCAAGACTTAGAAGTCCTAAAGCAGAGGCATTAGTCACTACAGCTGAACAAGCAGCCTCAATAATAGAAAATGGCATGGTAATTGGGGTTAGTGGATTTACACCATCTGGGTATCCTAAGGTAGTGCCACCGGCCATTGCTGCAAGAGGAGAAGCTAAGCATCAGGCAGGGGAAGAGTTTAAGCTAACACTGTATACTGGAGCATCAGTAGGTGCAGAGATAGACGAAACCTGGGCTAAAGCTAAGATTATTGACAAAAGACTTCCTTATCAAACAGCTAACGAAATGCGTAAGCAGATTAACGCTGGAGAGATTGAGTATATCGATATGCATCTTTCGTTATCCACCCAATATGTTAATTATGGGTATCTTAAACCTATTGATGTAGCTATAGTTGAGGCAGTTGCTATTACCGAAGATGGTCATATTATACCTACAATAGGTATAGGTAACTCAGCGACATTTATCAGGCAGGCAGAAAAGGTAATAGTAGAGATTAATCTTAAAAAGAGTCTAGCGTTAGAGGGAATGGCAGATATATATATGACCGAAAAACCTCCCCATAGAAAACCAATACCAATTAATCACCCAGGGGATAGAATAGGTACAACATATATACCTTGTGGTTTTGATAAGATTGCAGGGATAGTTATAACTGATAATCAGGATGGTACAAGAGCTTTAGGAGAAGTAGATGATGATGCTAAGAAAATTTCTCAGAACATCATAAAATTCCTAGAGAATGAAGTGGCAGAAGGCAGACTTACAAATAGCCTCCTACCACTACAATCAGGTGTTGGCAGTGTGGCTAATGCAGTGTTATATGGACTGTGTGAGTCAAATTTTGAAAATCTTACCTGCTACACCGAGGTGGTACAAGATTCAATGCTTGATCTACTTAGAGCGGGGAAAGCTAGTCTAGTGTCCACAACTTCCCTTTCACCATCTCCAGATGGGTTAGAAAAGTTTGAACAGGAGATGGATTTTTTTAAAGATAAGATTATTCTAAGACCTCAGGAGATAAGTAATAACCCAGAAGTAGCTAGAAGAATAGGCGTAATTGCAATGAATACAGCTATTGAATTTGATATATATGGCAATGTAAACTCTACCCATATTATGGGGTCGAGAATGATGAATGGTATAGGTGGTTCAGGGGATTTTGCAAGAAGTGCATACCTAACTATATTTAGCACTTCATCAATTGCAAAAAATGGAGATATTTCCTCTGTAGTTCCAATGGTTTCCCATGTGGATCATACAGAACATGATGTAATGGTGGTAGTTACCGAGCAAGGATATGCAGACCTTAGAGGACTAAGCCCTAAGGAAAGAGCAGTAGCTATTATAGAAAACTGCGCTCACCCAGATTATAGAGATGAGCTTAGAAGCTATTTTGAGAGAGCCTCAGAAAATGGTCCTAAACACACACCACACATCTTAACAGAAGCACTATCCTGGCATAGCAGTTTTGTAGAGCATGGCTCTATGAAAAAGTTTGTGTCAGTTATAGATAAATAAAGAATATAAATATAAATCATGGAGGTAAAAGCAATGTTTGACAAAGAGAATAAAGCTAACTGGGAGAAAAATGTTCTGGACAAATCCTTACAGAAAGCACCGGAAAGCAAAGAAGTATTCAGAACAGGTTCAGGTGATGAAATCAACAGATTATACACACCAGAAGATCTAGAAAACATTGGTTATGACAGCGAAATTGGTTACCCAGGGCAGTATCCTTTTACAAGAGGTTATCAGCCTACAATGTACAGAGGTAGACACTGGACAATGAGAATGTATGCTGGTTTTGCAACTGCTGAAGAATCCAACCAGAGATATAAATTTTTAGTTGATCAGGGATCTACAGGTCTATCTGTAGCTTTTGACCTGCCGACACAGATTGGTTACGATTCTGACCATGAGCTTGCTCAAGGTGAGGTTGGTAAGGTTGGTGTAGCTATCGACTCCTTAAAAGATATGGAGATACTATTTGATGGTATTCCACTAGATAAGGTAAGTACATCTATGACTATTAATGCACCTGCATCTGTACTGCTAGCTATGTACATTGCAGTAGCAGAAAAGCAGGGTGTATCCTCTGATAAACTAAGAGGTACTATTCAAAATGATATTCTAAAAGAGTACATTGCGAGAGGAACATACATCTTCCCAACAGAGCCTTCCATGCGTCTAATTACAAATATATTTGAGTATTGCTCCAAGGATGTACCACAGTGGAATACAATTTCCATCTCTGGTTACCATATTCGTGAAGCAGGCTCTACAGCTGCACAGGAAGTTGGTTTTACACTAGCTGATGGTATCGCATATGTAGACGCAGCTATTAAAGCTGGTCTAGATGTAGATACATTTGCTCCAAGACTATCCTTCTTCTTTAACGCACATAACGACCTACTAGAAGAAGTTGCTAAGTACAGAGCAGCAAGAAGACTATGGGCTAAGATTATGAAAGAGCGTTTTGGTGCTAAGAAAGAAAAATCCATGATGCTTAAGTTCCACACACAGACAGGTGGTTGTACACTAACAGCTCAGCAGCCTGATAATAATATCGTTCGTGTTGCTATTCAGACACTAGCTGCAGTTCTAGGTGGAACACAGTCCCTACACACAAACTCAAGAGATGAAGCACTGGCTCTACCAACTACAGAGTCTGTACAGATAGCTCTAAGAACTCAGCAGATTGTTGCATATGAGTCTGGAGTTGTAAACACAGTGGACCCACTAGCTGGCTCCTACTATATCGAAGCTAAAACTTCCCAGATAGAAAAAGAAGCTATGGAATACATCGCTCGTATTGACGAGATTGGTGGAGCGCCTAAGGCTATCGATCAGGGTTATATCCAGAAGGAAATCACCGACGCATCCTACCAGTATCAGATGGAAATCGAATCTATGGAGAGAATCGTTGTTGGTGTTAACAAGTTCCAGGTAGAAGAAGAAGCACCTAAGGGACTACTTCGTGTTGACCCAGCTGTAGGAGAAATGCAGAAGAAGAAAATAGAAGATGTTAAGGCTGTTAGAAATAACGACGCTGTAACAGAAAAACTTGCTGCGCTAAAAACTGCTTGTGAAGGTACAGACAATGTAATGCCATACATTCTAGAAGCTGTTAAGGAATACGCAACACTAGGTGAAATCTGTGGTGTTATGAGAGAAGTGTTCGGTGAATATCAGCAGACAGTAATGCTATAATATTTAAAATTAAATTAACTTTTAAATAGTAAATTTTATTGGGGTATAATATTCCGTAAAATATTACAGGGTAGAGAAAGGGTAATAATTATGAGTAGAACAATTAGAGTTTTAGTAGCTAAGCCAGGCTTAGACGGCCATGATAGAGGCGCTAAGCTAATAGCAAGAGCTTTCAGAGATGCAGGTATGGAAGTTATATATACAGGTTTAAGACAGACTCCAGAGCAGATTGTTGCAACAGCTGTTCAGGAAGATGTTGATGTAGTAGGTCTAAGCATCCTATCTGGCGCTCACAACCACCTACTTCCTAAGGTAGTAACACTTCTTAAAGAACAGGGTGTTGATGATGTGCTAATTATTGGTGGTGGAGTTATTCCAGAAGAAGACATCCCAGGCCTAAAGGCTGCAGGTGTTGACGAAGTATTCACACCAGGTACACCTACAACAACATCTATTGATTATATCAAAAACAATCTAAAAAGAGATTTAGCATAGGTTTTACTGGATAATCTCTTCCCATTAAACAAAAGGAAATGGCACCGAAGTATTATCCCTATGTGAATATAGGGATAATGCAAGCCACCCACACCTTAATCCGAACTAGCCTAAACACTGAGCATATTCACTTCTGGTGCCCTTATCATACTAGGCAGACGGTTAGCGTGCCGTCGTCGTCTGCCTAGCTATAAGCGAATATGCTTGGTGTTTAGGTCGCAGATTTTATTATCGGCAGAGAGGTTTAATATTAAGGAAAAGCCTTGCAACAATGCATTGCAGTAATGCTTTATGCCTTGCAATAGGCTTTGACACAGATAGTAAGCCTATCTGCCATTATAAAACTGGTTGGGATTAGGTGTGGGTGGCTATGGCTATTTTTACAGCAAGGAGAGATAAAGATGAATGAGTTAATAGAGAAGATGTTAGCAGGAGACAAGCGTTCCTGTGCTAGGCTTATAACAGCTGTAGAAAATGATGAGGATAAAGCTAGAGATATACTAAAGGAACTTCACCCCCATACAGGTGGGGCGAAGATTATTGGTATTACAGGCCCTCCAGGAGCTGGTAAAAGCACCCTTACAGATAAACTAGTAAAGCAATTAGTAGAACAAGGTAAGAAGGTTTCGGTAATAGCCGTTGACCCAACAAGCCCTTATTCTGGCGGATCTATATTAGGGGATCGAATAAGAATGCAGGATCTAGCTCTTAATCCCAATGTATTTATTAGAAGTATGGGTACTAGAGGATATTTAGGAGGACTATCTCGAGCAACAAAAGATGCAGTAAAGGTGTTAGACGCCTTTGGCTCTGATTATATCCTTATTGAAACTGTAGGTGTAGGTCAATCAGAGGTAGATATTATTAAAACAGCAGATACTATTTTAATTGTAATGGTTCCAGGACTAGGAGATGATATTCAGTCTATAAAAGCTGGGATTATGGAAATTGGGGATATATTTGCAGTTAATAAAAGCGATCTACCAGGAGCAGCAAAAACAGCAACAGAGATAAATATGATGCTTGATTTAAACTCTAACATGGAAAATCGCCCAGCAGTGGTGATGGTGTC
The DNA here is from genome assembly GCA_964369235.1 of uncultured Oscillospiraceae bacterium. Lineage (GTDB taxonomy): Bacteria > Bacillota > Clostridia > Oscillospirales > Ruminococcaceae > CAYJEQ01. Next base: position 808 of record CAYJEQ010000026.1, on the reverse strand, counting down.
AGCAGGACAAAACCAAGGGATTGATGATTTAATTAAAGAGATTGATGCCCACAGGGATTATCTTGAACAATCAGGAAAACTTCGTGAAAGACGCCATAATAACACTAAACTTGAGTTAGTAGAGATGATTGAAGCACAGCTTAGAAAAATCGTCATTAACCATACTGGGGGACAGAACAAGTTAAGTGAGCGAGTAGAAGAAATACTTGATAAAAAGATGAATATATACCAAGTTATGGATGAGTTTTTAGCCGAAATTAAATAAGGCGAAATAATCCATATATTTAAGTAAAGGAAGGTACAGATTATGAACTTATCTAAAATTGATCATGTTGGCGTAGCAGTAAAAAATCTTGAGGAAGCATTAGCTTTTTATGAAGGTGCACTTGGCCTTAAATCCGTAGGTGTAGAAGTTGTTGAAGAGCAGAAGGTTAAGGTTGCATTCCTTCCTTGTGGGGACAGCGAAATCGAGCTACTAGAGTCCACATCTCCAGATGGACCTATTGCAAGATTTATCGAGAAAAATGGTGGCAATGGTGGAGTTCAGCATATTGCAGTTAGAGTAGATAACATCGAAGAAGCTATCGAAGAGATGAAGGCTAAAGGCATGAGAATGATTGACGAAACACCAAGATACGGTGCTGGTGGAGCAAGAATAGCATTCTGCCATCCTAAGTCTTCCCTTGGAGTTCTTGTAGAGCTTTGCGAAAGAAAATAATAAACATTTTCTAGCTTTACAATAAAGTAAGAAATTAACCCAATAAAACAAGAAGGGAAAACCGATAAAATGAACAGAACAGAAGATTTA
>CAYJEQ010000025.1:30990-31680 GCA_964369235.1 uncultured Oscillospiraceae bacterium | reverse complement strand
ATTACTACTATGGTCTGTGATTGTATCAGTTTCACTACAAGCTGTACTAAAAATTATTAAAGAGATAGAATATAGTATTAAGATGAATTTTTTTAATAGCATCTTAATCCCCCTAGTCCTTCAACTTATCACTTACGCTATCCTTAACAAATAATAGTAAATCACCACTGACTGGGTCAATTAAATAATATCTACTGAAATCATCTGCTATAACATAAGTAGCATAATTACTATTATTCTCTTCAAACACTGTATACTGGGTACACTCTATATCTTCTAGCTGATAATCACTTTTTTCTTTAATATATGGATTTTTAAAGCCATCAAAGATAATATCCTCTACTTTTCCCTCTTGGATGGGTACAGGGGTATAGCCATATTTAGGATATTCATTAGTTATAGTTAGCTTTTCTCCATAGTTATCTAGTATAGAATATCCTATAGCATACTGGGTTTCTCCATCATCTAATATAGTTATATCCATAGCTTTACTTTGTGAAAATATCTCTAGTTTGCTATTATCATTAATATCAGATTGTAATATATAGTGGGTTATACTAGTATCCTTACCATCATAATCTATAATCATGCCATAAGCTGGAAAAACCCCATAGCCTACACTACTACCTATTATGCCTATACTATCCGAAACACCACTAGTATAATTACTAAAAAACTCCTCTAATCTTT
>CAYJEQ010000025.1:0-30980 GCA_964369235.1 uncultured Oscillospiraceae bacterium | reverse complement strand
ATTAGGGGAAAAGTTATTATTACTAAGTATTTCTTCTGGTAAGGTCACTACCTTATTTCTACTTTTATCATATATAGGGGTTATGTTAATATATAAAAAGTTAGGATATTTTTCTATAATTTCCAGTAGAAGTTGTTTATCATATTCCCAAAAGCTAGGAGAAATATCCTCAAGAAAACTATCTGTGAATTGGGTAGTGTTAAAAGTTTTATTAGGCTTTTCTTCCTCTGTATGGTCTAAGATTAAAGCTCCTATGATCATAATCAATATGATAGTTATTACAATACCTACAGTTTTTATATTAATCATAATTATGACCTCAGTTAATGCATATACATAAAGCAACTAGATATATTTATGAATGCTGTCATACTCCCCATAACTATCCCAAGTATTATAATAGTCAAAGGCTGACAGACAATGTAGAATAAGCTTAATCATTAGATATAGATAGGTGGCAATAAACACAACAGCTACAAAGGCAGTTATGGCTTTTTTATCGGTTTTCTTAATATTTACCCCTACTAATAATCCTAGAGAGAATAAACACAGTTTAAAGGAAGCTATATCAATTACTTTAAAACTGCGAACGAATGATAGTGAAGCGCTGATTAATTTGTACATATAAAATTACCATTCCTTTCTTTTATGTAGGTATGCACCATTGTATACCCTTTACAACTATAGACTATAATATTAACCAAAATCCCTAGCTGTAAATTACATCTTATTGGTATTATACTATAATTATGATGTAAATAATAGTTAATTTTTTGCTATTTTTCAAAGTTTATGATTTTTTAGTTAAAATTGTGTTTAATTCATGAATATTTTATCTATTATTTACAAAATTTGAAAACAAAATGAAATTTGTGCATTGTAAATTATTCATTTTTTAAGTCAAAATAGGCTAAAAATTGTAGTTTTTGCTACATTTTTAATATTTTTGTGTAGTTTTTGCAATATTTATTGCGAGAATTATGCAAAATTTAAGCTTGTTTTTATACAATTTGCAGTATGAATGTTGTTACAAAAATTAAAAATGGAAATTCATTTGGAAATTCTGCCATGAAATTTTGTTAAGATGTATGTAAATAGATAATTGTTAATCTTATGAGATAAAGAAAAAACTCCCCACCGATTAAGGTAGGGAGCTATATAGATTATAGTATTAGCTTATATACTCATCTTCTTCATAGGGTAGGGTTTGTAGTAAGTTTTTCGCTTCTGCTGGTAGACTATCTCCTGAAATTAGATAGTGACGAGAAGTAGCTGTGCCATTACCTACAATTTCAAGGAAGAGATCATCCTCACTAGCGATATCTGCCATTGTAACATTAGCTATTATATCAGCTATAACCTCTGAATTATCTTCATTATATATTGTCTGATAGGTAGTTGGTATTTCCATATCATATCTATCTCTAAGAGTCCAAGGTGTAACAGCTGCATTAAAATAATAGTAATCGTAATACATATAATCAAAGTGATGGATTCTTATATAGGATATATTATCACTAACATCTACTAGGACATCACTATAACCTAACTCTTTTAGAGCAGAGGCAGTATTAGTCCACTGGTCGGTTACCGATACACCTATTGTTGTGTTAAAATCTAAATCTTTATACTGTACTGCTAACTCTACTAATGGCAGTGAGGTATAATAACTGGTAACTGCCTGTGGATTTTGTAGGTCTGATTGCATGGCAGTGTATAGCAGGCTAATCTCCTCTGCACCTAGTAATAGTGGTATGGAGTGTTCACTATAAGGACTATGAATAGTGATGCTGGAAACCTCAGAGCTATCCTCCCTTATAATTGGGCTGGATTTAGCTATAAACTCTGGATTAGTTTCTATCTGATTAAATAGCTCATAGATTTCCTTATTAGATGGGTTATTATAGCTTCTGTTAGCAGTGGTAGTACCTTTATTATAGCTTATATCAACATTAAAATATGGGTAACTATGATAATTGTGGTTAAAAGGATCAAAGTCTTTATTATCATCAATTATTTCCTGTTGTAACTGGGTAACTAAAGCTATAGCCTCTGGGGAAGTAAGAGTTATATCATAGTTATATTTATTATTATAGTAAGATACATCTTGCCCACGAGTTCTAAGGTTGTGGAAATGATCCGAGCTAATAGTTACAGACTCCACCTTACTGGCATCTATAGCAGTAGTGGAAAAACCTGAAAAATCCATAATAACAACCGAGGTATATATTGTAGGGATTAACACAGCAATAATGCCTAGGATGAGATCCTTTTTACCTAGTTTAAATTTTTTGTTATAAACACCATAGGATATAAAGTAGGCAATAATCCCACCTATTAGATAAAGTGGTATATGAAGGTACATATCATCCATTTGAAAGTCAAGATAGCTAATACTAATAAATACCACACCTAGAATAATCCCACCTATAAATGTTAGGGAAATAATAATAAATTTATAGATAAAGGAGTTACGGTTAGGGGACTGGGCGATTTCGCTTAGGCGTTTGGTGTATAGTTTTTCAACATAAAGCTGTATCGGGATAGCTACAAATGCCCAAGCAATAGCTACGAAATACCAAGTGGTTATAATATCCTCACTACCAATGCCAAAAATCGGAGCAAAGAAAAGCCCCATAGGAGAAGCCCATAATAGATATTCTAAAATATCCTGTATATTATCTTTATAACCAAATAGATAAACAGTGTTAAGGGCTGAGTAGATTAGCACAATAGCTGGGATAAATCCATTAAAGAATATTGTAGCTAGCTTAGCGTTAACATCACCTGTTAGCATAACATTTGAGAAATTACAGATTACCTGTAAAGCAATTATCAGTGCTGATACTCTCATCCACTCGGTAAAGTACAAAGGCACTAGGTCTAAGGACTGTGATGTAAATACAGCTATAGTGTAGATTATAAATAAAGGTACAATCTGCCATGTAATAGCTGCTAGGGTATTAGAACGAAGTAAAGTAGAGCGCTTCATAGGTAGTGAGTGGAACACATCAACAGCTCTACTATTGTGCATATAAGAGTTTACTCTGCTGTTCATCAAAATTCCGAATAAAGCCACAAAGAATAGTAGAAATACACCACCGATATTATAGATATGATGGGTGGTAAATAAATTATAAGGTGTGCCACTATCTATTGGATCGCCGCCCATTATAAGCTGCATAGGATATAGGGCAAAACAGATACCTAGATAGAATATGCCCATATCACGAAGTTTCAGTAGGGCTGATTTATACTGATGTAAGAATAAGTTTTTATTAGAATAAGACATTGTTGTAGTCATAACCTGCTGCCTCCATTTCATATACAAATACTTCCTCTAGATTAATAGGTAGAAACTCGATAAAATCTGCACCTAAGTTTTCCAGATAGGATTTAAGATTATCTCTTTTACCACGGGCTATAATCTGCATCATACTGCCTTGACTATTAATAGATAGAATTTCAGGTAGGGTTAAATCCTCTTTAGTGGTATTATTTTTAAAGATTACCTGTGCTTTACAGAACTGCTCCCCAATACTATCGGTAGAAAGCATCATTACCTTTTTACCCATGTGGATTATAGCGATAGTATCACATAAATCTTCTAACTCTTTAAGGTTGTGGGAAGCGATAATTACCGTCATACCTGTTTCGGCAACCTGATCACAAAGAAGTTTTCTTACGCCTATTCTTATTACAGGATCCAGCCCGTCAAAGGCTTCGTCCAGTAGCATATACTCAGGCTGACAGCTCATAGCAATAATTAATGCAGCTTGACGGCGCATACCTTTAGAGAAGGTTTTAATAGGTTTTTTAATGTCTAGAGGGAATCTTTCCATTAGTAGATTATATCTCTCCTGACTCCATGAAGGGTAGATACCTTTGTAGTAATCGGCTGTTCTTTGGATATTTACATGGTCAAAAAACATATCGTCGGATACAAAGAATATCTTGCTTTTAGCCTCCACATTGTCGTATATCTCCTTATCCTCCACTGTGGCACTGCCAGAGGTAGGGTAGTAAACTCCAGATATTATCCTTAAAAAAGTAGATTTTCCTGAACCATTAGGGCCAACTAGTCCGTATATGGAGCCATTAGGTATCTCTAAGTCTAGGGAGGATATTGCTGAGTAATCGTAGAAATTTTTAATTAAATTGGTGGTTTTAATCACTTAATATCATTCCTTTCTTCACAATCTTTGCTGGTATAATTATTCTGTGGCATATTCTGCCCTTACAACTTCTTCACAGTCAGCTTTGCTAATACCATATAGTCTAGCTTCTCTTACTGCTTTTTTTAGATTATCTAGGCTTTTGTCAATCTGCTGAGGGCTGTGCTTAAGGGTAGAGTTTATAAAACTGCCCTTACCACTAATGGATACTATTACTCCATCACGCTCAAGATCCTGATATGCTTTTTGAATTGTATTAGGGTTTACACCTAGCTCTCTAGCTAGACTTCTTACTGAGGGCATTTTGTCACCAGGTGACATCTCACCTAACATAATCAGCTCAAGGGTCTTTTGCTTAAGCTGTTCATAGATAGGTACGCCACTTTTGTAATCAAGTAAAAACATAAAATTATCCAATCCTTTCTTTAAGTTCTCTGTGAAATTGGCACATTATTTTTGTGGCAAAATTTCGGTAATTGTATTTACTAATAACCAGTGGGGTTTTAAACTGTTCTACAGATAATTCTTCCATCTGTATTAATCGAAATAGTACAGTTGTTACAGTTAGTATATAATTAAAAATAGACTATGTCAAGTGTTTTTCTAAAATATTATGATTTTTAATATAAATAATGGATAATTTTTACTTGCAATAAAATAAATAATAAATAGCACTATCATATAAAGAATAATATTTTTTTTGGGGTATTTTTCATCTTTTAAGGGTAAAATATTATATAAATGTTAATTTAGATAATTTACCATTGCAATTTTTTCGATTTTGTATTATTATTTATATGGATTAATTTGCAATATCGTATGAAAGCTGACAAATATTGTTCATAGTAGTTAGGATTTGCTACTGGGATAATATTACCTTAAGGAGGAACAAGTAAATGAGAAAGACTAAAATTGTGTGTACCCTAGGCCCTGCAACAGAAGGCGAAGAAAAGTTAGGACAACTTGTAGATGCAGGTATGAATATTGCTAGACTAAACTTCTCCCATGGATCCCATGAAGAGCACCTAGTTAGATTTAATGCTGTGGATAAAATCCGTAAAGCAAAAGGTAAATCTATCGGTATTATGCTAGATACTAAAGGTCCAGAAGTAAGACTTACAACATTTGAGAATGGCAAGATCACACTATCACCAGGTGATACATTTACACTAACAAATGATCAGGAGTTTATCGGCACACAGACAAAGGTAGCAATTACCTACCCACACCTACATGAAGATGTATCTATTGGACAGAGAATTCTTATTGATGACGGTCTAATTGAGCTTAATGTTAAAGAAATTAAAGACGGAGATATTATCTGTACTGTAATTAACGGTGGCGATATTTCTAACAAGAAGAGTGTTAACATTCCAGATGTACACCTATCCCTACCATACATCAGCGAGAAGGATAGAAGTGATATTATCTTCGGTGTTAAAACAGGCTTTGACTTTATCGCAGCATCCTTTACAAGAACAGCTGCAGATATTCAGGCTATTAAGGATATCCTTGATGAGCACGGTTGTAGCACAATTAAGATTATCGCTAAGATTGAGAATGCACAGGGTGTAGAAAATCTTGACGAAATTCTAGAAATTTGTGACGGTCTAATGGTAGCTCGTGGCGACATGGGTGTAGAAATTCCTATGGAAGAAGTGCCTATTATCCAGAAGACAATGATCAAAAAAGCATATACAGCAGGTAAGCATGTAATCACAGCAACACAGATGCTAGATTCCATGATGAAAAACCCTCGTCCAACAAGAGCTGAGGTTACTGACGTAGCTAATGCTATCTATGATGGCACAAGTGCAATTATGCTTTCTGGTGAAACAGCAGCAGGTAAATACCCAATCGAAGCAGTTGAAACAATGGCTAAGATCGCGCTGCGTACAGAAAATGACATTAACTACAAGAAGAGATACTATGTATCCTCTGATGAATCAACAATGCCTAAGGATGTTACCTATGGTATCTGTCACGCAACTTGCACAACAGCATATGATATTGGAGCTAAGGCTATAGTAACAGTAAGCCAGTCTGGTTATACAGCTAGAATGCTTTCTCGTTTTAGAGCTGGTGTACCAATTATCGCTTGCACACCATCACAGCAGACTTACAACCACCTAGCGATGGCATGGGGGGTAACACCACTGCTAATTAAGCACGAGAATGAGTATGAGTCCCTATTTAATGCAGCAATTGAGTCATCAAAAGAGGCTGGCTACTGTGAAGACGGCGATATTATCGTTATGACAGCAGGTGTACCAATTGGTGTTGCAGGTAGTACAAATCTATTAAAGGTTCAGATAGTTGGCGATGAAACAACTAGCTATACCTCAGGATTTAAGAAGTAATTGGAGGTAAATCCCGATTACTTTTTGAAATAAGAAATTTATAAGGAGAAAAGTAATTATTATGTTTAGTAAAGATAATCTTAAAAAGCTATTATGTGTAGTGCTTGCTACTACAACAATGCTTGCTTTCGCAGCATGTGACAGTCGTGAGGAAGAAACACCGGATTCCTCAGACACATCAACATCCCAGAGCTCTAGCTCATCATCAGTAGATGATAATGATGACACCTCTGAGGACAGTTCCGAGCCAATTGGTGACAATGTAGAGGATCCTACAGTGGACAGTGGTGAAGACGATCCAAGACCAGAACCATCTATCTCACCAGAAATGACAACTCTAGAAAAAATAGAGGCAGCATACAAGGTAAATGACGATGTTAAGGGTTGGATAGAAATCCCTAATACGGAGATCGACAACGAAATACTACAGTCTGGGGACAATATCTATTACGAAAGAAGAGATATCACCAAAACATATAATTACTATGGTAGCTACTTCTTAGATGCAGGTAATGTATTAACAAATAGAGCAAGTCTAACAGCTAATACAATTATCTACGGTCACAACATGGATGATGATCCAAACGGTGACAAGTTTGCTCAGCTAATGAAGTATAGAGATCAGACTTTTGCTACTAATAACCCTTATATCTATGTTACAACAACAGAAGGTGAGCTGGTATTTGAGGTATTCTCTGCATTCTTTACAGATATCGGATTCCAGTACCACCTAGAAAAACCAGACGCAGCAACACTACAGTATATAATTGACGGTGGTAGAGCTCGTTCTGAATATGATTACAATGTTAATGTAACAACATCTGACAAGATTCTAACTCTATCTACCTGTACCTATGTTTATGGTGAGTGGCAGGCAGATGAGGACTACAATAAGGCACAGCGTTATGTAGTTCAGGCTAGACTTGTTCCAGAAGGCGAAGCCCTAAAAACCACAGCTTCTATTACAAAAAACCCAGATCCACTACAGCCATCTTTCGGTGATTTTTACAGTGATGCTAAGCTAGCAGAATGGGGTATCAGCCAGTACAAATAATAGGACCTAGTTAAATCAAGGAGATTTTAATTATTATGTTTAAAAGTTTACCCCTAAAGAAATCCCTAGTGGTACTTCTGGCTGTAGCAGCAATGGCGTCAATGTCAGCTTGCTCCTCTCGTGAAGTAGGTGAGGTGCAAAGCTCAGCAGCTCCTACAGTATCACCAACTGCTACACCGGAGCCAACACCAGAAAAACCTAAGGATATAGACCCACCAGATGAAATAGTGGAAAAAATAGATGCTGCCTACGGTATTAATGATGATGTTAAGGGCTGGATAACAGTACCTAACACTACAATTAATAACGAAATTCTGCAAAACACCGACGAAAGCCTAGAGCTTTGGGAAAGAAATCTATACTACGAGAGAAGAAATATCAATGAAGAATATGATTTCCACGGTTGTTTCTTTGCGGATGCAGGTAATGTCCTTTCTGTAGATGATAAGCTAACAGCTAATACTATTATCTATGGACACAATATGGATGATGATCCTAATGGTGACAAATTCTCTCCTCTAATGAATTATGAGAATGAAGAATTTGCCGAAAATAATCCATACATCTATATAACAACACCAGAGGATTATATGGTATTTGAAGTATTCTCTGCTTTCTTTACCGATACTGATTTCCAGTATCACCTAGAGAATCCAAGCACAGCTACACTTCAAGGTATTATTGATGGTGGCAGAGATAGATCGGTATTTGATTATGATGTGCAGGTATCTGCAGCTAATGATAAGATACTAACTCTATCAACCTGTACATACAGATATGGTGCATGGAGTGCTGATGGTAATTACAATACAGCACAGCGTTTTGTAGTACAGGCTAGACTGGTACCAGATAGCGAAGCTACTAAAACTACTGTAGAAGTAATGAAAAATACCGATGCAGTACAGCCTTCCTTTGGGAATATATATACTGATGCACAGCTAGAAGCATGGGGCATTACAGAGTATAAATAATCTCCACTGTGTTCCAATTATTTATACTCCTCCCAGGGCGATTTTAAAGGTCGTGGGCAACGGAATGCCCACATGACCAATTTATAAATTAATAGAGTGTATTCACTGGCTAGTGGATACACTCTATTTTATAGGTTCTATAGTAAAATTTTACCCCAACAATTAATAGAGCCATTTTATATTGTAAAGCCGTAAGTCTATACATATGTAGATTTACGGTTTTCTTATAGCCTTGGTAGAAATGGCTAGTGATATATAATTAGTATATAATAATAAGGATATATGACCACATATAAAATCATACTTCTAACATACTAACAATTAGCTAACATACTTTAGTTAACTTACTAACGGTTCATTGTTGAAAACTCTGTGGAAACTGTTAAAAGTGTAATATATCAGCTTTACATTACAAATAGTAAAATAGTTATTAACTTATTCACCGAGAAAAATGTGGAATTACTGTTAAAACTGGTATTTTTATAAAATATAATGTATAATATATAACTGAGTGTATAGGAACAGGATAAAGTACATTTAAGATATTTGCAGAGAGGAATGATTACAGTGAAGGTAAGGGATAAAGTTCTAACTATACTAACTAATAATATGGGACAAAGTATATCTGGTGAGCAGATGGCAGCAGAGTTACAGGTATCTAGAACAGCAGTATGGAAAGCAGTCCACAGTTTAAAAGAGCAGGGATTTAACATAGAGAATAAACAGGGGGAAGGATATACCCTAGTAAAAGAAATAGATAAAATCTGGGCAGAGGGGATAAAATCCCAGCTAACTAGTAAAGAAAAATTTAACATAGTGGTATTAGACACAATAGATTCCACCAATAATTACCTTAAAGCCATAGCCTTAGAAGGTGGCAAGGAAGGAATGGTAGTGGTATCTGATCATCAAAGTGCTGGTAGAGGTAGACTGGGAAGAAGGTTTCACACACCTAAGGGAAAGGGTGTATATCTTAGTTTGCTGGTAAAGCCTAGGGAGGATTTCCCTATAAATATGCTTACAGTATTGACAGCAGTAGCAGTGTCTAATACAATAGAGCAGCTAACAAAACTAGAAACTAAAATAAAATGGGTAAACGATATATACGTAGGTGATAAAAAACTCTGTGGTATCCTTACAGAAGCAGGTATCACAGCAGAAAGTGCCACTATAGACTGGGCAATAATAGGTATAGGGATAAATGTATATAGTTTAAAAGGTCTTGTGCCTGAGGATATACTGGATATATCTACAAGCCTAGAGGATCAAGGTGAAATAGTAGACAGAAATCTCTTAATAGGGGCTTTACTACAGGAGATAATGGAGCTTTATGAGAATTTTGATAAAAAGCAGATAGCTACAGCCTATGGGGAAAAACAGCTAGTATTAGGAAAAAATCTAACAGTAACCCGAGGGGAAGAAAGCTACCCAGCTAAGGCTATAGCACTAGATGAGGATTGCCACTTAATAGTAGAAAAGCCAGATGGACAGACAGTAACACTGCAATCAGGAGAGGTGTCCTTAAGGGAGTGGAAATAAAAGATGCTGAAAGGATATAAATAGATGAAATTATTATTAGATATATACTGGTCATTTTTTAAGATGAGTGGAGTTACCTTTGGTGGTGGTTATGCCATGTTACCAATACTTAAAAGTCAGGTAGTAGCAGCTAAAAACTGGTTAAGTGAGGAAGAACTGCTGGACTACTATGCCATGAGCCAAGCACTGCCAGGGATAATAGCAGTAAATGTTTCTATATTTACAGGATACCAGCTAAAGAAAATTTCAGGGGCTATTGCAGCTGCCTTAGGAGTAGTATCTCCCTGTATAATTATAATTACTATATTGGCTAATTTTCTAACAGGAGTTATGGAAGTAGAGATAGTATCCCATGCCTTAGCAGGTATATCCATCTGTGTATGTGCTCTAATTTCACATTCCTTAATAGGTATGTGGAAAAAAGGCGTAAAAGATAAAATTACCATGGTTATCTGTATTATTACCTTAATATTATCTGTGGTAACAGATTTATCACCTATAGTATTTATTATTACCTCAGCAGTTATAGGAATAATAGCTCAGGCTAAAAAACTAGGAGGTGCTAGATGATTTATTTAAAATTATTTTTTGAATTTTTTAAGATAGGAATGTTTGCTGTAGGTGGAGGTATGGTTGCAATCCCTTTTCTACAGGATTTGGGGGAGAGAACAGGTTGGTATCCTCAAAGCCTAATAACCGATATGATAGCAATATCAGAATCCACCCCAGGCCCTATAGGGATAAATATGGCAACATATGTAGGAAATAATGTTGCAGGAATACTAGGTGGGATAGTAGCTACCATAGGGGAGATAGTGCCATCAATCATAATAGTGGTACTAGTGTCTAGAATGTACGATAAATTTAAAGCTAGTAAGCTAGTAACCAGTGCTTTTTATGGACTTCGTCCGGCTGTGGCAGGTCTTATTGGGGCAGCAGCAATAAGCGTAATGCAGGTAGCTTTATTTACCCAGCATAATCTGCCCTTATCTGAGATGATAAACTTTATCCATATAAAAGGTGTAATATTTTTTGCAGTAATATTCTTTGCTGTATTAAAATATAAAAAAAGCCCCTTTATATACATTGCTCTATCAGCAGTGGTAGGTATAGTATTTAAATTCTAAAAGGGGATTAGGTGTGGGTGACTACTGTTGCCCTAATAGTAACCTTATAATCAACAGCAATAAAACCATAATAATAAAATTTTATGCTCTTACCCAAAAACAAAGGGTAAGAGCATAATTTTGCAAATAGGCTATAAACTATGGGAATATCCTTATCTAAAGCCTGCTGAACAACCCAAAAACATACTTATAGGTTTATTTAATATGTTTTTGGGTGTTTCAGAGTGCAAAGTTTTTAATCCATTATTATAAAAACTTTGCACTCTGAATTTGGAGTATAGCTCCAAATTCAGGCAGGCTGAAAATCTCCCATGTTAACCTCAAAACACCCTTGTTTTGAGATACTGTGTGCTTAGCACCCAGTTATTCAGTAAGCATTATCTACCAGACTCAGGGTTTGGCTTAACATCTGGGATTGTGTCGGTTTCAGGCTCTGGATCTTCTGGTTCTTCTGGTTCATCAGGTTCTTCACTACCACCAAATCCATACTCTACTACAGTACCATCGGCAATCTTCTTATCGGTAATAACAAATCTACCTAGATTACCAGTTGTGGTGCTTAGTATACTTTCGTCCTCATCATAGTCGGTATCTAACTGAGTTAGCTTACCTTCATAATAACGGTACATATACATATCATAGTCAAAATCTTCTTCTATATTAGATACATCAAATTCCAGTGTACCTCTACCAAACTGAGGGCCAGCAGGGAAGGATAGGAACACAAAGTCATTGTCAGGGAATGCCTCTAGTACAGGGTCAATTACATCACGCTGATAGTACATATTTACTGCATCTCTACCAGATACATTAGCACGATAGGTCCAGTTACTTGCTGAGAATATTACATCATCATAATCGTTAATCTCGGCAATCTGCTCTAGCTGACTTTCTCTATATACAGGGGCATCATCATCTACCTCTATATAATCCCCACTGTCTAAAGCATCAATAGTGTCCTGATCAGCATAAGGATAACCAGCAGAGAACACAAATTCACCTGTTAATATAGCCTTAGAGCTATTATTGTTTGTAAGTTCTATTTCATACTCAACATCGGTAAGCTCTGTAGGCCAGCCTTTTTCTATTTCGATTTCTACTTCAAAGCCTTTAGCACCTTCTACTACCTTGATGTATTCCAGTGCACTTCTACCACGAATTTCTTCTAAATCAACATCGAACTCCTTATCTAGTCCATCATCAAACTGGATATAAGCCCCACCTTGTTCCACTATAATAGGGAAGGTGTAGGTTTCGCCAGGGATTAGCACAGTGTCTGCATCTAGTGTGATACCAGTATCTGTTTCCTGTCCTAGTGTGATGTCGGTTATGCTTCCATCGTCAGCGGGAGGCTCAGAGGAGGAAAACGCTGTAACAGATTGGTTTACAACCATTGTTGTTACAAATAATGCAACTAAAAATCTCTTCATTTAATGACCATTCCTTTCTTTGTCCCTTTAGTGTAAAGGGAATTGTCCTAGGCTATCAAATATTAAGGACAGCTCTAGAAAACCTAACTCTAATTTTTATAACTAGAGCTTGTTAATAGTATATATTCCATTGTAACTATTATTTAAGGATAATAATTCCAATTCGAACTTATGATAAAAGCGAACTACTCTGTCACTTAAAACTTGCCAATTTAATTCATATACCTTTGTATTATTCATTTATTTGTAAGTTTAGCTTCTTGTATTTCATCTTTTTTTATAAGCTTATATACACTATAAAACCTTATAGCTAGGAAACTATTTTCTGTAAATTACAGTTTGACAGCTATAGTAATAGTATAATAATAAATGTTTATTTTACTAATGGGTAATATTTGAAATTTTATCGGTAATTTTTACAAAGGGCAATGTAGAATATTTTATTAAATTTTCTTGAAAAAAAATCTTATTACCATCTTTTTTTTATCATAAAATTATGATACAATTATTATATGCGTAAACCACAAAAAGAAAGTTTAGAGAGGATACCCCATGAAAGAAAGATCAAAGAAATTACTATCAACAAGATATGGTAGAATACTGTTAGTAGCAGGCATTGTAGCATTTTCTACAGCAATATTTTCCATTGCTAACTCCACTATAGATACAGTGAAGGAGCCTACAGAGGATAACTCCTCCAGTCAGGCACAACAAGAGGAACAGGTAGAGGACGCTACAGAAGACACATCTTCATTAGATGTTGCAGAAGATACATCTTCACAAGATGAAGCTGAAGAAACTCCAGAGGAAAGCCCAGCAGTAGAGGGCGATAAGGAAGAAGAAACTTCAGAAACCTCACCAGCTACCTCAGAAACTCCAGTGGCATCTGCTACACCAGCACCTTCAGCAGCTACAACAGCAACTGCTGCTCCAACCCAAACTCCAGCTCTAACAGTGTCAGCAGAGCCAACCCCAACTCCAGAGCCTACTCCAACACCAACACCAACCCCACCACCATACACAGCAAAAAATACAGCTGATACTATCGGTGTTTCAGGGGCAGCTAATATCCCATCATGGAAGGCGGCTAACTCCGATGTAATTGGTTGGTTAACTATACCTAATACAAATATAAGCCATGCAGTAGTAGTGGGGCCAGATAATCTGTATTATGAATCCCTAGGATATGATAAGCAGGCTGATAGAAACGGTGTAATCTGGGCTGATAGTGATACTAACTTTGGCGATAGAAACGAAATTTCCCAGAATACAGTTCTTTACGGACACAACTGGACAAATGTATCCAATGATCCTCGCATAGGTAATGCTAACGATGTAATGATGGCACAGATGGCAGCACTACATCACCTAGATTTTGCAAAGAATACCCAGTACATACATTACTCCACCGAAGATGAAGAAATGGTATGGCAGATATTCGCAGTATTCTACACAGAATCTTCCTTTAACTATATTGTAAGCGACGGTGGCACAAGCTATATGTCTAGCACTATAAATGAAGCAAGATCAAGAAGCTTACATGATTATGATGTAACAGTAACAGGCTCTGATAAGATTCTTACCCTATCTACCTGTACTAGAGCTTATGGATCTTCTGCAGATCAGCGATTTGTAGTAATGGCTAAACTGGTTAAACCAGGAGAAACCATTGCACCAGTAGCAGTTACAGAAAATACAGATTTTAAAAAGCCATCACTTTAATAGATAATATATTGTAGTAATATATAATTTGCCACTTAACCCTCGCTTTAAGCGAGGGTTAAGTGGCAATAATCAAGTTGTGTTTACTGGTATCTATTTTATTGTAACAGCTTGAATTTTAATATTAAGAAAATAGTTTTAAAGAAGGAGAGTATCTACATGATAAAAGTATCGGTGAAAGATAATAACATTATACTAGAAGATGTAATAGATTTTGCACTAGAGGAAACCCTAGACTGTGGACAGGCATTTCGTTGGGTAAAACAGCCAGATAATAGCTTTGTTGGTGTGGTAACTGATAAAATATGCCACATATCAAAAAAAGATAATACTATAACTCTTCATAATATATCCTTAGAGGATTATAATAATTTTTGGAAGGAGTATTTTGATTTAGATAGAGATTACAGTGCTATAAAAGCTATTGCAGTAAAGGACGAAGCACTGGCAAAAGCTGTGGGATTTGCCCCAGGAATAAGGGTGCTTAAACAGGATTCATGGGAAGCCCTATGCAGCTTTATAGTAAGTCAGAATAATAATATCAAAAGAATAAAAGGCATTATCGAAAGACTTTGTAGTGAATTTGGACAGGACTTAGGAGATGGTCATTACAGTTTTCCTACAGCTGAAAAACTTGCTACTCTAACAGTGGAAGATCTTGCACCACTGAGAAGTGGATTTAGAGCTAGATATATAATAGATGCAGCTACTAAGGTAGCCTCTGGTGAGATTGATCTAGGCTATGTAAACAGTCTGCCACTGGAAGAAGCAAGGAAAGAACTTACCAAAATAGTAGGTGTAGGGGTTAAGGTTGCTGATTGTGCCTTATTATTTGGATTTGGTAGAGTGGACTGTTTCCCAGTAGATGTGTGGATAAAGCGAGCAATGGCAGAGCTGTTCCCACAGGGATTACCACAGGAGTGTATGCCCTATGCTGGTATTGTACAGCAGTATATATTCCATTATGCTAGAGTATGTCCAGAGGCATTTGCTTCGGTGGAAAAATAGCTATACCACTTGTATTTTTTTAAAAATGCTGTATAATGATAGATGTATAAATTTGTGTTAATGACAAAGTGAAAAGAGGAGAACATAATGAGCAATAATCCTGAAATTCTAGAACAAGAAGATAATGGCCAGGAACTGTCAGAGATACTTCAGATAAGAAGAGATAAGCTGAAAGATCTACAGGAAAGAGGCATTGATCCATTTAACCAGACAACATTTGGCGTAAACGCTTATGCTAAGGATATAGTAGAAAAATTTGAAGAAGAATACGAAGGCAAAACAGTTGCTGTAGCTGGTCGTATTACTAGCTGGAGAGATATGGGTAAAGCTAACTTTATCGATATCCGTGATACATCTGGCAGAATTCAGATTTATGTTAAGATGAATGAAGTTGGCGAAGAAGAGTATGCTGAGTTTGGCAGATGGGACATTGGCGATATCGTAGGTATTGACGGTGAGGTTTTCCGTACAAAGAAAGGCGAAATCTCCATTAAAGCCCTTAAGCTAACACTGCTATCTAAATCCCTTCGTCCTCTGCCAGAAAAATGGCATGGACTAAAGGATACAGATGCTAGATACCGTCAGCGTTACCTAGATCTAATCGCTAATCCAGATGTTAAGGAAACATTTGTAAAGCGTTCTAAAATAATCAGAGAGGTTAGAAACTTCCTAGATGACAGAGGTTATCTAGAGGTTGAAACTCCTGTGCTACAGAGCATTGCAGGTGGTGCATCTGCAAGACCATTTATCACCCACCACAACGCACTAGATATTGATATGTATATGCGTATCGCCCTAGAGCTACCACTAAAAAGACTGGTAGTAGGTGGATTTGATAAGGTTTACGAGCTAAGTAGAGTATTTAGAAATGAAGGTATGTCCACAAGACATAATCCTGAGTTTACAATGATTGAGTTTTACGAAGCATACACAGACTACATCGGTATGATGAATATCTGTGAGGAGCTAATGCGTGATGTATCTAATAAGGTACTAGGCACAGCTCAGATTACCTACACAGGACAGGAACTTGACCTAGAGAAACCATTTGCTAGAATTACTATGGTTGACGGTGTTAAGGAACACGCTGGTGTGGACTTTAGCGCTATTACCGACCTAGAAGAAGCTAGAAAAATTGCTAAGGAACATCATGTAGAGTTTGAAAACCGTCATGGTATTGGCGATATTCTAAACCTATTCTTCGAGCAGTTTGTTGAGGAAAAACTAATTCAGCCAACCTTTGTTATGGAGCATCCTGTAGAGATTTCTCCACTAGCTAAGAAGAAAGCTTCTGACCCAAGATATACCGAGCGTTTTGAGCTGTTTATTATGGGTAGAGAGTATGCTAATGGTTTCTCCGAGCTTAATGATCCAATTGATCAGAAGGAAAGATTTATGCATCAGCTAGAGATGAAGGCTCAGGGTGATGATGAAGCATCTGATATGGACGATGATTTCATTACAGCACTAGAACATGGTCTACCTCCTACAGGTGGTATTGGTATCGGTATCGACAGATTTGTTATGATGCTAACTGACTCCCCATCTATTAGAGATGTAATCCTATTCCCAACAATGAAACCATTAAATCAGCAATAATATTTGCTAAAGATACTGACAGAGCTGTGGACTTAAATTATGTCTACAGCTTTGTATTATAAAGAAATTTTGTGAAGGAGCGAGTTTGTGCTACAGTCACCAAAGAAAATATTTGAACTTGTACTTCTTGCTTTTGCTTTGTTTATAACTCTTTTTGTAAGTGACTATATAGTTAATATTTCACTGCATACAGTTATATATACCTTTGTTATATCACTGCTGACAACTACTATTATTAAATCCCATCAGCGATTTAGAGATAGATTTGTAGTAGCCCTTTTTCAGTCGGTAATCCTAATGCTAATTATGTCCTTTGTATTTTTTAGTGATTGGAGTGCCAGAGAGAGAATAGCTACTATCTTCCTAGTAATAATATCCTTTACACTAGAGTATTACATATTAAAACGCCATGAACAGCTACAGATATTCAGGGTAATTGATGAGGAATGTATATCCTTTGAAGATATAAGAAGGTTTAAAGGTAGAATAGAATCTACTGCAAGAGCTATAGAAAAAGCAGGTAAGGTAATTACCCCATCAGTGGTAAAAGAGATAGTAACTGACCTACCGAGAAATGGTGTGTCCAGCTATGTAACCAAGGACACTTTAAGTGATGGTTTTATTGAAAATCTTGATAACTCCTTAGATGATCCCTATATTTACATTGTGCTTTCCGACACAGGTAGTGCAGCAGGTAATGTTATTGGTGTATTTACTAATAAACCATATAATCACGCCTCCATCTCCTTTGACCGAGAGCTTAAAACCCTAATAAGCTATAATGGAGGGGAAAAAATCTCCCCACCAGGACTAAATCCTGAGCTTATGGAGTATTTCTTTAAAAAAGATGATGCTTCTATTAGAGTGTATCGCCTAGCTGTTACCACAGAGCAGAAAAGCAAAATGATAGAAAAGGTAAAGCAAATTAATAATGAGGGAAGTGCTTACAATCTAATTGGCTTAGCTATTAGAAAGGCATCTAAGCCCAATATTATGTTCTGCTCCCAGTTTGTTTACAGCCTTTTGGTTTCCGTAGAGGCTAACTACTTTATAAAATCCCATATGGAGGTTAAACCTACAGACTTAATCGAGCTAGATTACGATAGAAAACTGGAATTTGTAGAGATAATCCACCTGTCAGAGGAGATAGAAGTGCAGACGGTGTAGGTAGGATTATAATGCTAAAGTTTAGTCATAGCACCTACTTTTCTAAAGTAGCAAAGGATTTCTTTTTGGCTAAAAAGAAACAAAAAGCAACTGTCTTATGGTTTGAAACACTAAAGAATTTTACCTAAACATCTAAGAAAAACCTATTATCTGAATTACAGTTAACCCCACCATTCCTTTGGGTAAAGCCAAAGAAAAGGTGGGGTTTTGTTTTATTGATAGGAGGATTAGAAATGGAATATGGGTATATTCGTGTGTCTTCAAAAGACCAAAAGGAAGATAGACAGCCATATCTCTAAAAGAAAACCTACCTATACTAAAGAAAATAAGAGGAAAGACACATAACCAAGCCACCACACCTACCCAAACCCGCAAATCAAAAATCCCCACTGTTTCTTTGGCTTTACCTAAAGAAGTAGTGGGGAATAACTATATATACTAAAACTGGTTTGTTACTTTAGAAAAGTAAGGAGTAAGGTATATAGTCGGATAGATATAATTTCTATACTTTAGAAAAGTAAGAGGGATAGCAGCGCTACTTTAGAAAAGTAAGAGAGTATAGCCATGCCCAGAAAGATTAATTTACTAAGCGGCAATTTCTGTAGATTTACCTATAGTAAAATTCTTATTAAGAATTGGCAGCAGTACAGCAACCATACCAGAGGTTATTATAATCTCGGGAATCATGTAACCACAGTTGTATGCAGTGGAGTACCATAGTACCGACATACCTTCTGGAGCATAGGCACCCCATACTATAACACCGGATATTATGTGAGTAATAAGTTTTAGAGTCATTACTACTGCTGTGGCAGTTATACAGGTTAGTTTGGTGGCTTTTTTGGTGAATAGGGAGGCAAGACCTACTACACCGTAAGCAATAACGCAATCAAGGGCTATAGCCATAGCGAAATAAAGAAGTGTACGGGTTGGTGGTGAGGCAATACCTTGCATAAGGGTAAGTATTAGGGAATGGGTAACCCCTCCCATAACACCCCATTTCCATCCATGGCGAAGGGATAGAATAACTATAGGTGCCATAGAGGCAGCTGTTACCGAACCTCCATTAGCCCAAGCTGCTTCGAATTTTACATAGCTTAGAACAATTGAAATTGCTACTAATAGGGAGGCTTCCACAAGGATTTTGGTTTTTTGGTTTCTCATAATGATCATTCCTTTCATATTTTCCCTAGAAAATAGGGATTTTACGATAAAACACCTGATCAAAACAGAAAACACCTGCAAAATCCTTGCAGGTGTAGACATAATAATTCTATATATTTCACTACGCCAGCATTATCTGGATCAGTTTAAGGGTTATGAGGAATACCTCAACTCTCAGCCAGCTCGATTACCAGCTCCCCATTATTAGATTGTGTTATATTTATCGCCAGAAATAATTATACAATAAATTAAATATAAAGTCAAGTTTTCCACAGATTTTCCACAAAAAACTTGCGTTTTTCCCCAAAGAAAAACTACAGGTTTTTCGTTACACATACAAATTTTTACAGGAGTTTACAGGTTACCTTAAGGATATTAGCAAAAACTTGACTTTTTTATAATCATGGCATAATATACAAAAATTACTAAAATCCCAACTAGGTTTTATTACGAAAATATGTTCTTTTACTATCACTGAAACACAAATTTATCAGGTCAAAGGTCAAAATCCTGTTTTTTGTTACCAAACTGTAACTTATTAAATATGTAATTTTAATCTCAATTCTATTGATTTTATTATAAAAAACCTATATAATAAAAGAACAAGTGGTGGAAAGTGGTGTAAAGTGGTTTGAAATGGTTTAAATCACCCTAAACTAGAGAGAGGTGAGTTTTTACAATGCAAGGCGAATATAGACATACTATAGATGCTAAGGGGCGTATTAACTTCCCTGTTAAATTTCGTGAGATACTAACAGATAGCTTTGTTCTAACAAGGGGTATGGACAACTGTATAGTTGTATACCATCAGGAAGAATGGGACAAGGTTATGGAGAAATTAGCAGCCTCCACCCAGCGTTCGAGAAATATGAGAAGAAAGTTTATGTCCGGTGTTTGTAATGTAGAAACAGACAAGCAGGGCAGAATAATTATCCCTCAAAACCTTCGCAGCTATGCAGAACTAGAAAAAGATGTAGTTGTAATCGGTCTAGGCAACTGTGTGGAAATATGGGATGCCAATAGATTCGATGTTCTGATGAACGAGATTGATGACGATGAAATGGCTGAAATGATGGACGAGCTAGGGATAAATATATAAGAAAGGATGACCACATAATGGAATTTAACCATATATCAGTGCTACTTAACGAGTGCATAGAAGGATTAAATATTGATCCTACAAAAACATATATAGATGGTACCGCAGGTGGCGCAGGTCATTCGGTAGAAATTGCAAAGAAACTTACCACAGGCAGACTTATTGCCTTAGATAAAGACCCAACAGCTATAAAAGTAGCTACCCAGAGATTATCACCATATCCTGTGGCACAGGTAATAGAAAGTGATTTTTCCAACATGGTACAGGTTATAGAAAATCTAGACCTTGAGGGCTATGATGGAATACTTTTGGATTTAGGGGTATCCTCCCATCAGCTAGACACAGCAGAAAGAGGATTTTCCTACCATCAAGATGCACCACTGGATATGCGTATGAGTGGTAAAGGTACCTCGGCATACGATATAGTCAACGGCTATGAGCGAGGGGACTTAATAAGAATATTTAGAGAGTTTGGCGAGGAGAAGTTCTCGGTGCCAATTGCTAATAACATAATTAAACAGCGACAGATTAAACCTTTAGAAACAACCCATGAGCTGGTGGATATAATTAGAAATTCTATTCCAGCAGCAGCACGACGAGAAGGTGGACATCCTGCTAAAAGAATATTTCAGGCAATAAGAATTGCAGTAAACAGTGAGCTTGATAGCTTATCTATATGTTTGGATACAGCTTTTGATAAACTGAGTGTAGGTGGAAGAATGGTGATAATTACCTTCCACTCCCTAGAGGACAGAATGGTAAAACAAAAATTTGCCTCACTGTGTAAGGGATGTACCTGCCCACCTGATTTTCCAATCTGTGTATGTGGCAACACCCCAAGGGCTAAGTTAATTAACAAAAAACCCATAGAAGCAACTAAAGAAGAGCTAGAAAACAATAAGCGTAGCAAAAGTGCTAAGCTAAGAATTTGCGAGAAGATTAGATAATAAAGAGATTTAAAACCTAATTTAGAAAAGTTTTAAAAAAAGATTTGAAAAAGAAGAAAAAAGAAAAGTTTAAAAAGGAGAAGATTGCTATGGACAACAAGAGTAATTTGGCTTATAACCTATCGGCTTTTGAACCTAAGAAATCAGCAATATCCACCCCGCAAATAAAAGCCCTTAAATCCAAAAAACAGGAAGAAAAGCCAACGGTTATGAGTATGATTATCATGGTAGTTGCCTGTGTGGTGTTAGCAGCTATGATATCAATGCTTTTACATACAAAGGCTATGCTTAATGAAGTAGGTATGGAGGTATCTCAGTTAACTAGTGAATACAATGGCGTAATGGCAGAAAATGAAAAACTAAAATCTGATATAAACGAAATAATGTCTATAAAAGAGATAGAGTCATACGCAAGAGAAAATTTGGGAATGGAAAAGATGGAAATCTACCAAATCCAGTATGTAAATATGAACCCAAGTGATGAAATAAGTGTAAAGCCACAGGAGAATACAGCCCTAAGCCAAGTGCTAAGTAAAATATTACCTTAATTTAGTCATAATTAATGTTAAATTATCAATATATTATTAAGAGTTAAGAGAAATTAATCTTAGCTCTTGATTTATTTAATGAGGCATTATAAAATTAGACAGATTAGTTTATAATAAGAAAGGTTAATGATTAAATTATGGCGAAATCAATAAATAATACTACGAAGAATCGCATTGTATTTATGATGCTTATGATTGTGATAATAGGGTTTTCGGTTTTAATAGGAAGGCTTTACTATTTGCAGATAATTGAGGGGGAATCCTATCAAACAAAAGCCTTAAGTAATCAGATGCGTTCGGTGGAGATATCAGCAAACCGAGGGGATATCTATGACAGAAATATGGATGAATTAGCCTCTAGTGGGACAGTGTGGAATGTGTGTATGGCACCAGCTGCCTTAAAGGAAAGTGACGAGGCCCAGTCAGTTGCTGATGAGAATGTAAATAAGATTATAAATGAGATTGCACCACTAATAGATGTGGATCCACAGGTTATATATGAGCATGCTACTAAAACTAATAACTACTACATCCACCTTAAAAAAGGTGTTGATAAGGATATAGCAGATCAGATTAACCAGTTTATTAGAGATAATAGAGCTGAGTATATTTTTCTAGAGGAAGACAGCAGTCGATTCTATCAATATGGTTCCCTTGCCTCCTCTACACTTGGATTTATGGGCAGTGAGCAGCAAGGTGCCTATGGATTAGAAGCCTATTATAATGACCTATTAACAGGGGAAGAAGGAAAAATTTCCACTGCGAAAAATGGTGTAGGTACATATATGCCTTACAGTTATCAGCAGGTGCATAATACCACCGATGGCAACAGCCTAGTCCTTACCCTTGATCAGAATATACAGCATTTTGTTGAGAAACATCTAGAACTAGCTGTAAATGAGCATCAGGTAGAAGAGCGAGCAGTGGCAATAGTTATGGATGTAAATACAGGGGAGATACTGGCAATGTCAACAGAAAATGACTATGACCCTAACTCTCCTAGAGAACTATATGATCCAGCTACCTTAGCCTATCTAGAAACACTAGAAGAAGACTCAGATGAATACTGGGAGGCTTACCAGCAGGCACAGTTTGAGCAGTGGAGTAATAAGGCAGTAAGTGATCCTTACGAGCCAGGCTCAACATTTAAATTAATTACTGCAGCAGCAGCAATAGATAGTAAGATAGTAGATCCTTATACTGAGGAATTTCTCTGTACTGGTTCCCATGTAGTAGGCCCACATTCCATAGGATGCTGGAAAACATCAGGACATGGCAGTATAACCTTTGGTGAAGCAGTAAAATTCTCCTGTAACCCAGCATTTATGATGATTGGTGAGCGTCTAGGTGGAGATGATTTCTATAGCTATTTTGATGCCTTTGGCTTTACAGAGGTTACAGGGGTAGATATGCCTAGTGAAGCTAGTAATGCTGGTCTTTACCATCAGCCAGATTTACTTAATAAAATACCAGGGGTAGAGCTTGCAGTAAGCTCCTTTGGTCAGACATTTAAGGTAACTCCTATACAGCTTATTACAGCAGTATCTGCCACAGTAAATGGTGGATATCTAATGGAGCCTTATATAGTAAAAGATGTACTAGATCCACAGGGTAATGTAATATCCTCCACCGAGCCAACGGTTAAAAGACAGGTAATCTCTGAGGAAACCTCAGAGGTTATGAGAGATTTAATCGAAAGTGTAGTTGCCGATAGTGATGGTTCTGGTAGAAGTATTGCAATTCCAGGATATAGAATAGGTGGTAAAACAGGGACATCAGAAAAAACCGACCAATTAGTTAATGGTCAGGTAGTAGATTATGTTGCATCTTTTGTGGGAATATTCCCTATGGAAGATCCTCAGTATGCAGTTCTTGTACTATTAGATGAGCCACAGATGGAAAATGTATTTGGATCTATTATAGCTGCCCCAGTAGTTGGGAATATTATAGCAGATATGATTGATTACCTAGATATTATGCCAGCAGAAAGTGATGAATATATGCAGGCAGAAGATGTGGCAGTGCCATATATGTTAGGTAGTAGCCTAAGCGAAGCTCAAACAGCTCTAAACTCCAAAGGCCTAACACCGAGAATAATTGGTGAAGGTTCAGAGGTTATGGGGCAGTTCCCAACAGGAGGATCCCCAGTGCCAGCAGGTGGAACGGTATTAATATACACAGAAAACCAAGCAGAGGAGCTAATGGCAACAGTACCTAATGTAGTGGGAATGTCAGGACAGGAAGCTAATAAAACCATAACAAATGCAGGATTTAATATAAAGCTTACAGGAGCCTCCATCTTACAAACAGGTGTAATAGCCTATAGTCAGGATGTAATGCCAGGAACAGAGATAGAGCAGGGCAGTGTAATAACTATAGAATTTATTGATACCCAGATAGAGGGATAAGCTTTACATAATAAAACAAATAAAGTATAGAAGAAGGGATGGTCACAATATGAAATTATCACAGCTACTACAGGGCTACTATAATGGGAAAGATATAGCTGATATAGAAATTACAGGGGTGACCTCTGATTCTAGACTTGTGGAGAAGGGCTTTGCTTTTGTATGTATAGTAGGTGGTAATAGCGATGGCCATAACTATGCTAAAAAAGCTATAGAACAGGGT
Organism: uncultured Oscillospiraceae bacterium; assembly: GCA_964369235.1. Classification (GTDB taxonomy): domain Bacteria; phylum Bacillota; class Clostridia; order Oscillospirales; family Ruminococcaceae; genus CAYJEQ01. The sequence continues at coordinate 6,439 of CAYJEQ010000025.1, read as the reverse complement.
GCAGCAGTGATTATTGCCCAGCGAGATGTGGGAGTTAGTAATCAGATTATAGTGGAGGATAGCCGTAGAATATATGGTGGCCTTTGTGGTAATTTCTTTGGTAATCCAGCTAATGATATTAAGATAGTAGGGATAACAGGCACCAATGGAAAAACCACCTGTACCTATTTAATAAAGGATATACTGGAAAGCTGTGGGGAAAAAGTTGGCTTAATGGGTACTATACACAATCTAATTGGTGATATGGTACTGCCAGCACGACACACCACACCAGATCCCTTCTACCTACATGGTATGATTAGATCTATGGTGGATATGGGCTGTAGTTATCTGGTAATGGAGATTTCCTCCCATGCATTGGAACAACACCGACTGGAGGGAATGGAGTTTCAGGTTGGGGTATTTACCAATCTGACACAGGATCATCTAGATTATCATATAACTATGGATAACTACTATAATGCTAAGAAAAAGCTTTTCCAAATATCTAAAGTAGCAGTAGTAAACGGTGACGACAGCTATGGGGCAAGACTGATTAAAGAACTACCTAGCTGTAAAAGTTACGGCAGTGGCTATGGGGATTACTTTAGGGCAGTGGATATAAATAGCAGTCCAGTGGCAAATAATTTTACTTTAATGGCAGAGGGCAGAGAGTATTCTATGAGGATAAATATGCCAGGGGAATTTTCTGTATCCAATGGTTTAGCAGCTATTGGGGCAGTAAGAGAGCTAGGATTTTCCTATGAGGATATAGGGGAAGGACTTAGCTTATCCCAAGGGGTTAAAGGCAGACTACAGGTTATCCACAGTGGAGAATTTGTGGTTATAAGGGATTATGCTCACTCTCCAGACTCACTAGAAAAGCTACTAATCACAACAAAATCTTTTGCTAAGGGCAGAGTGGTGTTGCTGTTTGGTTGCCCTGGGGAAAGGGATAGATCCAAGCGAAAATACATGGGTGAAATAGCAGCAAAATACAGTGATTATATTATAGTAAGTGAGGATAATCCTAGACGAGAGCCTGTTATCCAGATAATGGAGGATATAATAGAGGGGCTAGAAAAATCAAAAACCCCCTATGATATTATAGAAAACCGTGAAACTGCTATTAAAACAGCCCTTGAAAATATGGTGAAAGATGATATACTATTACTTGCTGGCAAAGGCCATGAGGACTATCAAGTTCTAGGTGACGCCACCCATTATTTTGATGAACAGGTAATAGTTAATGGGTTAATAAGGGGTAATTAGTACCTATATAGACAGTAGTTTGAGAGTGTTTTTCAAAAGTTTGAAAGTGCTTTTCAAACAGGAGTTTTGTGATTTTGGCAGTTATGATAATGTAAAATTCCCCTAGGGGAAAGCCCCACAAAACTTTAGGAAAGGAATGACCATTAATATGACATTTAACCTTAAAGAAGCAGCCGTAGCAATAGGTGGAATATCCAGTGGTGACGCAAATATAAGCCATGTATCCACCGACACAAGAACAATAGTAGAAGGATCTTTATTTGTGGCATTAGAGGGTGAGAACTTTGATGGACATAATTATATAGAAGAAGCAGTGAAAAAAGGTGCAGTAGCAGTAATGGTACACAGAGATGTTAGCTGCAGTGTACCTACTATAAAGGTAGACAGCACAAGGGATGGGTATATTGCCCTATCGGGATACTACCGAGATTTACTGAATATACCAGTGGTAGCAGTAACAGGCAGTGTGGGCAAAACCACCACAAAGGATTTTATCTCACTGGTGGTATCACAGGGGTACCAAAGCCACAAATCCCAAGGCAATGAGAATAATCAGGTAGGAATGCCTAAAACAATATTTTCTGCTCCTGATAACACAGGGGCTTTGGTGCTAGAGATGGGAATGTGTGGTCTGGGTGAAATAGAGGAGCTGTCCCTTGCAGCAAAGCCAGATGTTGCTGTAATAACTAATATTGGGGTATCCCACCTAGAATTATTAGGATCTAGGGAGAATATCCTAAAAGCAAAGCTAGAGATAATATCAGGGTTAAAGCCACAGGGAGCATTAATACTATCTGCTGATAATGATTTATTATCACAGGTAGATTTAGCTGGGGTTAAAACAGTTTTCTATGGAATAGACAGTGAAAAAGCCACAATTAAGGCTATAAATATTAAAGAAGAAGATAGTAGTAGTTACTTTGATGTGGTAATAGATGGAGCTGTTTACAGTGCTATGATACCTACACTGGGCAGACATAATGTAAACAATGCCCTAGCAGCAATAGCAGTGGGCATAGAGCTTAATATATCAGTGGAAAAATCACTAGAATCAATAAAAAATTACACACCAAGCGGAATGCGACAAAAAATCCTAACCAAAGGTGGGATAATATTTGTAGAAGATTGCTATAATTCCAGCCCAGACTCGGTACAGGCAGCTATGGAAACCTTAAAAACCTATCCAGCTAAAGGGAAGAAGATAGCTGTTTTAGGGGATATGTTAGAGATGGGTGACATAGCAGAACAGTCCCATAAAACCAGTGGTAGAGTAGTGGCAGAAAATAATGTAGATATGCTTTTATGTTATGGTAACGAAGATAATCATTTCAGTATACATAGCCATAACACAGCTAAGGAGTTAGCTGTGGATAGTTATTATTTCACCCATAAAAAGCAGATGGCAGACTATCTTTTGTCTGTAGCAAATACAGGGGATATAGTATGGGTTAAGGCAAGCAGAGGGATAAAGCTAGAGGAATTTTTACAACAGGTATATGAAACCTTAGATTAGTATAATTAGCGACATATAATACAAATAGTATAATAAAAACATTGGTTAGAACTTGTTTTACAGCTTATAAGAGGTGAAACATCATGGAAGGAAGATTATAAAAGTGGCAAGTGGATTTACATTAGTGGCAACAGCCTTTGTGGCTTTCGGGGTAACATCTTTACTGGGGATATGGTTAATCCCATTTTTAAAAAGACTAAAATACGGCCAGACTATACTAGAAGAAGGCCCAAAATGGCATATGAATAAGCAAAATACCCCAACTATGGGTGGAATTATGTTTATTGTGGGTATAATATTAGCTGTAATAGTAGGTATAAACCTAAATATGCAGAATATGGATATGAACATAGCTTTTAATAAAATTCAGCTGGCAAGAACTATTGCAGGGCTGTTTATGGCTGTGGGATTTGGTCTGATTGGTTTTATTGACGACTATGTTAAGGTAGCCAAAAAACGAAACCTAGGCCTAACAGCAAAACAGAAACTTATACTACAGTTTGCTGTGTCCATCTTCTATCTATCCACTGTATACACTGTGGGAGATACCTCCACTGTGCTGTCCATTCCCTTTGTAGGACAGCTAGACCTAGGGATACTTTACTATCCTCTATGCGTTCTAGGTATTACCTACATAACAAACTCAGTAAATCTAACCGATGGACTAGACGGTTTAGCTGGCTCAGTTACTTTTATAGCTTCACTTGGTTTTATGGCTGTAAGTGTTGTTCTTAGCTATAGTTATGTAAATATCCTTTCCGTAGCCACTGCCTCTGGTTGTGTAGGTTTTCTAATATGGAACTTCTACCCTGCTAAGGTGTTTATGGGGGATACAGGATCTATGTTTTTAGGTGGGCTAGTGGTAGCAATGGCTTTTGGCTTAGGTCAGCCTCTATTACTGGGTTTTATCGGTATTATCTATATAGTAGAGTCCCTATCTGTTATTTTGCAGGTAGCAAGCTTTAAGCTAACTGGTAAGAGAATATTCAAAATGAGTCCGATTCACCATCACTTTGAGATGACAGGAAGAAATGAAACCCAGATTGTATTTGCCTTTGCTGCTGTAACATTAATAGGCTCAGTGCTATCGGTAATCTGGGCAGTTAATCTGTAAAATATAAATAACCCTTACTGCGTTAGGATTGTTTATAAGTGAATACAGCCAATTATATTACCTCTTACTTATAATCTTTAGAAAGGATGGTCAAATTTTGGAGAATATAAGATCACAAAAATCCACACAATCCCAAAGAACTGCAAAAAGCACTCCTACAAAGTCTGCTCAGCGCCGTAGGGGTAAAAAATCTACCAAAGGTAAATCCAAAGAAAAACTGCCATTGTTTATTTCAGGTGGCAGTATCGACTATCCATTTTTAACTTTGGTACTTGTAATACTAACAGTAGGCCTAGTTATGATGTTCTCAGCCAGCTATGCCAATGCCTATTACTATCATGGAGATAGTTTCTATTTTATATCAAGACAGCTAATGTTTGCTTTAGCTGGAATTTTTATCATGATTGTGGCTAGTCAGTCTAATTATAAATGGTTTGAGAAAATGGGTGGATGGTTATATTTGATAACATTGATTATCTTACTAATGCCATTTCTCTTTCCTAAAATTAATGGAGCTCATAGATGGATTAATCTAGGATTTACAACCTTCCAGCCATCAGAACTTGCCAAATTCGTCATACCTGTATTTTTTGCCAAGATGATGACCATTCATAAAAATAAAATGGATACTTTTCAGTATGGTATCATAATATATGTGTTATATTTAATTCCCATTATTGGAATATTATTTTTACAGCCCCATCTGTCTGCTCTGGCGATAATAGGTATCATGGCCGGTATTATGATTTTAGTGGCAGGGTTTGACCTTAAAAAGCTAGTGGTCAGTGCAGTAGGAGCAGTTGGATTATTGCTATTTGGTTTAGTTATCAGTGGACAGTGGGATAGAGCTATGGGGCGTTTCAATGTAATGATGGACCCATTTGCTGATGCACAGGGATCAGGTTTTCAGACTATACAGTCCCTTTATGCTGTAGGCTCAGGTGGCCTTATGGGTGTAGGTATCGGCAATTCTCGTCAGAAATTCCTATACATTCCCGAGCCACAAAATGACTTTGTCTTTGCAGTTGTTTGTGAGGAGTTAGGTTTTATAGGTGCTTCTGTTATTATTTTGATTTTTGCACTACTGATTTGGAGAGGGTTTACTATTGCTTTAAAAAGCCATGATAGATTTGCCTCGCTACTGGTAGTAGGTCTAACCAGTCAGGTGGCAATACAGGTAATAGCAAATATTGCCGTAGTTACAAATCTTATGCCTAATACAGGAATAAGTCTGCCTTTCTTCTCCTATGGGGGGACTTCTCTACTTATGTTACTAGGCGAGATGGGGGTTATCCTGTCCGTATCAAAGGCTACTTCCAGACACCAAAATAACCTTATAGATAAAGAACAACAGGCAGACCTAGAAAAGCTAAATCTAGTTAAATCTAGAAAAAGAGCAGGAAACAACCCTAGAAAGGGTGGTGAGAGCATATAATGAAGATATTATTTGCCTGTGGTGGCACAGGAGGACATATTAATCCAGCCATTGCAGTAGCTAGCTATATTAAATCCCAGCATCCTAAAGCAGAGATACTTTTTGCAGGTAATCCCAAAGGTATGGAGGCAAATTTAGTGCCCAGGGCAGGATTTGACTTTGTGCCTATTGAGATAATGGGATTACAGCGAAAAATTAATCTGAGAAATATTAAATACAACGCAAAATCCCTAGTATGTCTAATGAAATCAGGCTCTAGGGCGAGAAAAATTCTTAGGGATTTTAAACCTGATATAGTAATGGGCACAGGTGGCTATGTGTCAGCGCCCATACTACATACAGCCCATAAAATGGGGATAAAAACCATAGCCCATGAGCAGAATGCCTACCCTGGTATAGCTAATAAATACAGCTTTAAATTTGTGGATATGATTTTATTAGCAGTGGAGGAAGCAGCTAAGTTTATACCTAATAATCGTCCCTATATTGTTACTGGCAATCCTATAAGACAGGAGATACTAGAAGCAGATAGGCATAAGGCAAGGGAAAGCCTAGGAATAGGACAGAGAAAATGCCTACTTACCTTTGGGGGAAGTTTAGGGGCAGCTAGAATAAATGAAGCAGTAGCTGATATAATTTCTTGGCATGAAAACCGTCAGGACATCTATCATATTCACGCCACAGGTAAGCTGGCAGCTGAGAGTTTTCCACAATTATTAAAGGATAGGGGGATAAAATATCAAGAGATAAACCACCTATCCATTAAGGACTATATACATAATATGGCAGACTGTCTAGCGGCAGCAGATATAGTGGTGGCAAGAAGTGGAGCTATTACCCTAAGTGAACTACAGGGAAGTGGCAAAGCCTCTATATTAATACCATCACCAAATGTGGCAGAAAATCATCAGTACCACAATGCGATGGTAATGGTAAATAAAGAAGCAGCCCTACTTATTGAGGAAAAAAACCTTAATAAAAAAGTTATAATACAAAGCCTATCTAGTTTAGTTGAGGATAGTGATTTAATAAAAAAGATATCACAAAATGCTAAAGCTATGGCAATAAATGATACCAGCGCCATTATATATGCTGAGATTGTAAAGTTACTAGACCAGTAGAAGGC
>CAYJEQ010000024.1:20251-32095 GCA_964369235.1 uncultured Oscillospiraceae bacterium | reverse complement strand
AAGACAGGGATAAAGCAGACAGAAACATACCTAAATTTTCTTTTTTCATATTTATGACCATGCCTTTCTCTTAGTTTGCAATGTTTTAGGCGATTTTGTGTAGTCACAAAACTTGCCTTAGAAAACTTTATTTTTAAACTTATATACTATACATAGTGTCTTGAGCCTTAATGCCTATGGTGTAATTATGTGATATTTACCCATATTATATACAGGTAGATAGGTGCTAAGTAATAGGAGAGGTTTATAATACTGGAATATTTAGCTTAACCCATAAGAAGATTTTTAAGAATTAGTAAATTATTTGAATTTTCACTAGGACTTTTGTTTAAACTATGTTATACTATATTGATTAATAATAGTTAAATCTATTAAAACGAGGTGCCATATGGACGGAAATAATATAAACAATATAGATAATATAGATAATATAGATAGTAATCCAAATTCCCAAACACCACCTAAGAAAAAGAAAAAAAAGTCGATACTTAGAGAGTATATAATTCCACTTACTATTGATATGATAGTAGTTTACCTGTTAATTCAGTATGTATTCTTTTTAGCTAGAGTGCCAACAGGCTCAATGCTTCCTACAATATCCATAGAAAGCTGGATATTCTCCACAAGAATTCACAGTGTAGAAGATCGTGTAGATCGTGGTGATATAATAGTTTTTGAAGGTAATCCAGAAACAGACAAAACCCTTATTAAACGCTGTATTGGACTTCCTGGTGATTATGTAAACATAGATGTTGAGGGCAATGTATATATTAATGGTGATTTACTAGACGAGCCCTATGTAAAATACCCAGATCCTGGTGTAGCACAGCAGTTTGATGTACCTGAGGGTCACTACCTATTCTTTGGGGATAATCGTGCTGGCTCTGGTGACGCTAGAGTGTGGAGTGATCCCTATATTCCAGCAGAAAACATTATTGGGGAGGCCCATTTTACTATACTGCCTTTTGATAATTTCGGATTTTTAGATTAATTTTATTTAAACTTTACAGATCCATCGCCTGTAATCTTCGCCCTTTGGTGATATGGATTACAGGCTTTTTTGCAAATTTATCTAGGTGGAAACATATTATAAAGCAGGTGATTTTATTAAAGCAGGTATCTACATTCACATACCTTTTTGTAGCTCTAAATGTAGCTACTGTGATTTTTACTCAATGGTAGCTACTAAAGATGTCATAGATAGCTATACAAAAAGCTTAATTAACTATATAAATAACTATCCCCATAGCTTAGACATAGATAGTATCTATTTTGGAGGAGGCACACCTAGTCTTTTAGGTGGGGATAATCTTGTAGCTGTAAAAAACGCCATCGTGGATAAATTCACCTTTACCACAGGGGAGATTACCCTTGAGGCTAATCCCTGTACTATTAATAAGCCTTTAATGGACACCCTTTATAAAGGGGGATTTAATCGTCTATCCATGGGAGTGCAATCGGCAGATCAGCAGGAACTAAATGTCCTAAGTAGACGCCATAGCTTAGATCAGGTTACCACAGCCTTTAATATAGCAAGGGAAAGTGGTTTTGATAATATATCCCTAGATATTATGCTAGGGCTACCTTATCAAAACAAATCCACCTTAGAGAAAACCATTAAAGCCATAGAAAACCTATCCCCAGAACATATCTCAGCATATATCCTAAAGGTAGAGGAAAACACCCCACTGGCTGAAAACTCTATTATCGACCATATTGATGAAGACCTACAGGCAGATTTATACCTATACTGCTGTGAAAGCCTATCATCAATAGGGTATAATCAGTATGAGATTTCTAATTTTTCTCGAGAGGATTTAATAAGCCACCACAATTATAAATACTGGACACTGGCGCCTTATATAGGTTTCGGCCCATCGGCACATAGCTATATAAATGGCAAAAGATATTACTACCCAAGAAACCTAGAATGTTTCATAGATGGTAGCCTTGAGCTGTGTGAAGATGGCACAGGTGGGGACTTCTCGGAATATATAATGTTAGGACTTCGCCTTAATAAAGGGGTGGATTTACAGCTGTTGCAGGAAAGTTTTCCACAGGAAACTAAAAGTATGTTAATAAAAGCCAAGCCCCTACTGGATAGAAATATCCTAAATATTAAAGATAATCACCTGTCCATAGATTACAGATATTTTCTACTGTCTAACACAATAATAAATCAGCTAATTTAAACTTAAATTCCCCTGTTTTGTAGCTGGAAGCAAGTGTAAAACATTAAGTTTTATCGCCATAATATAGAATATATTGTGGTGATGGAACTTAAATGTCCCTGTTTTACATCTTGCTGACTATCAATAAAAAAGTGTAAAACATTAAGTTTTATCGCCATAATATAGAATATATTGTTGTGATGTAACTTAACTATCTCTGTTTTACATCTTGCTGACTATCAATAAAAAAGTGTAAAATAGAAAGGGTCTATCACTATGACATCAAATCATCCTAGAATTATGATAGCAGGCACAGGCAGTGGTTGTGGTAAAACCACCATTACCTGTGGACTTTTAAAGGCATTGTCCAATAAGGGATTAAAGGTATCAGCCTTTAAATCAGGCCCGGATTATATTGATCCCATGTTTCACAGTAGGGTAATAGGTACAAAAAGTCGCAATCTTGACCTATTCCTATGTGGAGAGGAAACCGTTAAATATCTAATGTATAAAAACTCTATGGGTAGTGACATATCAGTGGTAGAGGGGGTGATGGGGCTTTATGATGGACTGGGAGGTAATAGCGATATAGCCTCAGCAAACCATCTGTCCCAGCTAACGGATACCCCACAGATACTGGTACTATCCACCAAAGGCCTTAGCCTATCGGTGGTGGCAATGGTGGAAGGATATGTTAATTTTAAGAAAAATAATATTAAAGGTGTAATCCTAAACCAAACCAATAAGGGTATGTATCCATTATATAAAGATATGATTGACAGCCATTTTGGTGGTAGGATTAAGGTTTATGGCTATCTGCCACCTATGGCAGAGGCAGAGCTTGGCAGTCGTCACCTAGGGCTTATTACTCCAGCAGAGATAGCAGATATTAACCACAAGCTAAATACAGTGGCAGAAACAGTAGAGGAAACCATTGATTTACAGGGGATAATTTCCCTATCACAAACTGCACCAGCTATAAACTACACAAAGCCTACCCTGCCGACCCCACTGGAAAAACCTATAAAAATCGCAGTGGCACAGGATAATGGATTTTGTTTTTATTATGAGGATACCTTAGAGCTAATAGAGGAGCTAGGTGGACAGGTGGTCCATTTCTCACCTATAAGGGATAGTGCTTTGCCTCATGGGGTGTCAGGGCTTATTCTAGGTGGTGGTTATCCTGAGGAATATCTAAAGGAGCTATCGGAAAATACCTCTATGAGAAACTCGGTAAAATCAGCCATAGAAAATGGTATGCCAACTATAGCAGAGTGTGGAGGATTTATGTATCTTACCCAGTATATAGAAAATCACAGTGGGGATAAAATCCCCATGGTTGGAGCTGTAGAGGGTGGGTGCTTTATGACCAGTAAGTTGGTGCGATTTGGCTACAAAACCCTAAAGGCAAAAGAGGACAACCTACTGCTGAAAAAAGGAGAAACCGTACCCTGTCATGAGTTTCACTATTCGGATTGTACTGATAATGGCAGTGATTTAATTGCTACTAAGGGTAGTCGACGGATGGAGTGTATCCATGGCAGTGACAGTTTATTTGCGGGATATCCCCATATACACTGGTGGGGTAATCTGGACTGCTTTAGGAATTTTCTAGATAAAGCTGAGATTTACCACCAAGATAATAATTTATAATATTTGAAAGGAAGGTCATAAGTATGGCAAAGGATTTTGAAATATCCATTAAGGATTTAAAAAAGCTATCACCAGAGGAGTATCAGCTAGTAGACATAAGAAACCCAGAGGATTTTAATAAAGGCCCTCTGGAAAATGCTATAAATATTCCACGAACACAGGTTAATAGTGAAGATTTAGAGGAGTACAGAGATAAGAAGATTGTTTTTTCCTGTTATGCTGGTATCTCCAGCCAAAAAGTTGCCCTTGCAATGCTAGAAGATGGCTATGAGGCATATAGCCTAATTGGTGGCTATGGGGCTTGGGTAATCCATAATCTAGGTAAGAAATAGTGGTGCTATACTAAATATTGGGGTGACTTCCCTGTCTGCCTGACAGGGAAGTCACCCCATATAATTTTGCCCTAAGATTTATCAAAGAGCCTAAAAAATATTGGTTCTAGAGCAAATGTTGGGGTACTGTCCCTCGCCATCGGCGAGGGACAGTACCCCAACAGAATTTTACCCCAACAATTAATATAGAGCCAAAATTATTTTACTTTACATTATGGTGTATTCTATGTTTTCGTAATGGATTTTACTGCCCACATCGGCACCTAAAGGCAGTAGTGTTAAGGCAATCATAAATAGCTCTGCCTTAGGGTTATCTATCAGCCTTAGATAGGCGTAGTCACCTTCTATTTTCTCTAGTATATAGTCAAATGGCCCCATAGTATCCTCCTTTGTGTTTTAGTATATTCTCAGTATATCACCTTGTAGATGTTCTTTCAAGTAAACAATAAGGGTTCTATAGTGCCCCAAGAGAATTTCACCCCAACTATTGATAAAGATACGCAATAAGAAGCTATCACAGATGATTTTCTCATTGTGATAGCTTCTTTTGATTTAAACTTATTAGGAGAAAAAAGTTAAGTAGAAATATCTTATGGTTCTTCGCCTTTACAGGATTTATCACTACAACTGTTTTCTACAGGGCAACCTATGCACTTATTGCCGGATTTTTTTGCCTTTACAATATATCCAATAGCCAAACCTAAAATCACCGCTATGATTAAAATAACAATAATATCTGTCATAATGATAACCGTCCTTTCTATAATAGGGATTTTCCTGTAAGTAGAAAGCCTATATTAAGCTGTAACTTTTTTGTCTATAGCGTATTCTTTAATCTTAGCATTGCCTTTTTTAACTAGGCTTACGAATGCTAGTATAATTAGAGCGGATACAACCAGCCCTAGGATTAGTCCTTCTCCAACTGTTCCCAGTACTGCTACACTACCAATCTGATAAACTGCAAATGAAACTAGATAAGCAAAGGCAAACTGTAGACCAATACCACCCATTAGCCATTTTTTATCCTGTATTTCGGAGTTCATAGCACCGATAGCGGCAAAACAAGGAGGCGTAAATAGATTAAACATTAGGTAGGATAGTGCTGCTACAGAGGTAATGCCTATAACTGCAGCTACTTCACTAGCGCCACTTACTAAAGCAAGTTCTTCTGTATCGATAAAGTTAGTAATACCGTAAACTACAGCTAGTGTACCTACTACATTTTCCTTAGCGATAAAGCCTGTAATAGCTGCTGCTGCAAGCTGCCATGTACCAAAACCTAGTGGGATTAGCACTAGAGCAAATGGGTGGGAGAGACTTGCAAGGATGGAGGTGTGCTCCATACCTTCTTCTACTATCTGTAGGCTCCAGTTAAATGTCTGCATAATCTGTACTATAGCATTACACACAAGGATAACTGTTGCAGCTTTAACTACAAAGGACCAACCGCGGGCTACCATGGATAGGGTAGCTCTTTTAATACTTGGAACTTTGTATTCTGGAAGCTCCATAATAAAGAAGGATTTTCTAAGTTTATGTCCTGTGATTTTCTGAACAAGTAGAGCACCTATAAAAATCAGTGCAATACCAGCAAAGTACATTAGTGTACCAACCCAAGAAGCGTCCTGGAAGAACACTCCAGCAAATAGTGCGATAACTGGTAGCTTAGCACCACAAGGCATAAATGGAGTTAGCATAGCTGTTGTTCTGCGTTCTCTCTCATTTCTGATTGTACGGCTTGCCATTACCCCAGGAATTGCACAACCTGTACCGATTACCATAGGTATGATGGATTTACCAGAAAGACCTACTACTTTAAAGAATCTGTCCATTACTACAGCAACTCTTGCCATATAACCACAGTCCTCTAATAGAGCAATTAGGAAGTACATAACCATTACTAGTGGTAGGAAACCTACTACTGCACCTACACCGCCGATGATACCATCGATAAGTAGTGCAGATAGGAATGGGGAAGCAGAGGACATGGACTCACCTACAGCACCCTGGAAGCCTTCGATTAGGCCAACTAGGTAATCGGCGATTACTGGCCCAACATGAGTCTGTGAAATAGAGAACACTGCCCACATAACTGCCACAAACACAGGGATACCTAGTATTTTATCAGCAAGGATTTTATCTAGCTTATCGGAGGTGCTCTCGGTATGACTAGCTACCTTTCTGCTTTCTACTGCTGATACAATATCATTTACAAAGGTAAATCTCTCTCTGTCAGCTTTTTCTACCTGTGCCTTGTCAGATATATCTATCTGAGGCTGGTTGTAAGGAGCTGTTTGAGCTAAGCCTTTAGCTGTAATAGCTGCGTCTACTAACTGCTGTAAACCTTCTCCCTCAGTGGAGGAAGTTGGAATTACTGGGCATAATAGCTTTGCAGATAGCTCTTCTATATTAATATTAGTTTCTTTCTTTCTGTTAATGTCTGCTTTGTTAAGAGCAACCACCACAGGCACACCTAACTCTAGTAGCTGGCTTGTAAAGAACAGGCTTCTGCTCAGGTTAGTAGCATCTACTATATTGATGATTACATCAGGATTTTCACCCTTAACATATGCACTTGTAATGCTTTCTTCTGATGTAAAAGGCGACATAGAGTATGCCCCTGGAAGGTCAACTGCAATAACCTCTACGCCATTTGTGTTGTAGTTTTTCTTTAGTAGGCTTTCTTTCTTATCAACTGTTACACCAGCCCAGTTACCTACTCGCTCGCTTCTGCCTGTTAGGGCGTTATAAAGTGTGGTTTTACCACTGTTGGGGTTTCCTGTAAGTGCTATTCTCATATTGATGTGCTACCTTTCTCGTGATTATGTAATGATTGTAAAGAAAATTAGTTTTTACTAACTAAGAGACCTATAAAAATCACTATTTCTAGTGATGTTATAGTCTTACTGGATTATAATAGCTTCTGCAAGCTCAGCGTCAATATTATATCTAGCATCTTTAATAGATACTACATAGTTGCCGCTAATCTTGGAAATTACTACAATCTTTTCCCCAGTATAGCAACCAAGCGTAAACAAAAAGCTGTTAAGCTCCTCGTCCTCAGTGGATATTGATGACACTATGTATTCTTTGCCAAACTGGGCGTCTTTTAATGTCATATATATGACCATTCCTTTCTCTTAGTTTGCAATGTTTTAGGCGATTTTCCAATGCCAGTAAACTGGCATTAGCAAAATTTCACTCCTTCCAGTGAAAAGCCTCAAACCTTACCTTTCCTGACAATCTGCATAGGGCAGATGTTAAATAATTATCTTTCACCAAGTTAGTATATACTAATTTAAGTAAAAAGTCAATAGTTTATTGAAGTTTTACATGAGTTTTTATAAGAATTTCCTAAAATTCCTCCTGTGGTAACCTTAAATTTACATGCAATAAATTCACAATTCTGTCACACTCTTATTATATAATAGTATATAATAGTATAGTAGAGAAACTAGAATTATTACATACAAATTACATACATAAACACAGGAAAGGAATATAATAAATATGAAGAATATCTCAAGAAAACTGTTTTCCCTTACTTTGGCTGGATTAATGACTATATCAGGAGGTGTTACAGCTTTTGCTGATGTAACCATGGCAGAGGTAGTAAATACAGGTGTAGACCTATCCTCTCCACAGGTGCTAAATATAGTATCACCTAACGCCAATGTAAAGACTACCTCAGCGACTTATTATATATACGGCACATCAAATCCTAATTATAAACTATATGTAAATGATACTGAAATCACCGATAGAGGACAGTTTGGTAGTTTTGGATTTGTGGTGGATCTAGCTATTGGCAATAATGTTATTACAGCTACGCAAAATGGCAAAACCACAGAAGTAGTTATTACAAGAGTATCAAATGCATCTCAGTTAGATGTATATACAACTACTACATTAACCTCAGCCTTTCCTAGCTTTGACAACTATGTGCCATCTGGAGGGGAGATAACCCTTAGCTGTGTGGCACCTTCTGGAGCATCAGTTGTAGCAACAATAAACGGTAAAACTGTAGAGCTAACCCAGAATGCAGCTACAGCAGTAGTTGGTGTTCCAGCTAACTTCTCAGCTGAAACTACCATGCCTACCTTTAATGCATCTACTACTAATGTAGGTAGTGTTACATATAAAATGACCTACAACGGTAAAACCACAACCTATTATTCTGCTGGTGATATGTTTACCTCTAGCACCACCTCTGCGCCTATAGTTCAAAACTATCAAAGTGCAGCTCCTAACTACTATAGTAGCTCTACCTATTCAGGGATTGATACAGTTCTTACTATAGGTATGGTGGATACAGTAGTAGATCAGACCAACACTATGTATAAACTGAGTATGGGCGGTTGGGTAAGTAAAAGTGCCTTCCAGCCATTAGAGGGGAATTTCTACTATAACACAACTATTAGAGGTAATGATTTTAAAGCCTATGATAATGTAGAGGAATTTATATTTGATACTAACAGTTTCCCAGGCTTTAAGATGGAGCGTTATGATGGTGGCTTAAAGGTAACTTTAATGAATACCTCAGGGCTAACCTCTCTACCTGTAACTAATAGCAGTATTTTCTCAAGTGCTACAGTAACACAGGCTAATGGGGATACTACAATTGATTTTAAGGTTAATCCTAATAGTGAGCTGTGGGGATATACTATTGAATACAATAACGGTGAAACAGTTCTAGTGACAAAAAGCAAACCACAGCTTAGCTCTAATCCGGACAAGCCACTAGAGGGAGTAAGTATATTTATCGATCCAGGTCATGGTGGATATGATCCAGGTGCTATTGGTGTTTCTGGCGCAACCGGTGCCAACGAAAGTGATCTAACCCTAGCAACAGCTATTGCAGCTAGAACGGTACTAGAGGACATGGGTGCAGAGGTTACTCTTACTAGAGATAGCGATGTTAAGTTATTTTCCAATGATAGAACATTAGAAGCGCTGGAAAACCGAGCAGATTTTCTAATTTCTATTCATTACAATAGTATTACCTACCCATCTGCCAAAGGCTTAGAGGTATATAGCTACACAGAAAACAGCAAGGAATTAGCTGTTGCTCTACAAAACAGCCTATCTTCTAATACAGGAGCTTATAGCAGAGGGGCTAAGGAGCTAGCTTTTAGAATGGCGCTGTATACAGCTTGCCCAAGCGTTCTTGTAGAGATGGAATTTATCAGTAATCCACAGATTTATGATCAGGTTAGAACAGATCAGTGGTTATATGACTCTGCAATTGGTTATGGAGAAGCTATTCTAGCGGTACTGAAATAATATTAAAAAGTCACTATCGAAAAATATGATAGTGACTTTTTGTCTTTATATAGTCTATGCTTATATTATGTAAAATCTCCCTTAAAACCACAAAGGGGGGATACACTCAGCTTCAAACTTATACTGAGTTGCAATGTTTTTGCTTGCAAAAACTTGCCTGTTTGAATTTATTCAAACAGTGCCTACATCACAACTATAGAAAAATGAATTTATTTACAAATATTACATGATTACTTGAAAATTTGCCTTTATAATAGATAAAAAGACTAATTAAAATAAGTTTTGTGTTTTGGGTAATTATAACACCTAAAATTTAAGGGAAGGAATGAACATTTTTATGGAATACACAGTATACTACTACACTAGAACAGGCAGAAGCAAGGCAGTAGCCCAGAAGATAGCAGCAGAATATAACACCACAGCTAGAGCTATTACCGACAATGAAAACTGGAATGGGGTGATAGGTTTTATTAAAGGTGGTGCAAAAGCCTCTAAAAAAGAAACAACCCCAATAACATATGACAAGCCACAGGCAACAGGGGATATAGTATTGGTTTTTCCACTGTGGGCAGCTGGGTATCCACCAGCAGTACAAAGCTTTATAGACGATAATGGAAGGGAAAGAATTATTGCTATACCCACCTCCCTAGGCACCAAGCTTAAATCACGAGATGGATTTAAGAAGGTAATTGACCTAGTAGGTAAGGAGATAATGGATATAGAGATTAAGCTGTAATTTATAATAACCATAACATATTACAAGTAAGTGAAAGGATGGTCATGATTATGAAAATTTTTGATATTACCAGAATTCATCAGGAGGCACCACTATACCCAGGTTCTGCAGAGCCTATTATTGACCGAGTTTACAATATGGAAGATGGAGCGCCTTTTAACGCTAGTATGATTACTACAGGTAGCCATATAGGTACCCATGCTGACGCCTATTGCCACTTCCTTAAGGATAATGGCACAACCATTGATATGATGGAACTGTGGAGATACTATGGTAAATGTAGGGTGATTAGCTTTAAGGAAAACCATATGATTACAAAGGAAGAACTTGTAGGCAAACTACAGGGGGCAGAGCGACTGGTTATTCATGGTGGAGGATATAGCTACCTAACTGTAGAGGCAGCCCAGTATATAGTAGAATGTGAAGTAGTGGCAGTTATCACCGATGGATGGAGCATTGCCCCTTTGGATAATGAAGCACCTATCCATGAGATTATACTAGGTGGAAAACTAGCTGTAGTGGAAAATGTAGTACTAGATAATATAGCTGATGGGGATTATATAATTAGCGCCTTCCCGATAAAATACGGTGGTTGCGACGGTGCACCAGTAAGGGCTGTGCTTATAAAAGAGTAAAGGGGCTTTATAATAATGGAGTTGAGGCTAGGGGGGGTAGAGGATCTACCACAGTTAAAAGAGCTGTACCTAAAACTGGTGGAAAAGATGAATGAACAGGGTATTGACATATGGGATGACATATACCCCAGTGAGTTTTTAATAGAGGATATAAAAAAGAATAATCTTTATATACTCCTAGAGGGTAATACTATAGTGGGAGCCTATGCCCTATGGCCTGACCATAATGGTAAAGAGGCTGTAGGCTGGGATGCTATAAGTGGTAAAGCCTTTTATGTAGATAGATTGGCTGTAAATGTGGACTATGGGAACAAAGGCATTGCCACTAGATTATTAAAATCAGCAGGTGAAATCGCCAAAGAAAATAAAGGGGAATATCTACGACTATTTGTAGTTGATAGCAATATCCCAGCAATAAATCTTTATAAAAAGCTAGGGTTTAAACAGGCAGAAGGTATCTATATAGAGGTTATTGATGATACACTATCCTTTAATGAGTATGGATATGAAATAAGGCTGTAAGAGAAGGTCTATGGTAGTTATATAATAAGGAGAAGGAAATGGAACCATTTACTATTGATGAAATGCAGGAAATGCAGCAGAAATTACAAGAAAAATATAAAGATAAATGGGAAGGTATCTCTCCAGAAGTGGGAAAAAACAAACTGCTGTGGATGATTGGCGAAATAGGAGAAGTTATTGATATAGTGAAAAAACATGGAGGGACAGATGCTAGTAGGGATGAAAATATAAGAAAAGAATTAGTTGAAGAACTAGCAGATGTTTTAATGTATTATAATGATATTTTACTTTGTTATAATATATCCTCAGAAGAACTAAAATTAGCTTATGAAAATAAATTTGCCCAAAATATGGGGCGCTGGTAATCATAGCTAAAATCTTATGGGGCTATAGTATCATCTATAAAAAATCGTAAAATAATGGTTTTTTACCAAATGTTACGGTAAAATTATATGGGGTGGTTTTCCCCGCCGGGGGCGCGGGGGAGGCCCCCCCCCAAATTTTTTTTACCA
>CAYJEQ010000024.1:0-20241 GCA_964369235.1 uncultured Oscillospiraceae bacterium | reverse complement strand
TTAGGTTAAAATTATCGGGGGTGCTTCCCCCGCCGGGGGGCTTGTTAAAGCACCCCAACAATTGATATAGAACCATTTTTTATGTATTGGTTTTACGGGAGTCCATACCTTTGTTAGTAGCATAGTAGGATTTTTTGTCCTGATACATTTTACCGTCAGCCTCTTGGTATGCTCGCTCCCAAGCTAGTTTGCTATTATCGATACAGATGGCATATCCCATAGAAACCGAAGCAGTGGGAATTTCCTCGCCACATAGCTTTACAAGACCTGATTTTACATCAGATATATACCCGTCAAGTATATGGGGGTCATTACTAGGGATTACCGTAGCAAATTCATCGCCACCAATACGATATACAATAGATTTTTCCGGTTTGTTTTCTAGTAGGGTTTGTCCACATTTAGAGATGTATGAATCCCCTAGCTTATGACCATGACGGTCGTTTACCAGTTTTAACCCGTTAAGGTCGGTAATAACTATTGCCATATCTTTTATATAATTGGTATTAATAAGATTATTAGTATCAGTGTCATAGGCATTGCGATTTTTTAGCTTGGTTAGGGAATCAGTATTGTAAATATCCTTAAAATATGGATTGGATATACGCTTAAATAGCACATGACAGATAACCCCAGAGCCAAAACAGATACCTAGAATTAGCAGATTAACAAGATTTCTAATACGCACAAAGGCGTCACTTTGTAAACCAGCATTAAACTCCATTCCAAGTACAGCGTCTACCTGACCATCTTCTCCATATAGGGGGAAGTAGGACACATAAACATCGCCCCACTGGGTTTCTAAAATATCCTCAGGAATGATAACTTCACCCTGTAATCCCAGTAGTAGAGGCTCCTGAAACTCCTCCTCAATAAGATAACCTACAGGTCTAAAGTCTACATCGTCAATAGGCAGCCCATCTATGTGATAGATTAGCTCGCCATCGTCATTGGTGGTGGCTGTGTATATGTATTTAATACCAGAGATAATTCGGATTTCGTTAAGAAGATCGTAGGAATCTTCATAAAGCTCCCCAGTCATGTCCTCTTCAGTTTGAATCTGGGTGAAGATACTGTGATCCAACTCATCGTCAATGTAATTTTTAATAGAGATGGCATTCTGCTCTAGTACATCTAACATTGACTGATAATTAATGGTATAGACTGTGTTGTAAACAAGGGTGCTGCAGATGGCTACAATGATTACCACTAGACAGGTAACCTGTACATCTACACGGTTAATAATTTTTTTGTCCATATAATCCCTACCTTATAAATGAAATGTAAAAAAATGTAAAATAAATCAACAGGAGTAACCTGAAAAGCATTAGTTATTTATCTAAGTATATCATTACTATAGGCTTTTGTCTAGTTTATTTATGGGTTTTGAGGGCTATTTTTAAAGAAAAAATTACATTATTTTATTAAAATGTTACATCGGTTACAGGTTGTTGGTGACAGTCAAAATATTACATTAAAATTTTAAAATGATTATTTGTTCCTTAAACTTTGAAAAAACCTCTGCAAAATCTCCTGACACTGGGCTTCCATTACCCCTGTGGTAATATCTACATGGTGGGGGAAATTCATGGCAAATAGATTGCACACAGAGCCACCACAGCCAGTTTTTTCTTCCTTAACACCGTATACCACTCTACTTATACGACTATTTATTATAGCACCACTACACATAGCACAGGGCTCTGCTGTAATATATATAGTAGCTCCAGTAAGTCGCCAACTACCTAGATAATCACATGCTTCTTTAATTGCCATTATCTCACCATGACCTAGAGGGTTATTATTACTTTCTCGGTCATTATAACCTCTGCCAATAATCTCATTATCTAAAACTACTACAGCACCAATAGGCACCTCCCCTAAGCTAAGGGCTTTTTCTGCCAGTTGTAGGGCTTCTTTCATATAATGCTGATCTTTTTGGGCGTAGCTATTCATAGGTTATCCATTCCTTTCTAAGTCTTTGGTAGGCTTATAATTTTAATATATATTAAGGAAAAATCCTGCCAAAGTTAGCAGGATTTTATAGTTAGCTGTTAATTAATGCTTACTGAATAACTGGGTGCTAAGCACACAGTACCTCAAAACAAGGGCGTTTTGAGGTTTATAAATGAATTCAGCCTGCCTGAATTTGGAGCTATACTCCAAATTCAGAGTGCAAAGTTTTTATAATAATGGATTAAAAACTTTGCACCCTGAAACACCCAAAAACATATTAAATAAACCTATAAGTATGTTTTGGGTTGTTCAGCAGGCTTTAATTAACAGCCAGATAATTAAGGGTAATAGCCCCAATAATAAATAAAGCAGATATCATACCTACAGAGCTAAAGAACAGTATATTCTTAGCTCTAAAGCTAGTAAAAGTCTTAGCTGGGTAGAGGGTAAATAGCTGAGGGTGTTTCTTCCATAGATGTAGTATAGCCATTACACCACCAATTAGATAAACCATATGTAAACAGATGGAAAGCACAAAAGCATATTCTGGCATGGCTAAGGTAATAATACTCATGGCAATGGACAAACAGTTATTAACCATATGGATTATAACCCCAGTCCAAACCGAGCCAGTAATTACCACAAAGATAGCCATGGATAGCCCCACTAGAAATGCAGTGGTGGACTGGGAAACATTGCAGTGAATTAGGGCAAATATTACCGAGCTTACCATAATGGCAAAACCATCGCCAAATCTTCTAAGGGATTGTAGTAGCACCCCACGGAAAACCCATTCCTCTACAAGAGGAGGTAGTACAACCAGATTAACTAGAAATATTATAAAGGCTGGTATATTGGTAGGGGCGTTAAACTCTGGCTGTAGGCTAGTTATATTTACAAAGGACAGTGCTGTTTCAAAGGCGTCACCGGTAAGGCTACCTAGGGAGGACAGCCCCAGTGAGATAAATACCCCTGATATTACAAAGGAAGCCTTGGTGTTGTGATTAGGCACAGCTTTAGCCGAGGGGATATTTACCAGTGCCATGTATATTACAAAGGGCAGTATCATAGATAGGGTGTAGCTTAGGGAGGTGGTTAACTCCTTTACCATGAAAAACTCAAGATAACCTTCCAGCCCTGTAATAATAGTAATAAAGTCTGTAAAGACATGTATAGCGCTAGTTATAGGCTGGGTAGATATTCCTCGTAGAAAAAACATAAGAATAATGGCAAAGCCAGCAAAATTACTGTAGAGCCTAATTATCTCCCCTTCCTGTTTACAGTAATCTGTAGCAGAAAATCCACTGCTGTGAACATAGGTGTATTCATTGGGGTTTACATGTTGGGAGGGGGATTTGGTTTTGCTTAGTATTTTATTGTACATAGATAGGATATCCTTTCTAGGTATTGATAGGGAGGCTAGGTTTTTTATTTATGGTATTTACTGCCACCGATTATAGACAGCCCACGATATATCTGCTCTAATAACATCAGCCTTGCTAGCTGATGGGGGAAGGTCATCTTTGACATGGACAACTTGTAATCAGCAAGGTTTTTTACCTCTGGGCTAAGTCCGTGAGAACCACCGATTATAAAGGCTATATGGCTTTTCCCATTGTTGGAATAACTGACGAATTTATCAGCAAGCTCAGTGGAAGACAGCTGTTTTCCTTCGATACACATGGGTATTACCACTGCTGATTTGGGGATTTTTGCTATAATCTTCTTACCCTCCTCCTGTAGACACTGGTCTATCTGTGCCTCTGAAGGATTATCAGCTATTTTATACTCATCTAGCTGATAAATGGTAAGTTTACAGTAGGAGGACAGCCTTTTGATATATTCCTCACAGCCATTAGTTAGGTATTTTTCCTTTAGCTTACCTATAACTATTAAATGTATATTTAACATACAAATCATTCCTTTCTGTATGTTTTATGTATTTTATGCCTTGTGAGATATTAAAACACACTCCAAGGAGAGGGCTCGCTAGGAGAGGCAATATGTAGTAGATAGTCATTGCCCTGTATCATATCCTTATTTTTTAGAGCCTCCACAGTGGTATTATAGGCAACCTGTGGCAGATTGTTTTCCTGACTAAGATGGGCATAGGTTATTCTAGTGGTAGAGCCTTTTACTAGCTTTGCTGATAGCTTAGCTGCTTCTCCATTGGATAGATGACCAATACTGCTGGCTATTCTCGCCTTTAGGGCTGGGGGATAGCTGGAGTTTTTTAGGATATTAGGGCAGTAATTTGACTCGATAACAGCCATATTAGCCCCTTCCATATGGTCTATTACCCCTTGACTAACACAACCTAAATCTGTAGCAAATGAAAATATTTTATTGTCAGAGGTCTTTATCCTATAACCCTGTCCAGCTATACAGTCATGGGATACTGAAAAAGGTATTACCTCCATACCGGCAATCTCCATAGGCTTATCTAAAGAGTTTAATAAACTAGGATTAATAGCATATCTATCCTGTAACACCTTTATAGTGGGGGTGCTACCGTAAATAGGAATAGGGTGCTTTTTAAGTAGCACCTCTAAACCCTTAACATGGTCAATATGCTCATGGGTTATTAGTATTCCACCTAGGGTGGAAAGGGAAGTTTCGCTAATAGCTAATCCTTCTAAAAATTTCTTGCAGCTTACCCCTACATCAATAACAATACTCCAGCCCTTTGCTGACAGTAGGTGGCTATTGCCTTTGCTAGAACTGTAGAGAGAACGATATTTTGCCATTTTTCTGACCATGCCTTTCTCGTAGTTTGCAATGTTTTAGGCGATTTTGTGATAGCAAAATTTCACTCCCTTTGAGTGAAAAGCCTCAAAACTTGCAGTTTGAAAATTTTATTTTCAAACTTCTGCCTTTCTAAGGAAAATGCTAGGTTTCCTTGGCTATATAGGATAATAGCTACCCTAAAAGACCTACATTCTATTAAATATAAATAGCCTGACCTTAGATGATATGGTCAGGCTGGATTTATAGTTTTCTACTAGGCTTTAATAGCGCTAGTGGTATCTGGGGTAATAACCTTCTGAATATCAGCACCTAGTGCTGTTAGCTTTTCAATCAGATTGTCATAGCCTCTCTCAATATAGTGGATATCCTCAATATAGGTTTCTCCAGTAGCTGATAAACCAGCAATTAATAAAGCGGCACCAGCTCTTAAATCCGTTGCCTTAACTGGAGCACCACGAAGCTCTTCCACACCCTGTATTACAGCTGTTCTGCCGTCTACCTGTATGGAAGCACCCATGCGCTTAAGTTCCTCAACAAATCTAAATCTATTGTCCCATACACCTTCAGTTACTATAGAAGCACCCTCTGCTTTAGTTAGCATTGCTACCATCTGAGGCTGCATATCTGTAGGGAATCCTGGGTGGGGCATGGTTTTAATCTTGATGTTTTTTAGGTTGCCACTGCTTTTTACCCTGATGGAATCATCATACTCGGTAACCTCTACACCAGCTGCACGCATTTTGTCAGTAATTGTTTCAAGGTGCTTAGGAATTACATTGTTAATAAGCACATCTCCACCTGTTGCTGCTGCTAAAGCCATATAAGTGCCAGACTCAATCTGATCTGGGATAATAGAGTAGGTTGTACCATGTAGAATGTCCACACCGTGGATTTTAATTACATCGGTACCTGCACCTCTAATATCTGCACCCATGGAGTTTAAGAAGTTTGCAAGGTCAACAATATGTGGCTCTTTAGCTACATTTTCTAGGATTGTAATGCCTTTACACTTAACTGCTGCCAGCATAACATTTACAGTAGCACCAACAGAAACCACATCAAAGTGAATGTGGGAGCCTACTAGCTCCTCTGCTGTAGTGTTAATAATACCACCGTCAATAACCACACTAGCACCCATAGCCTCAAAGCCTTTGATGTGCTGATCAATTGGTCTTACACCAAAGTTACAGCCACCAGGCATGGAAACATGAGCCTTATTACATCTACCAAGCAGTGATCCGATAAAGTAGTAGGAAGCTCTTAAATGTCTTGCAAGCTCGTAGGATACAGAAGGATCTGTAATATTAGTAGTGTCTATCTCAACAGTTGTTTTATCTAAAATATTAACAGTAGCACCCATTTCACGAAGTATAGTGAATAGGTAGCCAACATCGCTAATACCAGGAATGTTCTCGATTACGCATTTGCCACCTGCTAGTACAGTGGCTGGGATAATAGCAACAACAGCATTTTTTGCGCCACTGATTGTTACTTCGCCCTTTAGTGGATTTCCACCTTTAATTAAATATCTTTCCAAGGCAATATCTCCTAACTATATATATAAAGTCAAACTTTCAAATTATGTCTTACAGCAGGAACAAGTATCCTGTGTAAAATAGAATAAATCGTACTAAGTTATTATAACACTTATTGTCCCCGATTAAAAGAGAAAAAATGGTTTTTGGTGGCTTTGACAGAAAAAAATGCAATTGTTTACAGAAAATTCACAATACAATGGTAAAACTTTGTAATTTACAGAGCTTTAACAGGGTTTTTACATAGATTTATCAGTAAAACCTATGACCAAAAATAGAAAATCCCATAGTATATTCATAGGAAGTGTCTAAAATGACATGGAATTTATTGGCTTTAGAAATCATAGAAGCATTATTTACAACTAGTAAGAAAGGATAGGTGCAATATGAATTTACAGGATTTTTTAACCATAGTTTTGTACTGTTTTATGGGGATTACTATGGCAGTGGGATTATTACAGATTGCTAAGGAGATTTTGGCTTTTTTCCCAAGCTATACCCTACCAGAACAAGCCACTCTCGTGGTGGAGATTAATGAGGATAGTAAGTGGGCAGAATTTGCTATGATAGAAGGGCTTTCAGCAGCGAAAAAACACCATAACTGTAGGCTGGTTATCCTTTGTAATTCCACTAGTGAGGAAACCCTTTTTCTAGCAAGGATTTTTGCAAGGGAACACTGGGTGGAAATCTGCGAAAATTCCACTGAGTTAGCCAGAACTTTTAATTGCAAAAATCCATAGAATATATTATACTTAGATAATATGCATAGATTTATGTACAGGCGTAAATTACATAGCACAAGGGATAAAAATATAGGGAGGGATAAATTCTAATATGAAGAAAGATCATCGTGAAACCATTGAAGGCTCTGTAGAGGATATAGTCTTTAGAAACGAGGAAAACGGCTTTACAGTGCTGGAAATGGACTATGATGGGGAACTTTTAACAGTGGTAGGGGCTTTTGCTGATATTTCTGCAGGGGAAAGCATTACTGCCACTGGAATTTTTGCCTCCCATCCTACCTATGGTAGACAGTTTAAAGCAGATTACATCGAGAGAACACTGCCCAGTGGTGCCACCTCAATATATAAATACCTATCCTCTAGGGTTATTAAAGGGGTAGGGCCTTCCCTAGCTAAAAAGCTGGTGGATAAATTCGGAGATAAAACCCTAGAAATTATCGAAAGCAGCCCAGAACAGCTATCAGTTGTAAAGGGTATTTCCCCTAATAAGGCAGAGGAAATTTCCACCGAGTTTAAAAGACTTTACGGAATTAGAAGTGTAATGCTTACCCTAAGTAATTACGGTATTGAATCAGCCACAGCCATAAAGGTATGGAAAAACTGGGGTATGATGGCGCCTAGCATTATTAATAAAAACCCCTATCTACTTTGTGGTGAGGAGATAGGCTTTGATTTTTTCAAGGCTGATTATATAGCTATGGGACTAGAGATGGCTACTGATAGCAAGGAACGAGTAGAAGCAGGAGTTAACCATGTTCTTAGGGAAAACGCCAATGCAGGCCACTGTTGTGTGCCACAGCACAAGGTGTTAGTAATGGCAGACAGGGTGTTAGGACTGGGAGTGGGGCTAATAGAGGAGCGAATAGCCACCATGGTAGAGGAGGACAAGCTAGAAACCATTACGGAAGATCAGGTGACCTATCTTTACCTACCCTATCTATATTCTGCCGAAACCTATGTAGCTGGCAGAATTAACATGATGTTAATGTCAGCCTTTAATCAGGATAAGGACTGGAATAAAGAGATAGACTTAATGGAAACAAGCCAAAGTATTACCTATGCACCATTACAGCGACAGGCTATATCCGATGCAGCAAATAACGGGGTATTTATCCTAACAGGGGGGCCAGGTACAGGTAAAACCACCACCCTAAAGGGGATAATTAGCCTACTAGACGGACAAGGGTATAAGGTGGCTTTAGCTGCCCCTACAGGGAGAGCAGCCAAGCGAATGAGTCAGGTAACAGGCAGAGATGCCAAAACTATACACCGTTTACTAGAGGTGGATTTTAAAGATGATAAGGGACTTAATGCCTTTAAGCGAAATCTGGACAACCCACTGCCCTTTGACGCAGTGGTAATAGATGAGATGTCCATGGTGGATATAGGTTTATTCCAGCATTTAATCAAGGCTGTTAGAATGGGTTGTAAGTTAATTATGGTTGGGGATATCCATCAGCTACCTTCTGTAGGTGCAGGCAATGTGCTAGGGGATTTAATCGACAGTGGCAGGGTGAAAAAAGTCCACTTGTCTCAGATTTTCCGACAGGCAGCACAAAGTTTAATAGTTACTAACTCCCACCAAATTGTAGCAGGGGAATATCCTGATATATCTAAAGCAGATAGTGATTTTTTCTTTATACCTCGGTATGATACGGGAGAATGTAGCAGTTTAGTAGTGTCCCTAGTATCCCAGCGACTACCTAAAAAATACGGATATTCGGCACTGTGGGATATACAGATACTCTGCCCTTCTCGTAAAGGGCCACTGGGCACAGCAGAGATAAACGCCAAGATGCAACAGGCACTAAACCCACCAGATATGCAAAAATCAGAGCATAAAACACCTTTTTCTCTATTTCGTGAGGGGGATAAGGTAATGCAGGTGAAAAACAACTACGATATAGTCTGGGAGCGAGATAATGGGGAAAATGGTATGGGTATCTTTAATGGGGATATCGGTATTATCGAGCTTATCAATCGCCCTTCAAAAAGTATCCTAGTAAGGTTTGAGGACAGGGTGGCACAGTATGATTTTGATATGGCAGATGAGCTAGAGCTTGCCTATGCCATTACCATACATAAAAGTCAAGGTAATGAGTTTGAAGTGGTGGTTATCCCTGTAATGGGAAGTCACAAAAACCTCCATTACCGAAATCTACTATACACAGGGGTTACTAGAGGGAAAAAGCTAGTTATTCTAGCCGGAGAACCTAGAACACTAAAGGCTATGGTAGACAATAATGTTAAGAACAAACGATATACCAACCTAAAGGGGTTAGTGGAAAATGGATAGGCTAATAAGTTTGGTGTTAGATTTAATATATCCACCTAGGTGTAGTGGTTGTAATAAGGTTATGGCTAGAGGTAGGGTTATCTGTAGTAGTTGTATGGATAATCTGCCCCACTATAACACCGATTACTGTGCTATCTGTGGTAAGTTAGAATACATATGCAGATGTGTGGAAACCAGTGGCTTAGACGGGGTTTTTGCACCTTATGGATACAGTGGGGTAATGAAAGGCATAATCCTTAGGCTAAAGCTAAAAAAGGACTACAAACTGGCAAGGGAGCTATCCTCTGCCATGAGCCCCTTAATACTGCCCTATAAGAAGTACATAACCCATATAGTGGCAGTGCCAATGTCGGAGAAAAGTCGTAAAGAAGGCAGACATAATCAGGCAGTGCTACTGGCAGAGTATATTGCAAAGGACTTAGGTATCTCTTTAACTAGGGGCTGGTTAAGTCGCAGTGACAGTAGCAAGGCTCAACATGGACTAGAGAAAAATCAGCGTATGGACAATGCAAGAAACTCATATGATGTAATAGCTAAAGTCCCAGAGGGAGCTGTGGTGCTAATAGTAGATGATGTATTTACCACTGGGGCAACGGTGGTAGCAATATCTGAGAAGTTAAAAGAAGCAGGCTGTAGCAGTGTGTTTGCAGTAACAGTAGCAGTGACTAATAACTGATAATATTCCTATTAAATAGGGTTTTATATAATAAAAGTTTGGGAAGTGGTTTGGTGTTTTACTGATATAAGAGTGGTGAAACACAGCTACATAGGTAATAGTATGGAAATTTCATACTAGGTGAAAGGTAAGGTTAAAAAATGGCAACACATGATATTGGGATAGATTTAGGTACCACTACGGTAATTATCTATCAGTATGGCAAGGGAATAATATTAAAAGAGCCGTCTGTAATTGCAGTAAGTGTTAAGGATAATAAGGTAATGGCAGTAGGTGAGGAAGCCTATAAGATGATAGGCAGAACACCGGGGAATATTAAGGCGATCTGTCCTATGGTAGATGGGGTAATCTCCGATTACGAAACCACCGAGCAGATGATTAGAATGTTTTTACAAAAAGCCTGTGGTAGCAGTATGGTAAGACCACGAGTGGTAATCTGTGTACCCTCTGCAATTACCGATGTGGAATCTCGTGCAGTAATAGATGTGGCAATAGAGTCAGGGGCAAGAAAGGTTTACCTAATAGAGGAGCCAGTGGCAGCAGCTATAGGCTCAGGGTTAGATATAAGTAAACCTAACGGTAATATTGTACTGGATATTGGTGGGGGAACTAGCGATATAGCTATACTTTCTTTAAATGGCATTGTTCACAAGCGTTCTGTAAGATTTGCAGGAAAAAAGCTAGATGATGCAATTATTAAAGCAGTGCGAAGTAAATACAATCTTCTTATTGGTGAGAAGATGGCAGAGAAGGTAAAGAAAGAAATAGGCAGTGTCTACTATCCAGCTAATGAAAATCTAAAGGTAGAGATTAAAGGCAGGGATTTAACCACAGGATTACCTAGTAGAGGGGAAGTGTGTCGAGATGACATATATCCAGGATTACTAGGTGTAGTTGAGCATATAATAACTGCATTAAAACAGGTTTTAGAGATAACACCACCAGAGTTAATAGGGGATATATACACCAATGGCCTACTGCTAACAGGGGGAGGATCCCTTATTCATGGATTAGGGGAGTTAATAGAGGAGCGCACCTATATTAAAACATTCCTATCTCCAGAGCCAATTGATTGTGTAGCTATCGGCACAGGTAAATCCTTTGATTATCTTGATCAGCTTTTTGACGGATTTAGCCACCAGTCGGTAAAGAAATACTAAGTCCTACTAAAGATAAAGGTTATATAGCAAAATTTTACCCTAACAATTAATATAGAGCCAGGATGAACTAAATACTGAGAATAATAGTAACAAGCTATTTGTATGTTATTTGTACTTTTAGTTTTGTAGTTTATTTAGGATAATGGTAAAGCATTTATATATAATATATAGATTGTAGTTGAAATAGGGTAGTTAGTAGGCTATAATATGGATTAGTGTTTTTCTAAGCAGTAAACCCATGAGAAAATCACCAAACCATCAAGAGAGGATTAAATATTTTAATGAGTAAATTAGTAATATTAACCTTAGCAATGGCTATAGCATTAGTTGGTTGTTCTGATGGAAGTAAACAACAGGAAACTTCTACACAAAATGAAAGCAAGTTAGAACATGTTACCGAAGAAACTCACATAGCAGAGGAACAGGCTGAAACAGCAGAGGAAACGGACACAGGGAATTTTACTAGTGTCTTTGAGCATATTAGTTTAATAGGCTCAGATAAATCTTTAGTAGAGGAGCGATATAGCTTTATAGAAGATAGAAATTCCCTAGAAGCCTATATTTCCAGAGATTATAAAGTACATGGTCAGTCCTACTCGGTTTTTACAACTTTTGATAAAGCTGAGGAAGACGCTAAGTTAATTGCTGTAACATATACTAGCAACATGGGGATTGATATGGTAAATGGAGGATCTGCTGACTTTGATTTAGATGGATATTTTGATAATTTACAACTTATTTATGATGAACTTCTGTCTATTGGGGAAGAGCTTCCTGTAGAATATGAAATGAGCAAGCCCTTTCCACAGCTATTAGAAAATAGAGAAAACTCAGAATATGGAATATATGATGGGCTTTTTACCATTGATAACATAACTGTAAATGTTATGATTATCTATTCACCTTCTAATGATACGCCTTGGCAGTCAATTGCTACGATTTCTTTTGTAGATGAAAAGCTTATACCAGATATGTGGAAGTATTTATCTGAGGTTGCAGAAACTGATATAGAAGCTAATAGAAACTAATAAAAGCTGAAAGCTCACCTGTGTAAATGAGCTTTCAGCTTTTTTGATTTGTAGTAAATAATAGGGCGAAAATAATCCCAAGCAATTGATATAGAACCTTTAAATAATCATCTCTAGGTCAGAAATGGAGTTTATTACTATCATACCATCTTCTAATATAGAGATAATGCCGGATTTTTTTATCTGGGACATCTCTCGTAACATAGAAGAACGGGAAACCCCTAGATACTCAGCTAAACTTGTTCGGCTCATAGGTAGGTAGAAGGAGTTAGAATTTGTAGAATAATAGTGATTAAATAGATAGGAGGCAAGCTTGGATTTTATAGTTGGTAGATGCATATATTCAAGCTTTGTTGCTAGCAGAATTACCTTATTGGATATACTACAAAGTAGGTTAGAGGTAAACAGGGCAAGATTGCCATCTTCGGATTGAGCAATCTGCAAAGGTAGATTATCACATCTGAGAAATAGTATACTGGTTGGACTAACAGCCTTGGCAGTAACTAGCAGAGGCTGATTACCTAAGGCATAAGCAGTACCAAAAATCTGGGATTTCTCTATTGTTTCTACAATGCCATCATTATTATAGTTACCTGTATGGGAAACGCTGACACTGCCTTCTAACACCACCATAATCCCTGTTATATAATCTCCAGTACGGACAATTAAATCATTTTTTCTATAACTATTAACAGTGCCAGATAGGGACATTATAACCTTTTCTATTTGACTGTAGGTAAGTCCTTTAAATAGCTGACATTGAAGCAGTTGAGGATAGTAATCCACAATAAGCCTCCTTTATAGTAAATTTAAAATATAAAACCAAATCTAATAGGGTAGAAGCTGAGATAAAATTTAACAGAGCCAGTGTAAAACTAGCTCTGTAAACATTAAATTAAAGTAATCTTATGCAGATGCGTTGCCACTTTCTTTAGCAGCGATTACGTCACGATTGTATTTGTGCTCATTAATTGTTGAGATAATGAAGCTGTTTAGAAGTGCTAGACAACCGAAGATGATGTAAGCGTATCTTAGAGAACCGGTAACTAGTAGTACCATACCGTTAATAGCAAAACAGAATGCACTCATTAGTCCCTGTAGTGGGAATACTACGCTGTTAACCTTATCAAAACCATGTCTACCAAATACAGATGTTGGTAGGGATGTCATAAAGTTAGCAGAACCACCGATACCCATACCAATCATAAAGATGGAGAAGTAAACTAGGGGCATAATCTCTGTTGCATTTAGCATTAGAGCAGACATGTACCATAGACCGAAGTATTTCATAGTCTTCTTAGGACCAAATCTTTCATCTAGTACACCAACATACCAAGAACCAAAGATACCAATTACAGCACAGAAGGACATAATACCTACAGACTGCTCAAGTGTAAAGCCAAGCTGCTGATTTCTTGTTACCATCTGTGTCATAATACCTGTAGAACAAATCTGGAATATACCTGTTGTTACTGCTACAATCCATAGTTCCTTAGTTTTAAGAAGCTTCATTGTAGTCCAACCGCCATCGTCTGTTACATCGTGGTTAGCATCGTATTCTTTAGCATAAACTTCGTCAGAAACATCATCAGGGTTAATACCTCTTTCCTGAGGTGTGTTCTTAATAAACTTAATACCTAGGATACCTGTAAGGATACATGCAGCACCGATAGGTAGTACACCCATATCAATACCGCCAAAGCTATTGATAGAAAATAGTAGAATAGGTACATAGATAGCAGAAGCTAGGTTAAGACCCATAGTTGTATAACCCATAACAATACCTTTTCTCTTAGGGAACCATCTAGCAACTAGAGTACCACCAGAGATAAAACCAGCGGACATAATAGAGCCGATTGTTAGAGCATACATAAATGTGTATATAGTTAGGTTAGGAGAGTTACCCATTAGGATATATCCTACACCTGCAAGAATAGCGCCGATACCTGAGGAAAGACTAGGGCCGATTTTACGGTTAAGCTGTCCAAAAATAACAAAGATTAATACGCCGATTACACCACCGGCAGCATTACCATTAAGAACTACGCCTAGCTCAAGGCCTAGCTTTTCAGCTATAGCAGGACCAGAGGCATTTGTTCCATCATTACACATACCTACATAGAAGAAGAATAGTAGTAGGCAGTATACCATTAATGCCCAACCGTGGGAGGAGAACTTGAATAAACTTGATTTTTGTTTCATGAGAGATTTCCTTTCATATTACATAATATAGCCATTTGATGTCTTTGTTAAATTTACATCATTAATAATATTTTAATAAATTATCTTTATTTACGCAATACAAACCAAATAGTAACTATATAACAATATAGTCAGTGGGTAACTTTTTGGTAACTATAACTAATTGTATATAGTTACCAACAGGTAGGTGAAATCATTGTTAAATAATTCTCATTCCATCAAATAGGAGTAAATATCCACAAAATGTATAAAGTAATATCGTTAAAAATAACAATGGGTTTTTAGGGATTTTTATTGTATTTTTAAGGGTTATTTTTTCGAAAATTTAGTTACCTATGGGTAACTAGCTTACAATATTATCATTATTTGAAAAATTCTCTCCTTTGGTGTAGAATAGTACCATAATGATTAAAGAAAAAATTCACACTTTATAAGAAAGGAATGATTATATTATGAGTTGGGGGCCTTATTGGATGTACTATAAATGTGGCAAATGTGGTATTCATTTTAAAAGTCAGCTTGACGGCATAGAAGAGAAGGGATTCGGTATCTGTAAAAAATGTAACTGTCAGGCAGATTTTATGGGTGAGCGAGGATCAGAGCCTAAAGAAAATCTATCAGAATACATAGAGCAGTAAAAACCACTGGACATAAGTTCTAGGGATAAATAATAAGGGTGTGTACCTTCACATGTGGTAATGTGGAGATATACACCCTTTAGCTTTGTTAGGATATGAAGTTATAGGTAGATTTACTACAAAACTATAAAATTACAGTCGATAAACTCGGTTGTGGTGTCTTGCAGGTTTAGCTGGCTTTTCTCCATCACGATAGCCTAGTATTACATGCTCTACGCCTACATAACCATCATCAATGCCTAGCTTTCTAAGTAGCTCTCTACCATAAGGAGTTTCAAACTCATCTTTTGCTCTAGAGATA
Source organism: uncultured Oscillospiraceae bacterium (assembly GCA_964369235.1). Classification (GTDB taxonomy): domain Bacteria; phylum Bacillota; class Clostridia; order Oscillospirales; family Ruminococcaceae; genus CAYJEQ01. The sequence goes on along the minus strand of CAYJEQ010000024.1, from coordinate 4,958 downwards.
CAAGCTGCCCCAAGACCTAAAGACTCTGCTGCTATTAGCATATTCTGTACCGATGCCATAGCATCTAGCTGATAGGTGTGGATAATATTAGGGTTTGATAGGACAACTACTACAGTAGGAGCACCCCACAGACCATCATCGCCCTTACCCCAGATAGCTGTGTTAATCTTAGATAGCTCTTTAATAATTTCTTTGTCCTGTATTACTACAAAGATAGGAGTCTGTTTGCCCATTCCGCTAGGTGCATACATTCCAGCTTCTAATACGGCGTCTAATTCCTCAGGTGTAATCTGCTCTGGTTTAAATTTTCTACAGGTGCTACGGCTTTTGATAAAATCAATAGTTGTATTCATTGTTCTAGCTCCCTTATATTAATATTTTAATATAATCATAGACTTGTAGGGATTTTAAAACAATACTTACTAAAAGGTAACTATATATACCCACCAAAAAGTAATTGGTGGTTTTATAAACAATTTCCAATGGAATGTCATATTGCACAAATAATCATTGATTATTTTTTAACTAAATAGAATTTACTGTTGCCTGTGCAACAGGTAAATATTGGTATGATAGTATATTATTAATTTACAACAAATACTAACCAAAAAGTAAGGAGTAACTAAAATGAAATTTGCAGAGAGAAAAAGTGGACTAGAAAAAACAGAAGGATTTAGAGTAATAACAGTAGGTAGTGGCGCACCTCCTATCGATATGGAAAGAGTTTCCCCATGTACAATGATACAATACAAAGATGCTATGTTCCCAGTGGATTTAGGTTATGGTGCTTCCCGTAGAATGTACGAAATGGGTATTGCTCCAGCAAGTGTTAAGAATGCACTATTTACCCACCTACATGCTGACCACTCCCTAGATTATGGTTATTTTATGATTATGGGTTGGCATGATGGCAGAAGCAAGCTACATACAATCGGCCCTAAAGGCATTGAAAAAATGCACAATCTATACACAGAAATGTATGACGGAGATATTTCCTACCGTGCTAATCTAGGTATTTCCCTAAAGGGTATTAAGGAAGATGTACAGTTTACTGAAGTTGCTGGTGGCGAAAGCTTTGACCTAGACGGTGTTAAAATCTCTACTATTAAGGTTCCACATACAGCTTATACAGTTGCATATAAGTTTGAGGCAGATGGTAAGAAGGTTGTAGTTTCTGGGGATCTAATGTACAGTGAAGAATTTATCCAGTTTGCTATGGATGCAGATGTAATTGTATTTGATGGCAATCAGGCTAATTCTCTATTCCTACAGAACAGAGGCCCTAGCTTTGTAGCTAACCTAGAAAAATCCCATGCTAAAATCACTGAGATTGCAGAAATGGCTGCTAAATCTAATGCTAAATCTGTAGTAATGACCCATCTAACACCAGGTACATTTATCGGTGAGCTAGTTACTGAGATGAGCCCAATTTACAAAGGCGAAATTATCATAGCAGCTGATATGATGGCAATTGATATCTAATAAAATTTAACCTAGTGGCTGTAGCAATCCTATAGCCACTAACAAAATATAAGTCACTAGAGGAAAGGAACCCCACTATGACCAAAACAAATAAAAGCTCATCTATGATTAAATGGGCAATAAACTTTATTATTCCATTAATTATATGGATGATACCAACAACAGAAGCCTTTACAGCAGACATAAGAACATTCTTTGTTATATCAATATTTGCAATTATACTAATCGCTACAGAAAACCTACCTATGTTTACCATAGCAGTAGCTATACCATTTTTATACATAGTCGGACTAAACCAAGATCCTTCCCTTGTATTTAAAGCATGGTCACTAGAAGTGCCTTGGATGATATTAGGTGGATTCATCCTAACTATAGCACTTAGAAAATCAGGTATTCTAAAGAGACTATCCTACCATATTATTATGCTTTTTGGTGGGACAGTAAGAGGTATTCTATATGGCTCACTACTAATAGGCACAATTACTGCAGCAGTAGTTGCAGATCCTACTGCAAAGGCAGTGCTACTAGGTGCATTAATTCTAGGTATCTGTGATGCCCTAGACATAGAAAAAGGCAGCAAAAACAGCACCGTTATCGGTTTAGCGCTATTATCAGCAACTATGGGCCCAACATTTATCTTTATGACAGCACCTGGGTTTATGTCCGTAGCTGGTATTATTAGTACAGCTGGTTACTATACCCCATCATATACCGAGTATCTATATCATATGGCAATACCACAGCTTATATTCTGTATACTAAATGTAGTGCTAATTGATATAATGTTTAAAACAGAAAAAATATCCAAGTCCAAGGACTTCTTTAAAGCTGAGCTAGAGAAGCTAGGTAAGGTAACCACCAATGAGTTGAAGGTTTCATTAGTTAGTATAGGTCTAATCATTATGCTAGTAAGTGGCTCTATTCATGGCATCTCCACAGGTTGGATATTCCTATTAGTAGCTGTAGTAGTTATGCTACCAGGGATAAACCTTGTAACAGCTGAGGACAGCAAAACTATTAACTTTACCTTTATGATGTTTGTAGTTGCATGTTTAACTATTGGGGTGGTATCAGGGCCACTAGGAGTTGGTAAATTTATCTCCGATATGGTTTACCCATACATAGCTAACTCTGAAACACAGATGTTTGCTGGGGTTTGGTCACTAGGTGTTATATCTAACTTTATCCTAACACCACTGGCTGCTTACTCTACATTTACCCTACCTGTACTGGAGATGACAGCACAGGCTGGTATGGAGCATATGCCTGTTATCTATACCTTTGTTCACTCCCTAGAGCAGGTAATATTCCCTTATGAATATGCACCAGTTCTATTGATATTCGGTTATGGGCTAATGTCCTTTAAGGATTTTGTTAAGTATAATGCAGTAAAGATGGTATTAAGTATAATCTGTGTATTTGTACTATACATCCCATACTGGCGACTAATTGGCCTGTTTTAGGGTGACGGTAGCTGAACACACGCTGGTTTCAATAGTATCACCATAGGGTGATACTATTGAAACTGCATAGCACCCTAAACTATGCAGTTTTGTGTAGTTTGGCATCTGAATGACGAAGCCTTGCTTGTCGCAAGGCGAGGAATAAAGGTGACAAAATGCCAAAAATGGTCTGTCTAGGGCAGTGCGGGTTCGACTACTGTTACCCTAAGGTCACCACTTAATTTTACATATTCCTATATAGCCATAAAACTAGGGTATTCTTCATTTTAGAAGGGTATCCTAGTTTTAATTTGCTTCTATATCAATATTTTATATCCTTATAAAATAACCTGTGAGAATCTATATAGAGTTTTGTAGTAAAGGGTAATAAACTGGGTATTTTTGTTAAATTTTGTTGACTGTAATACTATTATTAAGTATAATTATAATAATGCTTTAGTATATTTTTAGATGAAGTATCAAAGGCTAGTTTTGTAAGTTCCCCTTAAAACCACTCCTTAGTACCAGTGGAGAAATCTTACAAAACACCATGAAAGGAAAATACTTATATGGATATTATAGGAGTTTTAATAGAGAATTTAATAGGCTATGATTTTTTAATTTTTGTTTTGGCTGTGGTTAATGGGTGGGTTTTCTATAAATTATGGATACCTACAGAAAAACTCTATCTGCATTTTAACACTATTATTGGAAATAGTAATAGAAGTAAGGAAGCAGAGGAAAATCTCAAAGCTAACACAGCAGAGGTAAGTACCCTACTAGATAAGGAAAGCCTACTGCGCTATCGTGAGAAGATGTTAAGGCGTTATAGCAGATACTCTAATATTACCTCAATATTTCCCCTAATGGGTATGCTAGGTACGGTTATATCCCTACTGCCTATGGTCAGTACCATTGGTAGCGATGTTAGTGGATCGTTTTTTACAGCTCTTACCTCTACATTTTGGGGGATAGTTTTTGCTATAGTATTTAAGATTTTAGACTCCATTATTGCTTACAAAATAGAAGATATAGAAAAACACATGGATCATATCTTAAAATCCAGTCTTCGTAAGCCACAAGCTACAGAAGAAAACTAATAGGGTAATCCAACTGTAAATTAAGTGAAAGGTAGGGGATATTTATCAAAAATAAAATTTTTCTGGATTTCACCTCCCTATTAGATGTAATAATGATAATGCTCTTTGTGGTCCTTGCCAATATGAGCATAAGCTCGGCTACAGCTATAGAGCAGGTAGAGGAACAGGTAAATGATAGTAAGGCAGAAAACCAAGTCCTACAGGCAGAAAATACCCAGCTACAGGAGAGATTAGAGGAAATCCACAGCCAGTCACAGGAACATATAGCTCTGTACCAAGATGTTATAGAGGAGATGGCCAAGGTTAATATAATCTGTGAAACCTCAGTAGATGAGGCTACAGGATTTGATCAGGTGGAAGTTAGAATCTATATAGAAGATGATGGTGGCAGAAAAAGCCTAGGGGAAGAGTACATACTAATCCATGAGGAGAATCTTACCAGTAGTCAGCGACAGATACTACAAAACAATCAAAGAATTGCACTAGGGAAGATACTTATAGATTTACTATCAGAGGAAGACAGCCCTTTAATATGGCTGATGGTACAGTATGATTATGAAGATGTAGGCTTTACCTATTGGGATTTGGAGATAATAAGAGAAGCTGTAGAGGATCTGGAGGTAACCATAGATAAGCCATGTTATCTAGAGCAGATTAATATAGGGTGACAGTAGCCGAACCCCCGCTGCCCCAAACAGACCATTTTTGGCTTTTTGTCACCTTTATTCCTCGCCTTGCGGCAAGCAAGGCTTCGTCTTTCAGATGCCAAACTGCACAAAACTGCATGGTTTGGGGTGCAAAGCAGTATTAGTGAAAATTATGCTGTTAAAACCAGCGTATGTTCGGCTACTGGCACCCTAGCCGCCCACCCCTAATCCAAACCAGTTTTATGATGGCATATAGGCTTACTATCTATGTCAAAGCCTATTGTAAG
>CAYJEQ010000023.1:3997-32540 GCA_964369235.1 uncultured Oscillospiraceae bacterium | reverse complement strand
GAAAAAAACTTTATAAACTTTATAAAATATGCTAAAAGGTAAATAATATAAATACCATGGGAAATTTTATTGAAAAAACTTACTTTAATTGTTACAATTACCATAATAATTCTAATATAATTCCACAGTGAAATTATATTAGAATATTAGATAAGGGTATAGCATTAGAAAGGCGTGATTAACATGATAAAAGGCTATCTAGGTAGTTATAATGAATCGAAGTCTGAGGGGATGTATACTTTTGAGTACAATAGAGGGAAATTTACTAATAATAAACTATTTGCACAGGTAAAAAACTGTAAATATATTCAGCATATAAATGATAAAATCTATAGTATCTTTGAAGAAGAAATAGGGGCTGGTGTGTGTGTGTTATCACTACAGGGACAGGTGATGGGAAAACTTTTTTATGAGGAGTCCACCTCCTGTTATATCCATGTAGATGGTGAGGATATATACACAACTAATTTCACACTGGGAACGGTAACCAAACTTAGATATAGTGGGGGCAAACTACAGGTGATAAAACACCTTAAAGTAAAGGAAAAAGCAGGTTGTCATCAGGTGATTTTATGGGAGGATAGGGTGTGTCTGCCCTGTTTAAATTTAGATAAAATACTGGTGCTAGACAAGGAGCTAACCATTATAGATGAGATAGTGTTTCCTAAGGGCAGTGGCCCTCGCCATGGGGTAGTTTGTAATGGTAATATGTATATAGCTTGTGAAAATTCTTGTGAGCTATATAGGATTTCATTATCTAACAAAAGTAGTGAAATGAAAGAAAATATCTCCCTACTACCAAAAGATACTATAAATAAAGGTGGAACAGCAGCTATAAGGGAGCAAGATGGTTTTATTTATATATCTACTAGAGGGATTAATATAATTACGGTGGTGGATATAAAGGATGGTATGAAGGTGGTACAGATTAAAGAGATAGAAGGGGATCACCCAAGGGATATTTATATTAGGGATAATCTGCTTTTGGTGGCAAATAGATATTCTAATGAACTAATAGCCTATAATGTAAAAGATGGTAGAATAATGGAGCTAATGGACAGTATAAAAGTGCCTGCTGTGGTAACGATAGCTTTGTAGTAATAGTTGTGGTAGGTAAATGACTTGTGGCGAAAGGATGGATGTAAATATGACAAATCAAATCGGAGTAATAGGACTGGGAACAATGGGGAAAGCCCTAGCACAAAATCTGCTATCTAGGGGATTTAGTGTAGCTGGATTTAATCGCAGTTATCAGGTGACACAAAGCCTTGAAACTATAGAGAATTTCTCTGGATATGAGAAATTAGAGGATTTTATTAACTCACTGGAAAAGCCACGAAAGATTATACTTATGGTGCCAGCTGGTGATGTAGTAGATGAGTTTATAGTGCAGATTGTAAATCAGATAGAAACTAATGATATAATAATGGACTGTGGTAATTCATACTACAAGGATACAGTAAGACGCAGTAAAGAACTTGCTAAAATTGGCATACACTACTTTGGGGTAGGGGTATCTGGTGGAGAGAAAGGTGCTTTGCTTGGCCCTAGCATTATGCCAGGTGGAGATAGAGCGGCATATAGCCAGATAGAGCCATACCTTACAAAGATAGCAGCAGTAAAAGATGGTAAACCTTGCTGTAGTTATATAGGCAGTGACGGCTCAGGGCATTTTGTAAAGATGGTACACAATGGTATAGAATATGCAGATATGCAGTTAATTGCAGAGATTTACCTACTGCTTAAACAGGTTAATAAGCTGGATAATAAAGAAATTTCACAGGTCTTTAATCAGTTTAATACCACAGAGGTTAAGAGCTTTCTAGTGGAGATAACAGGCAAGATATTAGCAGAAACCGATCCGGAAACAGGCAAAGACATGGTGGATATTATAAAGGACGCAGCAGCTCAAAAAGGCACAGGAAAATGGACAATAATCGAGTCAGCACACCATAATCAGAACACATCAATGATATACGGTGCTGTAAACGCAAGGGTTATGTCCTCTATGGAGGAAATAAGACAGCAGTTAAAATCCACCGAAACTACAAACCAAACAGCCATTATTGATATCACAGAGCTGTTATCAGCCTATTCCCTAGCAAAAACTGTAGCCTATGCACAGGGATTTGCAGAGATAAAAGCAGCTTCTAAAATCTATGATTGGCAGTTAGATTTAGGAGAGATTGCAGCAATATTTAGGGCTGGCTGTATTATACAGGCAGAGTTTTTAAACACATTAATGAAGATATACAAAGATGATAGTAGCCTAGAAAATATCATTACCTATAAAACTATAAGAGCAGATATAGACAGTAAAATCACCTCACTTAGACAGGTGGTAATAGCTATGACAACAGCAGCAATACCAGCCCCAACTCTTACCTCTGCACTAACATATCTTGACCAGTTAAGGGCAGACTTAGTAGGGGCTAATATGATACAGGCACAGCGTGATTTCTTTGGGGCCCACAAATTCCAGAGAACAGACCGAGAAGGGTTGGTGCATCATGAATGGAATGATAAATAGAAACTTTACGATATTTGGCTCTACAGGGGATTTAACCTATAGAAAGCTTATGCCTGCACTGTATAATCTCTACAGTCTAGGAAGGGTAGATAATAAGGATAGAATAGTAGCTATAGGTAGACGAGATTACACCAGTGAGGACTACTGTAAAATCATTAAAGACTGGGTTAAAAAATACGCCCGAGTGGAGTATAATGAGGAAACCTTTATAAACTTTACAAAACAGATAAAGTATTTCCAGTTGGACTTTACAGAGATAGACCAGTATGAGAAACTATCAGGACTATTCTGTGGTGAGATTATCGGGGATAATATATTTTACTATGCTGTGGCACCAGAGTTTTTTAGTGTAATAAGTCAGGGCATAAATAGTCTAAGATGTAGAGGTATGTCTAAGATTGTTATAGAAAAGCCTTTTGGCCATACTATAGAGGAGGCAGAGGAGCTAAGCTATAGATTAGAGAGGGATTTTGGCAAGGAGAATATCTACCGAATAGATCACTATCTAGGAAAAGAGATGGTGCAAAATATACTAGATATACGCTTTGGCAATCATATCTTTAAAAATTCCTTTGACAGGCACTCTATAGAGCATATAGAGATAGTTGCCAGTGAGGAGGTAGGGGTAGGTAGTAGAGCCCAGTATTATGACAATGCAGGAGCCCTAAAAGACATGGTACAAAACCACCTAATGCAGATACTTAGCCTTGTGGCAATGGAAGAACCCTGCCAGTACAAATCAGTAAAAGACCGTCAAGGTGAGGTTTTTAGAAAACTGCGTCCTATAGATAATATAGAGGACAGTTTAATACTAGGCCAGTATGAGGGGTACCTTAAAGAAGATAATATCCCAGAAAACTCTAAAACTGAAACCTTTGCCCTTTGTAAGATATTTATTGATAATGACAGGTGGCAAGATGTGCCTTTCTATATAATGACAGGTAAGAAGATGGCGTCTAGGGAGATGAATGTTATTATAACCTTTAAAAAAACCTCTCCACAGTATCCTAGTAATCAGCTTATTATTAAGATTCAGCCTTTTGAAGGGGTGGAACTTAAATTTAACATTAAAAAACCTGGTGAAACACAGGGTATTAAAGAGGCTCATATGGACTTTTCCCAAAGTAGTAAAGCACTGCTAAACACCCCAGAAGCCTATGAGCGATTAATAGCAGCTGCAATGGAGTCGGATTTAACATGGTTTTCTAACTGGGAACATATTGATCTATGTTGGAAATACATTCATCATATGAAGGATTTATATAGCCATAGCAATCTGCCAATATACAGCTATGATATAGGCAGTAAAGGGCCTAGCATTATTAATAAATTTATAAATAGCGATTATTCACAAATGTACTGTAGAATATAGTTAAAGGGTCTGTGAGGATTTTTCCTCACAGACCCTTTTTCCGTATCTTTAGATTAGATTAAATCATCCTCAATTAAGCTAAATGAAAAACCAACTTTCAGCCAGCTCAAAGAAGTTTAGATAATCTGTAGAAGCTGGTAAACCACTTGCCATAGGGAAATAGATAACAAAGGCAGCTACCACCAGTAAACAGTAGGTAATGACTATATTTCTATTTACAATAAAGCTACTGGTAATATCCTTTAGTAGATATACAATAGACAGTATACCAAAAATAGTTACAGGGAAGTAGTGGTATATAAATGTTTCACGAGAGATAATAATCCAAGGTAGCAGTGCTGATAGGTAGCAGATAACTATTGCAGCAGCAGTGTTGTCTTTGTTTTTAACTGCTTTGTATAAACAGTAAGGAACTGATAGTATAAATGCCCACCAAATCATAGGATTACCAAAGCTAGAAATAGTGCTTACATAATTACCATCATATCTAAATACTGAGTACCAAATAGGTCTAGCAATCACTATCCACTGATACCAAGGGCTAGCAAAGCTATGGTCAGATTGTAACTGGGTGTGGTAGTCAAACATATTTACCTGCCAACGGATAAAGTCATTAATATATTCTGTTATATTACTACCCTCTAATACAGGCATAAACATTATAAAATACACTAAAAATGGCAATAGTACAAAGGCAAAGAAACAATACCCAATGGTTTTAAAAACTCGTGATATATCTTTGTGTAAACGATATTTGTTAAACAGTATAAAGAAGAAGTAGATTGCAAGACCAAACATAGGGTAGGCACCATTCCATTTTACCGAGACGGTAAGGCCCATAAATACACCACTTAATGTTAGATTTATCAGTTCTTCCTTAAATTCATAGGAGTTTTGATATTTTACCATAAATATAAAGGTAATAATCATAAACATAACCAGAATACTATCCACTGTAGCAATCCTAGACTGGGTATATCTCATACAGTCAAAGGCTGCTAGCATGGAGGCTACAAGGGCAGCACGAGGGCTTTTAAACAGCTCCTTAGCCAGTATATAGATAAGTGGAATAATAAGAATACCAGCAAGTGCTGACATAATACGATAGCCAAAAGGATTCATACCAAATATAGCTATACCTATCTGGATAATTAGCTTACCAAGATGGGGATGGGTGGTTTCGTAAACTGTAAGATTATTCTCAAATTCATAGGCTGTACGACCGTGGTAAACCTCGTCAAATATCATAGAATAATAACTGCTACTATCTACAGGGGCAAGGTGCTGTTCATCAATCATATTATGTGCAGGATAGATATTATCCTCTGTTGAATTAGGGGCAGAGGATATATTTACAGGAATAACATTACCCTCTTTGTCCTTAACTACTATTTCGTAGATAACATTAAAAGAATCATTGGTTTTTATCAGTAGATTGTTTGTAGAGATATTATCCATAGGTATTATCTCCCACTTAAAGACCCCTGTATTAACATCTACTTGATTAGGGCTTTCAACCCAGTTACCCTGTCCATCATGATAACTTAGGGTGAAGTCAGCACCTTTTTTAACACCTGTGTTTTCTTCGTAATACTCGTCCCCGAGGCCTGAGTAAATATATAAATCACTCAGTTCATAATACTGGCCAAAATCCAGTAGCGTAAACTCATTGGTGGTTTTAGACTGGTAGAAACTTTCAGGGCTAGAGGTAGCACCTAGCCTAAAGAGTGTTAGCACTGTAAAGGTTATTACCAGTAGGGAAAGCTGGTATTTTGGCTGTAGTTTAATAATGGATTTCATCAGTGGGAAAGCCACTGTAGCCACAAAGAATAATAAGAATAATCCAGAGATAACCATGGGGATTACATGGCTTACCGAGATACTATTGGCGTAGTAATCATAAACAATAACAAGGTTAAAGTAAACAAGTACCTGCATAATTAGAAAGGCAATTAACACCCATATTTTTCTTGATATTGCAAAGATAAATAGCAGTATTACCATAGCTGGCAGAATATATCTCTCGTGCATCATAGTAGCAAAAGAGTAGATGGTCATAAGTAGCACGAATGCACTTCTAAGAATATTCTCAAAGGACTTTTCTTTAAAGAAAATATAGGCTGATACTATCATAGCAACAGGTATAACAATATAGTTTACCGTCCAGATACCACCTACTACCGAGGAGTTAGCCCAGTTAAGTCCAATAGCTGTAAAATAGTTATAGCCATTTACTGAGAAATAGCTGTAACCACTAATGGTACTACTATACAGGTCTATAAGCCAGGTTAAATCTCCATTAGGGGCAAAGGGATAAGCCACTGCCAGTAGGGTAACCGAGCCAACAATTACAGCTTTAGCAGTTTCTATTAGGCTTTTTCTTCTAATTATCATAAATAATAGTATAGGCCCAAATAACAGTGCTTGAGGTTTTACCAGTATACCTAGGGCGAATATTATTGCTGCTGGTATGGTTTTATCCAGCCATAGTAGATAGAAAGTACCTATAGTTATTAGTATTAGTATACTGTCAACCTGTCCCCAAACTGAGGTAGTAAATATTAGAGCAGGACAGAATATATAGGTTATAGTAGCAAGAAGGGCGTTTTGTCCATCGGTAAACTTACAACCTAGTTTATAGATAAATAGCCCAGTAAAAATCTCAGCTATTATAGAGGGCATCTTAAACATAAGGGTGTGGGTAGGGCTGTCATAGGGTATTTCAAAGAAATTAATAATATGCTGTATAACATTAAGGACATACATATACCCAGGAGGATAGTCAGAGAAAAACCCCCCAGAATAAAACCCGCCAAAACCCAGCTCTACAGTTTTGTCAGCCCAGTATTTAAAGGCATGTATATCGTTGGGAAATCCCGTTTCAGGGGATAATAGCCTAATGGCAAATCCCACTGCTAAAACAACAAAAAGACTTTTCTTTCCTGTAGGGATATTGTATTTACTTTTATTAAAGAGAAAATAAAAACAGCCTATAAGGGCTATATACGCTATATTGTAAGAAATACTGCTAATCATATGTCACCTCGGTATTAATATTTAAAAGTAGCCAACCTAAACTAAAGTATAACATTTATACAGTAGAAAATCAAATCAGTCTGTTTAAAAAAGTAAATGCTTTTTTTGACAAAATTCCCTTAGGTTATGGGGTATTATATCATTATAACTAATTATCAGTTAAAGTGGTTATATAGGCACTATTAAAAGCAGAAAGGAAGTATAAAATGTCTGTAGATATTAAAATAGCCCCAGAAACAGTAACAGCATATTTAGTAGGTGAGTTAGACCATCACAATATATCAAAAATAAGAAAAGAAATAGACTATACTATAGAACGGTCTAATCCTTTAGAGGTGGTGCTGGATTTTACTGGTGTAACCTTTATGGATAGCTCAGGAATAGGGCTTATTATGGGAAGGTATAAACTGGCAGGGGAATTAGGAGCTAAGGTAGTGGTAACAGGTGTAACCCCCTCCACAGCTAAGGTGATGAAAATAGCAGGGCTAGAACAGCTAGTAAAGATAAAGGTATCACAGTAAATATAGCTAAAGTAAATATTAAAGCTAAAAAATTATAGTTATGATTTTTACCTTAATAACTATAAATACAGCAAACATAAGATTACCGAAAGGACTTAAAATACATGAAGAAGATAAACACTATGAAGGTAGAGTTTGAAAGCAGATCATCAAATGAGAGTTTTGCAAGGCTAGTATGTACAGCCTTTGTATCACAGCTAGATCCCACCTTAGAGGAGCTTGCAGATATAAAAACAGCAGTGTCAGAAGCTGTGACAAACTGTGTGGTACATGCCTATAAAGACAGTATAGGGAAGATATATCTAATAGGAGAGATATTAGAGGATAAAACAGTAATTATCAAGATAAAAGACCGAGGTTGTGGCATAGAAGATGTAAAAAAAGCCATGGAGCCCTGTTATAGCACAGGAAACCAAGAGGAGCGAGCAGGACTTGGTTTTACAGTAATGGAAGGGATGATGGATAGTATAAAAGTTAAATCTACATATAACAAAGGCACACAGATTGTACTTAAAAAAAGAATAGCTACAAAGGAATGGTTAAATGTATAGTGTAGATTTAAAGCGCGAGGAAATAATAGAGGGAAATCTAGGACTTGTTCACTCCTGTGCCCATAAGTTTAAGGGTAGGGGAATAGAATATGATGATTTATTTCAGGCTGGATCAGTAGGGCTTATTAAGGCAGCAGATGCTTTTGATGTTAATAGAGGGGTGCAATTTTCCACCTATGCAGTACCTGTAATATTAGGGGAGATAAGAAGGTTATTTAGAGATGGAGGAACAATAAAGGTTAGTCGCACCTTAAAGGAATTATCCTTAAAGGTAACCCGTCAGCGTGAGTATATGGCAAAGAAACTTGGCAATGATCCAACAGTTGCCCAGATTGCAGAGGCAATGGAGCTAACTGTAGAACAGGTGGTGGAAGCTGTAAATATATCAATACCACCACTTTCCCTAACGGTAAACGAGGACGATGGAGGAGGGCAGATAGATATACCTATAGACTCTCCAGAGGAGATGTTATCTAATATAATCGCCTTAAAAGATGTAATGCACAAGCTGGATACAATGGATAGAAATATAATTAATCTAAGGTACTTTAAATACCTAACCCAAACCAAAACAGCTAAAATACTAGGGCTTACACAGGTACAGGTATCAAGGCGAGAGAAAAAGATATTAGAAGGAATGAGAAAAGAGTTAATAAAATAGTCTGTGAGAAAAGGACAATGAAAAATAGTTTAAGCAGGCGGCTGTGGCAGGTGGTAAAGATCTTCTGCCACAGCTTTATTTATACCAACCCAGATTGATATAATAAAACCTATAGGTAGCGAAAAATAATTTATATAATAAACTAGAAAGCTATGAAGTACGTAGGTAATAATCCTTAATCAATATTGTTATAAAATTACTGGTAAAATGGTAAAAGGTTTTTTTGCAAATGCTGAGGGCGATAATACCAATAGATTAGTGCATAAGCAATAAAAAAGCCAACCCGAAGGTTGGCTTTTACTTGTTAAGTAGTTTATTATATTATAGAGGCATTTCCTTCACGCAGTTTGCGCAGATATTCTTGCCTTTAAAAACGATAACGTCTGATGCATTGTTACAGAAGATACAAGCAGGCTCGTATTTCTGCAGGATTACCTGATTGCCGTCCACAAAAATTTCCAGGGGATCCTTGATGTTGATGTCTAGTGTTCGACGAAGCTCAATAGGAAGTACAATTCTACCTAGTTCATCTACTTTTCTAACTATACCAGTTGATTTCATAACTTCACAACCTTTCTCACTAAATGTCCATATACTACTTCCTTATGTCTCTATGATAAACTATATTGTAAGATTTGTCAAATAAATACATGGCAATTTCCAGTTTTTTGTTGAAAAATTGGTGGAAAAGCTAAAGGTATGGCAAAAAAATACTGCTTTTTTCAATAAAATCACAAAAAAATACATCTAATTTTTACCCTTGTGATATTATTTTGAATAGTGTTACAAAAAATTTAACTAAATAATGTAAAATACTTGATTTTTTATACATAAACAGTTAAAATTTAGGAGAGGTTAATACCTACACTATATACAAATAAGGAGATAGCTATGAAGAAAATTATTACAGCTATGCTTGCTGCTACTATGGTACTATCCACAGCAGTAGTTGCGCATGCACAAGAGGACGAGGTAACCGTAAAAATTTTCCACACTAACGACATTCACTCACGCGCAGTGGAGGCGTCAGATGATGATGGTCTTTCCAGACTAGGTTATGCAAGATACAAGACTTTTATCGATAGCCAAAGCGCTGACGAGAAAATTGTTGTAGATGCAGGGGATGCTTTCCATGGACAGCCTATTGCTACACTTGAAGAAGGCGCTAGTATAGCTCAGCTTATGAAAGCTGTAGGTATCGAATATCTAGTTCCAGGTAACCATGACTTTAACTACGGTATCCTAAGACTACAGGGTCTAGCTTACCTAGCAGATGTAGAGCTGCTTGGCGCTAATGTTATGATGGAAGGTGCTAATTCCTACCCATTCCACAGATACAGAGTAGAGTATATTGATGGTGCTAAGGTTGGTATTATGGGTATACTTACACCAGAAACAGCTTACAAAACTAATCCTCTAAATGTAGAAGGCCTAGAGTTCTTTGATGGACAGGCTGCTTACGATGCTACTCAGGAAGTAGTAGATATTCTAGAAAAAATGGATTGTGATGTAATCGTTGCAGTAGCTCATGTTGGTATTGATGACGCAAGCACACTAAAATCCACTAATATTGCTGAGAATGTTGATGGTATTGATATTATTATTGATGGACATAGCCACAGTCTATTCTCAGATAACTATATGGTAAATGATACATATATTACAAGCTGTGGCGAATACTTTGAAAATGTAGGTATGGTAACTATTAATATTAAAGAAGATGGCGAAGTTACTATTGATCCAGAAGTATACACAGCCAATGATCTTAAATCCTACGCGCCAGATGCTAGGGTTACTAAGGTTCTAGAAGATATTCAGGAGCGTCAAGATGGTATCCTTGAAGCTGTTATCGGCACAACAGATGTACTGCTAGATGGCGAAAGAACTTCTGTAAGATACGGTCATACTAACCTAGGTAATATGATTACATCTGCAATGCTACTAGAATCCGGTGCTGATATAGCATTTACAAATGGTGGTGGTATCAGAGCGTCTATCGATGCTGGTGATATTTCTAAAGAAGAAGTGCTAACTGTACTACCTTTTGGTAACTACATCGTTACTAAAGAAATCAAAGGTTCTGACATTATCGCAGCCCTTGAGCATGGTATGGTAGTTGGAGAAGGCTCCTTCCCACACTTTGATGGTATGACAGTAGTAGCTAATACTGTTACTGTAAACAATGCTGACGGCACAACTGCTACTAAGGGTGATGTTGTATCTGTAACTATTGGTGGCGAGCCACTACAGGCTGATAAAACATATATCCTTGCTACTAATGACTTTATGGCTGCAGGTGGCGATGGATACACAATGTTTACAAATGGCCCAGTTGTTAACGAGTTCTTAGGGCTAGATGAAGCACTAATTAACTACATTGCAACAGCTGACGAAGCACAAAAATCTGCTGATATGGCAGAAGTTAGACTAATACTTAACTAGTATAACTAAATAAAACTTATTCTGCCCTAAATGGTGAAAATCATTTGGGGCAGAATTTTATATATAAGGGGTTAGATTATATACTACTATTATAATGGTGATTAAAATTATGATTACAGTTACTACATTTCATATATTATGGTAAATCCTTTCAGAATTATGATAAAAGTATAACATGGGTTGTGCTATAAAACAAGTTTATGCTGATTGTGTAGACTATAATTAGTAGTTTTTATCTCTATACAAAAACAGCTATATATATTATAATATGTATAGTAAAGATTAAGACATTAAATATATTAACAATAAAAAATTACAGGGATATCTACTTAATATTAAGGAAATATCGCCGTTTTTTTTATGTTAAGGACTATTTTGCAGTTATTTGTAAAAAAAGTTTTGTGAACAAACCCTTTAAAATAGAGGGTTTGCAGACTTTTTTCAAAAAAACTGAAAAAAATTTTAAAAATCATGCAATAAAAGAGCCTCCTTCTGCATTACCTTAATGTAGCGGGATGGTACCAAAGCTAAGGAGAGTTATAAAATGCTTTTTATAATTACAGAATCTAATGTGACCCGGGACAAGAGCAAAGACAAAGTAATAGAAGAGATGTTAATCACAATGGGAAATATGTCCCTATCAGAGAACATGCGAATGCAGGCTCTAGAGGAGATATACAACATAACAAGATCTTCAGTATACGGATACGCACTATCTAAAGTGAATAATCCACAAGACGCAGAGGACATACTACAGGACACATATGTACATCTATTTAAAGGTGCACAGTTTTACAAAGCACATGGCAAACCAATGGCGTATGTAATCACAGTAGCAAAGAATTTATGTTTAATGAAGTACAGACAAGGCCAAAAACAGGTTGATGTAAGCGAAGAAGAGTTTTTAAATTTTGTAGCAGATAATAAAGATATTTCTACCGAGGATAAGGTGGTACTAGAAATCTACCTAAGCAAGCTGACTAGCGAGGAGCGAGAGATTGTAATATTATTTGCAATAGCAGACTTTAAGCACCGAGAGATTGCAAAGATGTTAGATATGCCGCTATCCACAGTGATTTCAAAATATCACCGAGCAATAGCAAAACTGAAAAAAATTGCCGAGGTAGAGAATAACTAATGAGAATAAGAATTATGTCTAATAATTATAGTAGCTATAATTTCCAGTGGTAGGTTGACATAAGCGCTTTAACTCAGAGAAAGGTAAGGTCACGATTATGATTAAAAGAGACTATGAAATAGAACAAAAACTCCAGAGAGCAATCTCAGCTACAACACCTGATGTATGGGACAAAATTAATGACAAATGTAGAGAAGGAGTAGTAATTGATATGAGTACAGTTAATACAAATAATAAAAAAGGTTTTTCTAAATGGGTAGCTACAGCGGCGGCAGCAGCAGTAGTGGTAGCAGGTGCAGGATACTTTGCAATGTCAGGAAATGGCGTAGTAGCAACAGTAGGTATTGATGTAAACCCAAGCGTAGAAATTAATGTTAACTCCAAAGAGCAGGTTGTAGATGTAGATACACTTAACGACGATGCAGAAGAAATCATCGGTGATATGGATCTAGAAGGTGTTGATCTTGATATAGCACTAAATGCTGTAGTAGGCTCCATGGTTCAAAAAGGTTATCTAACAGATGATGCAAACGCAATTCTAATTTCTGTAGAAGGTGAGAATGCCGAAGTTCTTAAAAATCAGATTAAAGAAAATGTAAACACAATTCTAGGTGCTAATGCTGATAAATACGCAGTGGTAACTCAGACAGTAACAGATGATGATAATCTGACACAGCTATCCCAGCAGTTCTCTATCTCCACAGGTAAAACTCAGCTAATTCAGGACATCGTTGATAAAGATGATAGCCAGAGCTTTGAAAATCTAGCAGAGCTACCAGTTTCTCAGCTAAGCAAGATGGCAGAAGACCGTGATGTATACGATGATAGAGATGATATTGAGATTTCTGGTAATGTAAATCTTGGTAGCTTTATCCCTAATGTAGATGCTGGTAATGTAGCACTAGGCGCAGCAGGTCTAACAGAAGCACAGATTACTGATCTAGATGTAGACTTTGATGTAGAAGATGGCAAGAATGTTTACGAAGTAGAATTTGAAACAGCAGATACTGAATACAAATACACAATCGATGCAACAACAGGGGAAATCCTATTTACAGAAACTGATGTTAATGACGATGACGACATGGACGACGACAACGACATGGACGACGATGACGACATGGACGACGATGACGACATGGACGACGATAACGACATGGATGACGATAACGACATGGATGACGATAACGACATGGATGATGACAACGATGATGATGACAACGACGATATAGCTCCAACCACACAGGTTATCGGCGAAACAAGAGCAGGCACTATCGCATTAAACAGAGCTGGCGTATCTCAGGCACAGGCAACTGATTTTGATGTAGAGTATGATGACGATGGTAGTTACACAGTTGACTTTGAAGTAGATGGCAGAGATTACAAGTATGAAATCAATGCAGCTACAGGAGCTATTGTTTATGAAGATGTAGAAGCACCACAGCAGAACAGTAACGACGATGACGACGATGATGACAACGATAACGATGATGACGACGACAACGATGACGATAATGACGATGATGGCGACGATGATTAATTAACAGCTCATCAAGATAATCTCTCAAACTTTCTTTTTAAAAGATGCCCTTGGCTTATAGCTGGGGGTATCTTTTGGCTATGAATAGCATATATGATTTGACAAAATCTACATATTTACAGATGTAAATAGAGAATATTTCGACAAAAAATTTCCTAGACAAAGGTTATAGTTATGTGGTACAATAGTAAAAAGTCAAAAGACCCTTTAAATTAGTCCCGTGAGGCTGATAAGGCGATAATACATAGTGAATAGGTGTACCCATATCCTTTTTTAGGTATAGGTATACGCATTTGTAGTATTTACAGCTCTATCCGTCTATACGGATGGAGCTTTTTTGTATTTAAGCAAGGTGATGAATTTGTGGTATATGATAGCAGTTAACAGAACTACTAGATAACCACTTAAAATATCTAGGAAGGATAATAACTATGAAGTATATACTAGACCAAAACGCAGTTGCTAGAGCAATAACTAGAATTTCTTTTGAGATAGTAGAAAAAAATAAAGGCGCTGAGGACATATGTTTAATAGGTATAATCACAGGTGGTGAGTTCTTAGCTCAGCGAATAGGGGAAAAGATTAATAAAATCGAAGGCTGTCAGCTACCTATAGGAAAGCTAGATATTACCCACTTTAGAGATGATAAGAGGGTGGATCATAACCATAAAGACAGAACGAATATCCCCTTTGATATAAATAATAAGAAGATAATTATAGTGGACGATGTACTGTACACAGGAAGAAGTGTAAGAGCAGCTATTGATGCAGTAATGAGCAGAGGTAGACCACAGAATATACAGCTAGTTGCACTAGTTGATAGAGGACATCGTGAGCTACCAATAAGAGCTGATTATATAGGAAAAAATCTACCAACCTCATCTAATGAGATAGTAAAAGTTAATCTAATGGAGTTAGTAGGGGAAGACGCAGTAGTTATAATGGAAGAAACACAAGATGCGTAATCTTTTTATTTATATGTTATGAAGGAAGGAATGGATAATAAAATGAGAACACTTATAACAGGTGGCCATGTAATAAGTCCAGAAAATTCACTAGATGGAGTAATGGATATCCTAATAGAAGATGGTATTATAAAGACCATAGGTAATGGAGATATAGAGCCGGTAGAGATAATAGATGCTACAGGATACTATGTTGCACCGGGGTTTATCGATCCTCATGTACATCTAAGAGATCCAGGACTTACCCATAAGGAAGATATTATAACAGGTGGGGCAGCAGCAGCAGCAGGTGGATTTACAGCAGTGGTATCCATGCCCAACACTAAACCAGCAGTGGACAGTGTAGAAACTATAAAATATATAATAGACAAAGCAGCAAAATCCAAAGTTAAGGTATATCCAGTAGCGTGTATAACCCAGTCCATGGCTGGGGACAGCTTATGTGATTTTGAGAGTTTTAAAAAAGCAGGGGCTATAGGGATTAGCGATGACGGACACCCAGTAAAGAACAGTAGGTTAATGCAAGAGGCTATGGAGCTAGGTGAGAAACTAGGTTTAGTAGTAATGAGCCACTGTGAAGATATGGATATAATCGGTAAAGGAATTATCCATAAAGGTGATGTTTCAGAAAAACTAGGGGTAGAAGGCATGGACAGAACTAGCGAGGACAGTGTAACAGCTAGGGAGATAGCCATAGCAGCAGCTACTAATACCTCTATACATATCTGCCATGTATCTACCAAAGGAGCAGTTGATTTAATAAGAGATGGTAGAAAAAGAGGTGTTAAGGTAACAGGGGAAACGGCCCCACATTATCTGCACTTTACCCATGAGGAATTACTAGGGAGAAATGCTAATTTTAGAATGAACCCCCCTCTAAGAGAAAAATCCGACCAAGAGGCACTAATAGAAGCCTTAGGAGATGGCACACTAACCATGATAGCCACCGACCATGCACCTCATGCCAAGGAGGAGAAGGAAGACTTCTTAAAAGCACCTAATGGAATTATAGGGCTGGAAACTTCCTTTGGGGCAAGTTACACAGCACTAGTAGACAGTGGAGTAATAACAATAGATAAATTAGTAGAGTTAATGAGTGTTAATCCAGCAAAGCTACTTAAAGTAGAAGGTGGAGTAATTAGAGAAGGTGCTACAGCAGATATAACGATTTTTAGTAAAGAACAGTGGACAGTGACTAAAGAAAGCCTTCATTCAAAATCAGAAAACAGCCCATTTATAGGTAAAACTTTAAAGGGTAAGATAAAATACACAATACTAAATGGTGAAATAACATATAAAGATGGGATGGTAAAGTAAAATGGGATTTGACAGATTAATTGATAAAATAAAAGAGATGAAAAACCCTACAGTAGTAGGACTAGATCCAAAACTAAGCTACATACCAGAATATATTAAAGCAGAAGCATTTGCTAAGTATGGCGAAACCCTAGAGGGTGCAGCTAATGCAATACTTGTGTACAACAAGGGAATAATTGATGCAATATGTGATATAGTACCAGCAATAAAGCCACAGTGTGCTTATTATGAAGCACTGGGATGGCAGGGAATGAAGGTGCTGGAAGAAACAATTGCCTATGGTAAAAACAAAGGGATGTTTGTAATAAACGATGGCAAGAGAAACGATATAGGCTCAACAATGGAGCTGTATGCAGATGCCCACCTAGGACAGACACAGGTAGGAGATAATCTATACGAAGCATTCTCAGGAGATAGCCTAACTGTAAATGGTTATCTGGGAACAGATGGTATAGCACCAGTGCTAAAGGCATGCGAAACTTATGATAAAGGTATATTCGTACTAGTTAAAACCTCCAATCAGTCCTCAGGAGAGCTACAGGATAAGGAGCTTAAAGAAGGCAAAACAGTATACGGTGAGATGGCTAAAATGTGCGAAAGCTGGGGAGAGGGTAATAGAGGAAAATACGGTTACTCAGCAGTGGGAGCAGTAGTAGGGGCAACCTACACTAAACAGCTAGAGGAGATGAGAGCAGCAATGCCTCATACATTTATTCTAGTGCCAGGTTATGGGGCACAGGGTGGAACAGCAGCAGATGTGGCACCAGCCTTTGATAAAGATGGACTAGGGGCTATAATTAATTCCTCCAGAGGGATACTGACAGCATGGCAGAAGAAATCCATGACAGAAACAGATTACGCTAAGGGTGCTAGAGAAGCAGCACTGGAGATGAAGGCTGATATTACACAGTATATACCTGCATTTCAGGGTTAATAGGAAGTAAAGCTGGTAAGATGAATTTTAAAAGCTACTAACAGAAAGGCATGGTTGTAAAAATGATTAAAAGAGATAAAGCTTATTTAATACTTGAAGATGGTTCGGTTTATAGTGGTTATTCCCTAGGGGCAAAGGGCAGCACAGTAGGAGAGGTTGTATTTGCCACAGGAATGGTAGGTTATCAGGAAGGGCTAACAGATCCTAGCTTTGCAGGGCAGATAGTTACCCAGACTTTCCCACTAGTAGGAAACTACGGTACCAACAAAGAAGATTACGAATCAAAAGGTACATACCTTAATGGATATATAGTAAGAGAGATTTGTGATGATCCATCTAACTTTAGATGTGAAGACAGCCTTGAGGAGTTTTTAATAAATAAAGGTGTAGTAGGTATCTGTGGCATTGATACAAGAGCATTAACTAGAAAGATAAGAAATTTCGGTGTGCTAAATGGTATGATTACCACCCAGTACAGCCCAGAGAAAAAAGAAGAAATCATAGCAGAGTTAAAAGCTTTTAAAATTAAAGATGTGGTAGCTACTATCTCAGTAAAAGAGCCTATGGAGTACAAAACTGATGGAGCTAAATACAATGTTGTACTAATGGACTACGGTTATAAATATAATATTAGACGCTGCCTACTGTCCGAGGGTTGTAATGTAACAGTAATGCCTTACAATACAACAGCAGAAGAGATTAAAGCTCTAAATCCAGATGGCATTATGCTATCTAATGGTGCAGGGGATCCAGAGGAAAATGTAGAAGCTATAGCTAATCTAAAAGAGATTTTCAAGTTAAATATACCTGTGTTTGGTATCTGCCTAGGACATCAGTTAACAGCACTGGCAACAGGAGCAAAAACCGAAAAGCTAAAATACGGCCATCGTGGTGGTAACCAGCCTGTACTAGATATAGATAGAGATAGAGTTTACATCACTAGCCAGAATCATGGTTATGCAGTGGTAGCAGATAGTGTTGATCCACAAATAGGTAAGATTAGCCATATAAATGTTAATGATAAAAGCTGTGAAGGAGTAAGATATACCTTTGCTCCAGTGGTAACAGTACAGTTCCACCCAGAGGCTTGCAGTGGGCCAAAAGACACCTCCTATTTGTTTGGAGAGTTCGTAGAGATGATGAAGAAACATAAGGAGGGCAAATAGTATGCCATTACGCAGTGATATTAAAAAGGTTCTAGTTATCGGTTCTGGGCCAATAGTAATTGGACAGGCGGCAGAGTTTGACTATGCAGGTACACAGGCATGTAGAGCCCTAAAAGAAGAGGGATTAGAGGTAGTGCTTATTAACTCCAATCCAGCTACAATAATGACCGACAAAGCAATGGCTGATAAAATATACATTGAGCCACTGACAATAGATGTAGTAAAAAAGATTATAAGAGAAGAAAAGCCAGATAGCCTACTATCTACCCTAGGTGGGCAGACAGGACTTACACTGTCTATGCAGTTGGCAAAAGATGGATTTCTTGCAGAACAGGGAGTACAGTTACTAGGTGCAGACCCTGAAACAATTGACAAGGCAGAGGACAGACAGATATTTAAAGATACAATGGAAAGCATCGGACAGCCATGTATCCCATCTAAGGTAGTAGAAACTGTAGAAGACGCAGTGGAGTTTGCAAAGGTTATAGAGCTACCTGTAATTGTTAGACCAGCCTTTACCCTTGGTGGTACAGGTGGTGGTATCGTCCACACAGAAGAAGAGCTGAGAAAGGTGTGCCAGAACGGCCTAAGACTTTCTCCAATTACACAGGTTCTAATTGAGAAATGTATTTCTGGTTGGAAAGAAATTGAGTTCGAGGTAATTAGAGATAGCAAGGGTAATATTATTACCGTTTGTTCAATGGAAAACTTCGACCCAGTAGGTGTACACACAGGTGACTCCATAGTAGTAGCACCAGCAGTAACACTGGCAGATAAGGAATATCAGATGCTAAGAACAGCATCTCTAGATATAGTACAGTCCCTAGGGGTAGAGGGTGGTTGTAACTGCCAGTTAGCCCTAAATCCAGATACATTTGAGTATGCAGTAATTGAGGTAAACCCTCGTGTATCCAGATCCTCAGCCCTAGCATCTAAGGCAACAGGTTATCCAATTGCTAAGGTAGCTACAAAGATTGCTATAGGATACACCCTAGACGAAATCCTAAATACCGTAACAGGTAAAACCTATGCTTGTTTCGAGCCAGCAATTGACTACATCGTAGTTAAATTCCCAAAATGGCCTTTTGACAAGTTTGTATATGGTAAGCGTCTACTGGGAACACAGATGAAGGCAACTGGTGAGGTAATGTCCATTGGTACCTCCTTTGAGCAGGCTATTATGAAGGCTGTGCGTTCGGTAGAGCTTGGCCTTGATACCCTTACACTAAAGGCGTTTACTACTCTAAGTGATGCTCAGGTGGTAGAAAGACTACATGTGTGTGATGATCAGAGAGCCTACTGTGTTTTTGAAGCACTAAAAAGAGGCGTATCTATCGAAACAATCTTTGAGATTACTAAGATTGACAGATGGTTCCTAAATAAGCTAAATAATCTAGTATGGCTAGAAGAACAGCTAGGTAAGGGCAGTGTAGAGGAAGAACTATATAGAAAAGCTAAGGATTTTGGTTATCTAGATAGTACAATAGAGAGAATTAGTGGCAGTGATATTTCCAGCTACAAGCGTCCTGGTGTATACAAAATGGTAGATACCTGTGCAGCAGAATTCTCAGCAGAAACACCTTATTTCTACTCAACATACGATGAGGAAAATGAAGCAGTAGACTTTATTGCTGCGAGAAACTCTGATAAGAAGAAGGTTATAGTATTCGGTTCTGGCCCAATTAGAATTGGTCAGGGTATAGAGTTTGACTACTGCTGTGTACACTGTGCATGGGCATTAAAGGACTCAGGTTATGAGGCAATTATTGCTAATAACAACCCAGAAACAGTTTCTACAGACTTTGACACAGGTGACAGACTGTACTTTGACCCACTAACACCAGAAGATGTGGATAATATCCTAGAAACAGAAAAACCTTGGGGTGTAGTGGTGCAGTTTGGTGGACAAACAGCTATTAAACTGACAAAACATCTACAGGATAAGGGAATAAACATTCTAGGTACATCTGCTGATAGCATCGACGCAGCAGAGGACAGAGAGAGATTTGACCAGCTTTTAGAAGATTGTAATATACCTCGTCCACAGGGACACACCGTATTTACCACAGAGGAAGCAGTAAAGGTATCTAATGAGCTAAGTTACCCAGTGCTACTTCGTCCTTCCTATGTACTAGGTGGACAGAATATGATTATCGCTTATAACCAAGATGATGTAGTGGAGTATATGGATATTATCACAGCTACAACACTGGAAAACCCTGTACTTGTGGATAAATACATGATGGGTGTAGAGGTTGAGGTAGATGGTATCTGTGATGGTGAAGATTTCCTAATACCAGGTATTATGGAACATATCGAGCGAGCTGGAGTTCACTCTGGAGATAGTATTTCTGTATACCCAGCCCAAACTCTATCAGCAAAAATCCGTGAAACAATTATCGACTACACAGGAAGACTGGCTAAGGCACTAAAGGTAGTAGGTCTTGTTAATATCCAGTATGTAGTGTATAACGATGAAGTATATGTAATCGAGGTTAACCCAAGATCCTCTAGAACAGTGCCTTATATTAGTAAGGTTACAGGTGTACCAATGGTGGATCTAGCTACAAAGATTATGCTAGGTGAGAAACTAGCAGATCTAGGTTATGGCACAGGGCTATATCCAGAAGGTGATTATGTGGCTGTTAAGGTACCGGTATTTAGCTTTGAGAAGTTACATGATGTTGATGTACACCTAGGCCCAGAGATGAAATCCACAGGTGAGGTGCTAGGTATTGCAAAAACCTTTGAAGAAGCACTGCTTAAAGGACTTGCTGGAGCAGGATATAAATTTAACCGTAATGGCGGTGTCCTAATTGCTGTTAGAAACAGCGATAAGGAGGAGATTATCCCAGTGGCTGAGAAATTCTCCGACCTAGGATTTAATCTATATGCAACAGCTGGAACAGCTAGAAAGCTAAATGAAAACATGGTGGCAACCAATGTGGTAAGAAAGCTACAGGAAGACTCACCTAATATTGCAGATTTATTTGAAGAAGGCAAGATTGACTATATAATTTCCACCTCTGCTAAGGGTAGAAAACCTGCTGAATACTCGGTGCAGATGCGTCGTAGAGCAGTAGAGCGTTCTATAGCTTGTTTAACATCAATAGACACAGCAGCAGCCCTAGCAAGAGTTATAGCTATGAATAAGGATGTAACCGATTTGGATATGGTTGATATTACAAAGATTTAATCAATAAAACCTAAACCAAAGAACGAGTATTTATGCATTGTTCTTTGGTTTTTTGGTGTAATTTTATACATTTATTATAAAGTAAGCAAAAAGGGATTATCTGTAAATATAATTAACATATCGTTAAATTTACCTCTAATATAGCAAAATGTTATATAAAACATAAAAAATTAAAATATAAATTTGACAAATAACTTTACAAAAGTATATAAATATATTATACTTAAAGGGAAACTAAACTAATGTTACCATCAGTGGCGATGATAGTGAATCGAGGGATATAGATGAATAGTACACAGTATAATGAAATATACAATTTAATAGATAATCTTTATCAAAATAGTGATAATAAATGTTGCGATTTGCTAAAAGCCGATCTATTAGAGATTAAAGATAAGTTAGGTAAGATTTCTATTGAAGACAGCCAAATTATAAATGCAGAGATTCTTGAAAAACAAACCCAGGAAATGCGCGATGAAATTCAGATGCTTAAGAATATTCTAGGTGGGGTAAATGAGTGGATTCTAGTAACAGATGCATCTACAGGTGAGATTATCTATGCTAATGAAGCTGCCATGGGATTTTACTTTAACCCAGAAACTGAAAGTCATGTCTGTGGGCATAAATGTGGGCTATTAGAGATACTGAGAAATGGTGGAAAAGACGATAGTAAGACATATCTTACCTATGAATATGACTGCCCGCTAGAAGAAACAGTGCTTTCTGTTATCTCTTACAAGATAACACAGAAATACAGAACGATATTTATCCATTACATTGAAGATATTACCGAAGAAGTAATGTACAAGCGACAGATTGAAGAGATGGCATATGTGGACGAGCTAACAGGACTATTTAACCGTAGATACTGTCAGAATAGCATTGAAACATTTATGAATACAAAGATTGACTTCTCTCTATGTATGATTGATATGGATGGGCTTAAGTTTGTAAATGACACCTACGGACATCTAGAAGGCGATGAGTACATTAAAGCCATTACCGACTCAATTAAGGATAATACAAGATCAACCGATGTTATCTGTAGAATTGGTGGTGACGAAATAGTCGTACTATTCCCTAAATGTACTGAAGAAGTAGCAACTAGAAAGATGACAGAGATTGATGCAGATATCAAATCTAAGCAGACTAATTATAATATGTCCATTAGCTTTGGTGTAGTTCATGTATCTCAGGAAAGTGGCTATATTGATCCTGATAAGATGATTGAAATAGCTGACGAAAAGATGTATGTACAAAAGCGTGCAAAAAAAGCTGAAAGAAAAAACTAATATAACAAATAATAAAGACCACCTATTTTAGGTGGTCTTTGTTAGTTATAGTTATATAGCAAATGTTGTGGTGCTGTCTCTTTCCAAAGGCTAGGGACAGTATCTCAAGAGAATTTTATCTATACTATTGCTAAAAAGCCTTTAAAATGCAAAAAAACTGTGGACATAAGTCCACAGTTTTGGTAAGATTGATTAGTTAGCTGGGTAGATGGAAACCTTCTTACGGTCACGACCCAGACGCTCAAATCTAACTACACCGCTCTCAAGAGCAAATAGTGTATCGTCAGAACCCTTGCCTACATTTAGACCTGGGTGAATGTGAGTACCTCTCTGGCGAACTAGGATGTTACCAGCTAGTACAAACTGACCATCAGCTCTCTTAACGCCTAGGCGTTTAGCTTCAGAGTCACGGCCGTTCTTTGTAGAACCAACACCTTTTTTATGAGCAAAATACTGAATACTAATTTTAATCATTACTTACACCTCCGTTACAAATACTTTAATGAAATCCCCGTAATCCTCAGAAAGCAGTTTAATATGTAGATATAAAGCTTCTACAAAAGATATAGCTTCTAATGGGGCATGGGGCGGTAGCTTAAGTGAGATTTCGTTTTCTAAAACCTCTACATCAGCCATAACCTTTATTATTTCTGTAATACCATTTACCGTTAGTTGCACTGCAGAAGATACTGCTGCACACACGATGTCCTCGCCACTATCTGCAAAACCTGCATGTCCATTAATTATAAAGGCGATTTTTCGACCGTTGTCAAAAAATTCTGCGTTAATCATAGATTTAATTAAGCGTTGATAGCTGTAATTTCAACCTTAGTGTAAGGTTGTCTATGACCCATTTTACGCTTGGAGTTCTTCTTGCTACGGTAGGTAAATACAGTGATTTTCTTAGCTTTGCCGTTTTTGATTACCTTAGCTGTTACGGAAGCACCAGCAACTGTTGGCGCACCTACAACCATACCGTCTTCTTTGGAAACTGCAATAACATTTTCAAATGTTACTTCGCTAGCTTCATCAGCAGCTAGTTTTTCGATGAAAAGTACATCGCCAGCTGTTACACGGTACTGTTTACCGCCGGTTTCAATAATTGCGTACATATTAGGCACCTGCCTCTTTCTATAAACTCGCTGTAGTTCAGGCGGCGCTAGGGCGCACTTATAGCCTGGTACATGCGGCAAAATATATTTTATCATATTTATCTACTAATGTCAACCAATCATCAAACACAATTATATACAAAATATCCCTTGATTAAGGCTTATTTATCAGTTTATCTTTACAACTAAAGGCTGTTTCCTTGTAATTTGATGAAATTGTGGTAAAATATATATGTAGAATAAATAAATGTCAAATAAGGAGGATTTTATATGTCAAAGAGTTTATCTAAAAGCATTGGGAAAATAGCTACTGTACTTGTAATACTGCTAGTATTAGTTATAGCCTTTTTCTCAGGGGTTTATACTATTAATACAGGTCAGGAGGCTGTTATCCAGCGATTTGGTGCTTATGTAAATACTGTATCATCTCCGGGGATTAATTTCAAGATACCATTTATCGATACTGTAACTGTAGTTGATGTTAATATGATTCATCGTTTAGAGTTTGGTTTTAAGACTGATTATTACGATCAGTACAACCCAGTATACGATGATAATGTAAATAGCAGAATGCTTACCAGTGATGAGAATATTGCTGTGGTAGAAACTATTGTACAGTATCAGATTAAGGATTCCTATGATTATCTATTTAATGTAGATGATATTACTGGCACACTACAGGTAGTAGGTGAGTCTACTATTCGTCGTGTAATAGGAAGTCACACCCTAGACGAAGCCTTAACCGAGAACAAAAGCGCAATCCAACAGGAAATATTTGAAGACCTACAGGAAGTCTGCGATAAATACAATAGTGGACTGCGTATTGTAGGAGTACAGCTACAGGATGTTAACCCGCCAACAGAGGTGGACGAAGCCTTTAGAGATGTGGCAGGTGCTAAGGAAGACAAGGTAGCCTACATAAACGAAGCAAACGCATATCAAAACGAAATCCTTCCAGCAGCAAGAGGTGAGGCGGCTCAGGTAATAGGTGTGGCAGAGTCCTATGCTAACAATCGTGTAGAAACAGCAAAAGCTGAGGTTGCAGCCTATCTAGAGCTTTATGGAGCATATGAAGGCGGACAGGAAACCACAAGAACAAGAATGTATCTAGAAACCATTAGTCAGGTGCTAAGTGGAGTGGATATATTTATTATGGAAGATGAAAGCAGCGTTAAACTGCTAGACTTAAATAAATAGGAAAGGGGTGTAGATTATGAAGGGATTTGACTTTAGAGGTAAAGGTGTAAACCCACCAGTAATAGATGTAGACGAAAACGGCAATCCAATAGAATCAGTGGTAAAAAAATCACTGGGCAATGTGCTAAAATTCGCTGTAGTAATTGGGGTAATTATATTATTTAATATGTTTACCTATACAGTGGACGAAACAGAACATGCAATTAAATTTAGATTTAACGAGATTGTATCGGTTAATGTAAATAATCTTAGTCAGGAGCAGTTTGAGGTTTTACAAGCAGACCCAGACTATGAAGGGGTAGAGCTTACCTATGGTGCAGGACTTAGATTTACTATACCTTTTGTCGAAAGGGTGGAGAAGTTTAACAACCGTCTAATTACCTACGATACCTCACCTAGAGAGGTAATAACCTCTGATAAAAAGATACTAATACTAGATAATAATGCTCAGTGGTACATATCTGATCCTATTAAGTTTAAGGTAACTATGAGCTCAATACATTCTGCTAATCAGCGTATAGAGGATTTAATGTACTCTAAGATGAATGAGCGAATAGGTTTAACCACAGCCCACGATCTAATCTCTAACAAGGAGTATGTAGATCAGATGCTAGAAGAAAAAGCAGGGGAGCTTAATGACATTACCGACGAGTACGGTATTGTAGTAGCTGATATTCAGATTAAGAGAACCGACTATCCTGATAGTAATAATGAGAATATCTTTAACCGTATGAGAACCGAAAGAGAGCAGATTGCAAAACAGTATCGCTCTGAGGGACAGGAAGAAGCAGAGAAGATAAAAGCCTCTGCTGATATTGAAGCAGCAAAAATTGTTACAGAAGCTAATGCAGAGGCACAGCGTATAAGAGGTAGCGCAGATGCAGAGGCAGCAAAGATTTATAATGATGCCTATAACACCGATCCAGAATTTTACGAGTTCTATAGAACTTTAGAAACCTATAAATCCACCTTACCTAATAATGGTACAACAATAGTAATCTCACCAGATTCACCATTTGCTAAATATCTATTTGGTAATTAGTAATAATCGGACTGCTACAAATGATGAAAATTATTTGTAGCAGTCCTTTTGTGATAATGGGATTGTTTAGTTAATAGTGAAGCCTTTATTTTACAGTAGTAGGCTGTGCCTATTTGTAGTATTTGACTAAAACCACCACAAAAGTTTTCCCCAAACCAGTAATAAGAAAAAATTTATAGAAAATTTATCGCAAATCTATTGAAAAATCAACATTATATTGGTATTATAAAAGGCTAGAATAAGAATATTATAACAACAATATTAAATAACAGAAAAGGCGGAGATTATCAGTGTTTAAGTCCCTTCCTCATATAGGTATGAGAAATATAAAAACATCTTTAGCAGTATTAATAACTTTATTTATATATGATTATCTACCAGATGGTAGAGATCAGGTTTATGCAGGTCTTGCAGCTATAATGTGTATACAGCCCACAGTGGAGTCATCTTTTAGGTCTTCGGTGGATAGAATAATAGGTACCTGTATGGGCGGTTTTGCTGGGTATATCTATGTAATAATATGTAGCGAATATTTTGGCGGAGCTAGTTCTTACTGGGTGACAGCCATAGGGATAACACTGCTAATATATATATGCAATATTATAAAGCACAATGATGCAGTAGGAATGAGCTGTATCGTATTTTTCCTAATAGCAACTTCTGACCTAGCTAATGTAGAGCCTATTAGCTATACATTTAACCGAGTGGTGGATACATTAGTTGGTATACTTATAGCCTTAGCAGTAAATGTGGTGATAGTACCTAAGCATGATCCCAAACCTCTAGAAGGAGGTGGCGAGGATAAATCTTAGTAAATACCTAAAGAAATTACTATTGTTAATGTCAGTTATTATACTGATTACAGGCTGTAGCAGTGATGATGGCAGCAATAAAACCTTTAGATATGATTATAAAACAAAGCTTTTAAGCTTAGACCCCCAATATACTCAAAATCCGCTGGCAATGCAGGTCCTTTATAATACCATGGAAGGTTTATTTATATTAGATGAAAACTCCACCCCTGCTTATGGCATAGTTAAGGATTATACCATAAGCAGTGATGGATTAGTTTATAACTTTACCCTTCGTGATGATGTAAACTGGAGTAATGGTAGTCCTGTAACTGCCCATGACTTTGAGTTTGCCTTTAAGAGAATGTTTATGTTAAATGCCCCTTCACCTAATGCAGATATATACAGTAATATTTCAGGTGCTAAGGAAATTTTAGAAAATGGTAGAGATTCTGATGAGCTGGCTGTAGTAGCACAAAGTGACTACAAACTTACCATAACCTTAGATAGCCCAGATCCATATTTTTTAAGAAGCCTTACACTGCCTTCTGCCATGCCTTGTAATGAGGCTTTTGTAGAGGAAACAAGGGGTAAATACGGGTTAAGTGATGATGATATTATATCCAATGGCCCCTTTACTGTAATGCTGTGGAATGAGGATATAGTAAGTATTGATAAAAGTAGTAGCTATTATGACAGTGCTAATACTATGCCATACAGGGTAAACTTCTACATAAATCAGACCGATGAAACTGTAAGGTTTAATGAAGGTACCACCGATATGATAAAGCTAAGTTACCACCAGTCACAGCAAATGGATTTATCCGATAAAAATACTATATATGTTGAGAACACTTTATGGGTGCTAAGCTATAACCAAGGGAATGGCTATTTTGATGATGAAGGTA
Organism: uncultured Oscillospiraceae bacterium; assembly: GCA_964369235.1. Taxonomy (GTDB): domain Bacteria; phylum Bacillota; class Clostridia; order Oscillospirales; family Ruminococcaceae; genus CAYJEQ01. The sequence continues at coordinate 4,829 of CAYJEQ010000023.1, read as the reverse complement.
TACGAGATTCCTTCTCTCAAGCGATTGTAGAAAAAGATAGTATGCCAGATATTCAGGGATATACAGTTAGTAATGATATTGTTCCAGATTTTGCCTCAGTAGGTACTATTAACTACCGAGATTATGTAGGGGAAATATCCTATAATTATGAAGATGGCTTAACTGCTAATCAAAGGCTGAGAAATATTTATAATAACAGCAATACCCTAATTACCCCTAAATTAACACTATTGCTACCTGATGATCAGCTAGGTAGGGAGATAGGGCCTGTTATACAGCAGATATGGGCAGAGGAACTGGCAGTTTATATTAACACTCAGTATCTAACACAGGAAGAACTAATCACAAAGGTAGAATCAGGTGATTATGATATGGCAGTAACTCCTATTGTTTTACAAGGTGATGTTGTAATGGATTTATTATCTTTATTTGATAATAAGGGAGTTAATAACCAAAATTACAATAACGACCAGTATAATGAAATTCTAGTTAACATTGGCAGTAAAACCTCTCAGGAAGAGATGGCTACGGAAATGTTTAAAGCTGAGGAAATTTTAATCGAAGACTCGGTTATACTTCCTTTATATTTAGGTGGAGATGTATATGCCACTGGGGAAACGGTAAGGGATATTCAGTTTAAAGATTTCGGCAATATAATATATTTTAAATATGGTTTAAAATAATTCTGTGTAAATGCAGTATAAATTAACAGGGTGTTTTTCCTTACTTGACTGGAAAAGCACCCTGTTATTATATTTCAGTGACTACATAAAATATCCAGCTAAAAATATTTTAACCAAATGATATATTTGTGTGGGGTAATGAATAAAGT
>CAYJEQ010000023.1:0-3987 GCA_964369235.1 uncultured Oscillospiraceae bacterium | reverse complement strand
TTAAATGAGATAATACACTCTAACAAATGATATATAACTCATAAAGATAGCTGTAGCGAAGGTTTTCACCATCTGCTACAGCTATTTTAACTATATGAGTAAATAATATATACTTATGTATTACCAGTGTTATACAGATTACTCAGCAATGTATTCTACTGCACTTTGACCTGCAATAATACCAAATACTACGAAATCTGTTACAGCATTACCACCGATACGGTTGTTACCGTGGATACCACCTGTTACCTCTCCAGCAGCAAATAGACCAGGGATAGCAGTACCGTCAGCTGTTAGAACTTCAGCTTCTGTGTTAATAGCTACACCACCCATTGTATGGTGAACACCAGGAGCTACCTTAACTGCGTAGTAAGGGCCTGTAGATAGATCATGCTCCATAGCTGTTGTTCTACCAAACTGGGCATCATTCTGGTTAGCAACTGCTTCGTTCCATGTAGTTAGTGTAGCAGCAAGTGTAGCTGGATCAATCTCAAGAGCTGTAGCTAGTTCTTCAATAGTTTCCCCCTGAGCTGTTAGACCGTTAGTTACATACTTTTCTGTTGCAGATAGGTTTTCTCTTAGATTCTGATCAAAGATAACATATGCATAGCCACCTTCCTGTGCAATCTCTGCAGCAGAAACAACAGCTCTAGTTTCCATTTCGTTAATGAATCTTTCACCGGACTGGTTTACAAGTATACCACCATCTCCACGAACACCTTCAGTAACCATAATGCTTGTTTCCTGATGTACTGTTGGGTGAATCTGAATTTCAGCTACATCAACTAGAGATGCGCCTACTGCCTCAGCCATAGCAAGACCATCACCTGTAGCACCAGAATGGTTAGTTGTTACAAAGCCAGCAAGCTCTGGATCATACTGGGAGAACATCTCTTCGTTAGCACCAAAACCACCACTAGCAAGAATTACTGCATCAGCATTTACTGTGATTTCTTCTGTAGCAGAGTTAGCATTAACACCTGTAGCAACGCCTTCTGTCATAATAATATCTGTTACAGTTGTGTTGTATATTACTTCAATTCCCATTTCTTCAGCTGTTGCAACAAGCTCTTCAATTAGGAAAGCACCTACAGCAGCACCACCTTCTGGCTGGTGAATTCTTGAGTTAGTAGCACCACCAGAGAAGGAAACCTGTACTAGTGGAGCGCCGATACCAGCTAACCATTCAATAGCTTCAGCAGATTCTTCTGCCATTGTTGTAACTAGATCCACATTAGCGATGTTACCACCACCTGTAAGAGTATCTTCTACATAAATTTCAACAGTATCTTCAATTCCCTCAGCAGCCTGTACAGTTGTTTCAGCAGCATTCATACCACCTGTTGCTTTAATGGAGTTACCACCAGCAAAAGGCATTTTTTCAATTACTAGTACATTAGCGCCAGCCTGTTTAGCTTCAATAGCAGCAGTTAGACCTGCACCACCAGCACCAACAATTACTAGGTCTGTTTCTTTAGTTACCTGAGCTTTGTCTACAGCTTCGCTGGATACTTCTGTTTTGTAGTTAGCAGCATCGTAACCACCGGATACTAGAGCAGCTTCTACAGCTTGTAGAATAGCATCACTTGTTACTGTAGCACTTGCTACTGCCTCTACAGCAATGGACTGGTTTTCTACAATTGCCACTGGGATATTGTCAATAGCAGCTGTACCAATTCCAGCTGTTTCGGTGTTTTCGCCTACAGTTACAGACACGATGGTATCGCCTTCCATTACAACTTCAACTGGTACTTCGCCACCAAAACCAGCGCCAACACCTGTTAGTGTTACTGGTTCAGTTGTAGCTGCAGTAGAAGGTGCCTCAGAAGATGATTCCTCTGAAGAAGATGGAGCTGGAGTGCTAGAACAAGCAGTGGCAGTAGCTATAATAATACCAGCTAGCAGTACGGAAAATAATTTTTTACTATTCATAATTAGAACATTCCTTTCATTTTAGTGATAGGCTTTTAATTTAATGTATTGTGGGATACAGTTAACATAAGCTTTCACCTAAACATAAAACTATTTATCTACTAAGTGTAGATTGTGATTAATATGTCAAACATATTGTAATTCTAATTATAACATTTAACTTAAAAAAGTCAATAATAATTGTATATATCTTACAGTGAAACTGTATAATTTACATTTTAATTAAAAAATGACCAAAATTTTATATAAAATATCTACTAATTATGTCCATTAAAATTACAGATGATAGATAATGTTACAATAAATAGTAAAAATATTGTAAACTATAAAGAAGTATGGTATAATTTGTAGTTGTCAAAATAAATGGACATTAAAAAGGTGGAGATATAATGGGAATATTTGATTTTCTCAAGAAGAAGACTGCAATGGCAGCAGTTGAAATGCCTAATATAGCAACCCAGCAGCCAGTGGCTACAGCACAGCCGGCGCCAAATAATAGACCACAAAATCCACAGGAATGGTGGTTTATAGATTGCTGCTCAGTGTGGTTAAAGTTTGCTGGAGGTAGACCAGAATTTCTAGATGGTAACTTTTCACCCTCATCACTAAAAAGCTCTCTAATAGGTGGTTGGGCATATGATTACCACAGTTACTCCGACCATAACAAGGCTAAAGAAGTATTTATAAATGAATACTTCTACCCACTTATTAACTCACAAATGGTTAAAGATGGCATAGCAAAAAAGTACATAGCATGGGATCTTTATCTAGCCTCTCAGATGATATGTTCTGGTTATGGCGGTGAGATAATTACTAGAGATGAGTATATCTATGAGATGAGAAAGGTAGCAAAGCTAATACAGAAAAATTTTTCTAGTTGGGAAGAGTATATAGAACTACACTTTATCTCAATGGAAGAAATGCTAAATAACAGCGAAACTGTAATGAAAAGACGAGCTATCTATCAGCAGTTAAAATCACCAGATAGTCCTAATTTTAAAACACCTTGGGAAACACCACTTGATTAATAGGTTATATTTTGAGCATATAATATATAAAGATACTTAATTACGAAAGGAATTTATACAATGATTAATACAAAGAAAATAACAGCATTACTACTAGCTTCCATGGTTGTTTTAACATCCTGTGGTAGCGAAACTCCTGAAGTAGAGTCCTCACAGCAGGAAAGTTTAAGTGAAGCTTCCTCAGAAGCTAATAGCTCACAAGAAACCACAGAGGATAATTCCTCTCAGGAGGCACCAGAGGACACAGGGCTTACAGAAGAAGAAATTGCAGCAATTTCCTCAGAGATAATTGGGCTGTATAAAGGCACAATTATACCAGAAGACGCAGTAGAGGTGGTAATGTCCACAACTCTAGGTGATATTAGTTTAAGATTATTCCCAACAGAAGCACCTAAAGCAGTGGAAAACTTTGTTACTCATGCTAAGAATGGTTACTATGATGGAGTGTCCTTTCACCGAGTTATAAATGATTTTATGATTCAAGGTGGGGATCCACTAGGTAATGGTACAGGTGGGGAAAGTATCTGGGGGGAAGGCTTTGAAACTGAGTTTACAGGCAAGCTATTTCACTTTAATGGTGCTATCTCTATGGCTAATACAGGGGCACCTAATAGTAATGGTAGCCAGTTCTTTATAGTAAATGGAAACCAAACAGGTGATGACTTACTAGATCAGGCAAAATCTATCGGACTACCATGGGTGCCAGGAGCAATTGAGATGTACGAAGAAAATAATGGTACACTTCATTTAGATGGAGCACATCCAGTATTTGGATATGTTACTGGTGGTATGGATGTTGTGGAAGCAATTTCACAGGTTGCAACTAATGAATCTGCTGTGCCAGTAGATCCAGTTGTAATCATAAGCATTACAGTAGAATAATAGTATTAAACAATGCCTACTGAATAACTGGGTGCTAAGCACACAGTTACAAATCCCCACAATATTGTGGCGATTTAACCTCAAAACTAGGGTGTTTTGAGGTTAACAGGTGCATTGATTTACAGCCTGCCTGAATTTGGAGCTA
>CAYJEQ010000022.1:0-33039 GCA_964369235.1 uncultured Oscillospiraceae bacterium | reverse complement strand
GGGGTGACTTCCCTCGCCGACGGCGTGGGAAGTCACCCCAACAATTGATATAAAACTAATTAAAGCCTGCTGAACAACCTAAAAACATACTTATAGGTTTATTTAATATGTTTTTTGGGTGTTTCAGGGTGCAAAGTTTTTAATCCATTATTATAAAAACTTTACACTCTGAATTTGGAGTATAGCTCCAAATTCAGGCAGGATGTCAATCAATGCTATTTTGTATCCATTCTATCCTTCTCACGAACGATAAATCTAACCGGTGTACCATCCATAGCAAAAGCATCTCTTATCTGGTTTTCCAGATATCTCTGATAGGAGAAGTGGAATAGCTCTGCACGATTTACAAAGAATATAAATGTCGGTGGCTTGGTGGATACCTGAGTCATGTAGTAGATTTTTAGTCGTCTACCCTTATCAGATGGTGGCTGTACTCTAGCTGTAGCATAGGCTAGTATGTCATTTAGAGTACCTGTGCTAATTCTCATTGCATTGTTCTGAGCAACCATGTTAATCTGCTCATATAGCTTGTTTATACGCTGTCCAGTTTTTGCTGAGATAAATACAAATGGCACATAGGACATAAAGGAGAAGTCTTCTTTTAGCCCCTTTAGGTACTGGTTCATTGTATTGCCGTCTTTTTCCACAGCATCCCATTTATTAACTGCAACAACACAGCCTTTGCCCTGTTCATGGGCATAACCTGCAATCTTAGAATCCTGCTCGGTAAAACCTACCTCTGCATCTATCATAATAACACATACATCAGCTCTATCAACAGCCATATAAGCTCTTAGTACACTGTAATGCTCGATAGACTCATGAACTCTGGATTTTCTTCTAATACCTGCTGTATCGATAAATACATATTTACCATGATCATTTTCTATAACTGTATCCACTGCATCTCTTGTAGTACCAGCAATATTAGATACAATAGCACGCTCGGTACCTGCTACATGGTTAATTAGAGAGGATTTACCTACATTAGGTTTACCGATAATAGCAACCTTGGTGTATTCATCGCTATAATCTTCTCTGTTGTCAAAATCAATATGCTCATACACTGCATCTAGTAGATCCCCTGTACCATGTCCATGGGAAGCAGATACTGCTATTGGATCACCCATACCTAGATTGTAAAACTCATAGAAATCTGCTGGTGGCTCACCAATCCAGTCACATTTGTTTACACAAAGTACAATTGGCTTACCACTTTTTAGTAGCATTATCCCTACTTCTTGGTCATTGGCTGTTACACCTGTTCTAATATCCACAACGAATATTATTACCTCAGCACTGTCTATAGCCATCTGTGCCTGACGGCGCATCTGAGATAGAATTACATCGTCAGAATATGGCTCAATACCACCTGTGTCAACTAACATAACCTCTTTGTTTAGCCATTCGCATGGTGCGTAGATACGGTCACGAGTTACCCCTGGTGTATCCTCTACAATGGATAATCTCTGGCCGATTAATTTGTTAAATAGTGTTGATTTACCTACATTAGGTCTACCTACTACTGCAACTATTGGTCTCATATAGACACCTCCTTATCCGTATATATCTTCTTCGTCCATCATTGCGCCTAATAGCTCAAAGCCGTCGGCATCAATTATATTAACATTAATCCCCAGTTCCCTTTGTAGATCCTCTACAGTTAGATCATCTAGGAATTTATCTTCTTCATGTTTAAGCATTGAGGAAACAAGTATCAACTCTTCCCCTAGTTCCTTACCTTTAAGCTGTTTAATAAGATCAGTAGCAGTGATAAGTCCAGCAACGGTTATACTGTGGCCAAAATAATCATTAACTATCTCATAAACATTAACATTAAGGTTTGGATATATTTCTTTGGCTTTGTCCCCACAAGCTTTTATAAATGGGTATGCTGCTGTTCCTGTGGCAATGGATACACTGCGCTCTTTGTCGCTGTCATTTGCCATTGCACAGGCATCGGTAAACTCTGCCTGTAACAGTGTTAGTAGCCCTACTCCATTTTCTAGCTGATTAAACTCGCCATAATATTCGTATTCCGGCAGATCCATCTCTGCTCTAATGAAAAACTCATCGGAAGGATATGCAACTCTTTCTCCATGTTCTTCCATCATTTTTTCAGCAAATTCATTAATTATATTAATGGTTTCCACTGCTTTTTCTTTATTATAGCTTTCTAGCTTAGTTAGTTTATCTCTGTATTTGGTCAGTCCCACTGGAACACAGGCAATACTTTGTAGATTAGGGTACATTTGCCCCAAATCAGATAAACTTCTTCCAAGCTCATCACCATCATTGTAATTAGGACATAGCACCAGCTGGGTATTAACCTTAATACCGGCGTCGGTCATCTGCTTTACATAATCCAAAACCTGTCCAGAGCGAGGGTTTTTCATCATCTCTATTCTAAGCTGTGGATTTGTGGTGTGAACTGATACATTTACTGGGCTAATACGCATCTTAATAATACGCTGGATTTCTTCATCATCTAGATTTGTCAAAGTGATGTAGTTACCAAATAAAAAAGACATTCGCTCATCATCATCTTTAAAATACAATGTATCCCTCATACCCTTAGGCATCTGGTCTACAAAGCAAAATATACAGGCATTTTTACAGGAGTGCTGCTTGTCCATAAGATAGGTGTCAAACTCTAGCCCCAAATTCTCGTATTCATCTTTTTCAATGGAGTAGCTACCCTTATTAGTAACTACATTTATCTTGCTATCGGTCATGTAAAACTGATAGTCAAGTACATCTCTAATTTCCTTATCATTAATGGAAATTAGAATATCCTCAGCTAATATCCCTGCCTTATGAGCAGGTGAGTTTACTACTACCTGTGTAATCTTAACGGACATGGAATTCCTCCTTAACTAAACCTGTTATCCTCTTTTGGCTAAAGCTATTCTTGTATATAGCGAGTAGTAAAAATAGAGGTGGATACTAGCTCCACCTCATACTTTACACACTGATACCGAAATTATTCAGCATCTTCCATTTTGATAACTTCTCTACCTTTGTAGTAACCGCAAGCTCCACATACTCTATGTGGTGTTTTTAGTTCGCCACAGTGTGTGCACTTGGAAAAAGCAGGTGCATCCAGTTTCCAAACACTGGATCTTCTTTTATCTCTGCGTGCTCTCGACACTTTTCTCTTTGGTACTGCCATTTTGGCACCTCCTTCATACTAATAAATTAATTTATTATATAAAAAATTATATACATCTTACAGGGAGAAACATTATACTTTAAGCATTCTTTCTCCGATTTCTGCAGCTAGTCCTATTAGCTCATCGCAGGTAAGTCCATCTGGAATCTTACTTATCTTATCACCTGGTTTTTCCACCAGATCACTACAGACAATACTGCCACTAATATCACTAAACTGCTTACAAGCATTGGCTACTAATGCAGTGTGATCTTTTTTCGGCTGGCCTTTTTCTGGCGTATCATAGCCACTGTAAGCACCCAGTAGGATTGCCAGTGCTGATACTGCACCACATATCTGTCCCTGTCCTCCTACACCACCACCAAAGGACGAACCTATCTTGGTAAGTATAGAAAACTCCTTCTCTCTACATAGAGAGCCGATAACAGACTGTGCACAGTTATACCCCTGACTGTGTAACTCAACAGCTTTTAATGAAGCTTTACTCATAGTATCACCCCTCTAGTCCAGTAAACTAAGTAGCTTAGCTAGTCTTGGGTCAACTTCTTTGGTAGCACAACCACAGCTTGTATTATTTAGATTAGCTCCACAAACCATGCAGATACCCTTACAATCATCACCACATAGGTACTTATTAGGCAGTTCTAGTATAAGGTCTGCTGTTGCCAGCTCCTTAAAGTCTAGTTTACCTGTAGGTACTTCTACATAGTCACTGTCAGGATCCTCGTTATACAGTTTAGCAATAAGCTTGTGAGTAAACTCTAGCTTTTGGCTAATAGCAATACTCTCAGTACAACGATCACAAGGCACAGTGGTAGAAAACTCTGCTGTATATGTTAGGGTAACAATACCTGTACGATTACAAACAATGCCTTCTATCTCTACGGGACTTTCAAATGGCTTTATACCCCATTGTTCCACATCGGAAAGATCAAGACTGTATTTGAGTGGTACAGACTCTCCCTCCACCTCAAAGAGGCGATTAAAATCCAAAACCATAATGACACCTAACCTAATTTTTTTAGCTTGCAAAAAAGGGCATACTACCCCTATTGCAAAGGTTACTTGAATATTATATACATCTAGTTGTGTTTTGTCAATAGATTAAGGGTGATTTATTTCATTTATTTTTCTTTTTGATTATATATACATATTAATCATAAAAATGTCCATTGATTTGTTGGTCTTTTGTGTGATTTTCGCATAGTTTTCTCATGAGAAAATTTCCCATGTTATAAGGAATGAAAACCACAAAACCCATCTTTGAAACTTTCTCTCAAACTATCCACCCTATAATCCACATTTACGACCATGTTTTTCTCTTAGTTTGGAGTGTTTTAGGCGATTTTCCATTGCCAGTAAACTGGTATTAGCAAAACTTCACTCCCTCCCAGTGAAAAGCCTCAAAACTTGTAGTTTGAAAATTTATTTTCAAACTTTCCTATATAATTATTTACCAATTCCTGGCTGTATTGCTGTTTCTTTAGACTTTAGATCTGCTATAAACTGCCTTGCTGTTCTAGGGGATCTGCCACTTTTATAGGTTGCAAATCTTTCTGCTTGTAGATATAACTCATAATCCTCTAACTCAATCTCAGCTTCCACAGCTAAATCTTTAACTATTACTAGGTACTGAGTTTTATCCATATTAAAGAAGGTTACCTCTATACCAAATCTATCAGATAGAGAAGACGCACTCTGGATAGCGTCAGTTACCCTTACCTCGTCACCATCTCTATCGGTAAATCTCTCCACTACCATATTCTTACGATTAGAGGTAGCATAGATAACCATATTGTCCGGCTTGGCATTTACCCCACCTTCAATAAAGGCTTTTAATGCGCTATAGGTATTATCCATCTCAGAAAAGCTAATATCATCTAACAGTACAATAAATTTAAAGGGGCTACTTGCTATATATCCATATAATTTAGGTAGATTATCTATCTGTCCTAGCTTTATTTCGATAATCTTTAGTCCTAGGTGAGCATATTCATTTACTATGGCTTTTACTGTGGAGGATTTACCTGTGCCCTTATCACCATATAATAGTATATTATTATAAGTTCCACCATTTATAAAGCTAAGTGTGTTATTAATAATAATATTTTGCTGTTTTTCGTAGCCCTTTAACTCCTTTAGAGTTACCATATCTCTATTTGGTGCTAGATGTGGCAGTGAGTTTTCGTAGTAGTAGGCAGATCCCTTAGCAAAATACCCATAACCATTCTCTTTGTAAAAATCCAATAGCTGGCTGTAATTATCTATACCAATAGACTGTGACTGAGGCAGTTTTGGCAGGGATAGTATTACATCACCTAACTGATCAAATCTCTTTGCCATAGCTACTAGTAGCTGATTGCTATCAATATTACAGATATCTTTAATGGTTTTAAGGTCAAAGTCCACCCCTTCAATCATAGGCTGTGGCAGTGTGCTATAGCCATTTTCCTTTATATACTTAGTAACTATATTATCATCGTAATGTATAGCCTGTAATAAAGACTGCTGTAGAGATTTCTTTAAACAGCGATTGTAGTAGTTGCTGTAAGCCTTGCAAAAAGCCTCCCCTGTTTCACCTGTGGCAGCAAGCATATTTGCCATAGCCTCCACAGTGGCAAAGTTTTTCATATTCTTAAAGATAAATAGTGATGCCATTCTTATGGATAGATGTGTGTAGTTCATTTTACATTCTCCTTTTTTAATAATTGGCTTGTAATATTGGTCAGTTAAACTTTACAACTTCCATATATTCTATATCTTGTTTTAAAAGTTTAAAGTTTTGCACTTGCTTTAAATTACCAGCTGAATTTCGTGAGATTCCCTTTATTCTCTAGTTCTGGGTAGTTCCACTGTCTTAGTACCTCGTATACACCTATGGCAACGGTGTTGGAAAGATTTAAGCTTCTTACCCCACCAGTCATTGGTACCCTAACACAGCTATCTGGATTTTCTACTAGTAGCTCCTCAGGTAGTCCTGCGTCCTCCCTACCAAATACTACATAACAATCATCAGGATAATCCACATCTGAGTGGGTGTATCTTGCCTTAGTGGTAAAGAAGTAGTGATTATCTGGATGAAGCTCCTTAAAACTTTGCCAATCTTCATAATAGGTTATATCTAGAAAATGCCAGTAATCCAACCCAGCACGCTTTAGTTTTTTATCATCTATTACAAATCCCATCTTCCCTACTATATGTAGGGCTGCTCCTGTGGCTGCACAGGTACGAGCAATATTTCCTGTGTTTTGTGGTATCTGTGGCTCCACCAACACAATATTTAATTTTGACATTTATATCCAACTCTCTTTATAGTTTCTATATTAATTTAACTATAATATCTGTAAGTAGTCAATAGTATATTTTGCAATATATCCTCATAGACTGGTTAAATGTAAATTTTTGTGTTAACATTTGATTTATTTGTAAAAAAATGATAAAATAGAACTATAATAACAGCTTTATCCAAAACAGTTTTTTACTACTTTGGATAACTTTGTAACATTTGTAACTATGTAAAGGAGGATTTTTCTTGATTGACATTCGTAATGTAAGTAAAACCTACAAAGGACACCCTGTTGTGTCCGGCATCTCTATGAAAATTAACAAAGGAGAATTAGTAGCACTTATCGGTCCCTCAGGCTGTGGTAAAACCACTATGCTTAAGATGATCAATGGTTTGGTTAAGCAATCCGAAGGAGATATTCTACTGGATAATGAGAACACCAAAAAAGTTGATCTTATTAATATGCGTCGCCATATGGGATATGTAATTCAGCAAACAGGACTCTTCCCCCATATGACTATTAAGGATAATATTGAAATCGTAGCCCGATTATCCAAACTAGATGACAAATTAATCACCCAGAAAACCATTGAACTAATGGAGCTTATAGGACTAGATCCAGAGATTTATCTTTGGCGATACCCTTCACAGCTTTCTGGTGGACAGCAGCAGCGTATCGGAGTAGCTAGGGCATTTGCTATGGACCCTGAGATTATCCTTATGGATGAGCCCTTCTCTGCTTTAGACCCAGTGTCTAGAGATCAGCTACAGGACGAACTGCTAAAACTACAGGAAAAGCTAAACAAGACCATTGTATTTGTAACCCACGACATGGATGAGGCTATAAAGCTAGCTGATAGAATTTGCATTATGAACGAAGGCAAGATGGTGCAGTTTGACAGCCCTGAGAACATCCTAAAAAACCCTGCTGACAGCTTTGTTGAGGATTTTGTAGGCAGAGGTAGAATTTGGTCCAGCCCTGAATTAATCCGTGCATCGGATATAATGCTGACTACACCAGTAACAGTAAGTGCTAATGTAACACTGCTAAAGGCACTTGAAATCATGCGTGCTAAAAAGGTCGATAGCCTATTAATAGTGGACGAAAACAAACATATTGTAGGTAAGGTTCGCCCTCGTCATATTCGTGCTGTTGAGGATCTATCTGTTTCTATCGAAACTGTTATGGTTGCTGTTTCTCACACAGCTAGCCCTGGGGATAATTTAGTAGAGGTGCTAGAGAAGTTTAACAGTGCCGATCAGCCTTCACTACCTATTATTGATGGTGACGGAATACTTGTTGGACTTATTACTAAAAGCACCCTTGTTACGGCACTTAGCTCCCAGTTTGTTGACATTAGCGACAACGGATAAAAGCTAGCAACCCCAAACTAATTAAGCGAAAGGAATGGTCATAAATATGAGTGAATTTTTATCTGGATATGCCCAGTTTTTGTCCAGCAACTATCTTGAATTAATAGATCTAATAATCACCCACCTTAGGCTGGCGATAATTGCCAATATCATTGCTATTACCATCGGTATCCCTTTAGGGGTGCTAATTGCCACTAAGAAAAAACTTGAGCGACCTGTTCTAGGTTTTGCAAATATAATGCAGGCTGTACCATCTCTAGCAGCTCTAGGTCTACTGGTGCCAATTATCGGTATAGGTAGCCCACCAGCTATACTTATGGTTGTGCTTTACTCCCTACTACCTATACTTAAAAACACCTATACAGGCCTTGTGAATATTAACCCTCAGATGATTGAGGCTGCCTCTGGTATTGGTATGACACCATTTCAGGTACTAACTAGAGTGCGACTGCCTTTGGCTATGCCTGTAATTATGTCAGGTGTTAGAATATCTGCTGTAACCTCTGTAGGTCTTATGACTATTGCAGCATATATCGGTGCTGGTGGACTAGGTAACTATGTAATATCCGGTATCCAAACTAGCAATAGCTATCTAATGTTATCCGGTGCTATTCCGGCTTGTTTACTGGCACTATTAATGGACTTTGCCATATCCAAGCTAGAAAAAGCAGTTATGCCAATAAGCCTAGCTACTAACCCAGCAACCTTAACCCGTGAACATATAGTAAAGCTTAAAGCAAAAAACCGTAGAGTAATTTCTGCTGCTATGGCTGTGGCTGTAATGGTAGTTGGTAGCTTTGGATTTTCCTATATTGCCGAAAGCCAAAGTAAAGCTATTATAGTATCCTCCAAGCCTGAGGCAGAGGGTGTTATTGTAGGTAATATTATCGCCTTTATGATAGAGGAGCACACCGACCTAGAGGTAGAACGAAACCTAGGTATGGGTGCTACAAAAATCGTATACAGCGCCCTAGAAAACGGCGAAATTGATGTATATCCTGAGTATTCTGGCTCGGTGTATGGTGGTATCTATCAACAGGAATTTAAACCTGGTATGACACCAGAAGATGTGGCAGAGGAAGCTACTTTACTTATGGCTGATGCTGGCATAACCTATCTGGATATGTACGGGCTTAATAATAAATACTGTATCGGTGTAATGCCTGAGCTAGCAGATCAGTATGGCCTTAAAACTATAACTGACCTACAGCGTGTAGCTGATAATTTTGTATTTGGTAGCTCACAGGAATTCCCCCATCGTGCCGATGGTTTACCAGCTGTAAACGCTGTTTATGGAGATGTGGAATTTAAAGAAATCCTACAGTTCCAAGGTGCTTTAATGTACGAGGCATTAATTACAGGAAATATTGATGTAATGACACCTTTTGCTACTGATGCTCTTATTCTTGAACATGGAGTGGTAATACTAGAGGACGATAAGTCTGCACTATCTAGCTACACCATGTCCACAGCAATTAACAGCGAAACTGCCAATGAATACCCAGAGCTTATACCTGCCCTATCTATGTTAGAAGGACAGATTTCCGATGAGGAGATGATTGCCATGAACTACGAAGTAGTGGTAAATCAGCGTTCCCATAGTGAAGTAGCCTGGGAGTTCCTTGTAAGCAAAGGTTTGGTTACAGAGTAATCCCTTCCTTGTAATTACAGATGGCTATCCACTAATAAAATAATATAATTAATCCCACCTAGCTTTGGAATAAACCAAAGTCAGGTGGGATTTTTAGGTGGTATGCACAGCTACTCTGATTGTAAAATTAGTAGCTCTTTATCAATAACTGGGATAGTGTCCTAACATTTCATATAAAACCAACAAAACTACCAGTATCAAATCCTATATTGGTAGTTTTTATTGGTTCTTTCCAAAATGTTGGGTAAAATTATATGGGGTACTGTCCCTCGCCGATGGCGAGGGACAGTACCCCAACAATTGATATAGAACCTTTTTATTTACTGGTATTGCTGTTATATTCTATGCTTTCTTAAATAGCTATTACTTTCTCTAGCCACTAAACCAGACATTAAAACTATCCCTATTAAATTAGGAATAGCCATTAATCCATTAAATATATCTGCCAGTGTCCACACAGCCGTTACCGTTAGATAGGGGCCAACTGCTACTGCTATAATATATAGGTGTCGATAGATTTTAACTATAACTTTATTACCACCACTAAGGTATGCTACCGATTGTTCACCATAGTAGTTCCAACCCAGTATGGTTGTAAAGGCAAAAAATACTAAACTAATCATCAGTAGAAGCTGGGTTAAAGGTGGTGGAAAGGGTAGCGCTTTGGTAAAGGCATATATAGTTATTTCGCTACCTTGCAAATCTTCCCTCCAAGCCCCTGTAATTATAATGGCAAGACCTGTAATACTACATACTATCATAGTGTCAATAAATGTTGCCACCATTGCTACTAAACCTTGTTGTACTGGGTTTGTGCTACTGGTGGCTGCTATGGCTATAGGAGCTGTTCCCAGCCCTGCTTCGTTGGAGAATATACCACGGGATATGCCTTTTTGCAGGGCGTCCTTAATAGTAAACCCCACAGCCCCACCGTAAAAAGCACTGGGATTAAAGGCACAGCCTACTATCTCCATAAAAGCTAAGGGTATACTTGCTAGATTATTTACAATAATCATCATTCCCATAGATAGATAAACCACCACCATAGTTGGCACTATAATCTGGGCTACCTTAGATATTCGCCCAATGCCACCTATAACTATTAAATAGGTCAGCACTGTTACCACAAGGCCTGTGATTATGGTTATCCAGCTAATATTTCCTATTAAAACCTCTTCTGCTCTGTGGCTGTAATAAAAACTTTCCACTGCCTTAGTAATGCTGTTTACCTGAGTAATTGTACCCATACCCATTAACCCAGCTAAAGCAGTACAAAAAGCAAAGGCATTAGATAATGAGTAAAACCCTCTACCTAAACCTTTTTCTATATAATAGTGGGGGCCACCTTGGTATTTTCCATTAATATGGTGACGGTATTTTATAGCTAGAAAGCCTTCGGTGTATTTTACTGCCATACCAAAAAAAGCTGAAACCTCCATCCAAAATAGCGCCCCTGGGCCTCCTGTGGCTATTGCAGTGGCAACGCCTATAATATTTCCTGTGCCTATGGTTGCAGACAGGCTGGTACATAAAGCCCCAAAGGAGGATATACCTCCTTTATTATCTGTTTTTTTATATACCATTAGCTTAAATCCACTTCCCAGTTTAAAAAACTGTATTATCTCTAGTTTAAAGGTTAGCACAATCCCTGTAAACAGAATAAAAGCAATGGTAGGCATCCCCCATACTAGACTATTTATCTTCTGAAGTAGTATTTCCATCAATAACCAGTGTCCTCTCTAAATTTTATATAATCTATGAAATTTTTACATAAAATACTTGCAAAATATCTTTACTGTAGTATAATGAATTTAGCACTTTACTAGAGTTTCGCTAATGAATATAGCCCAATATAAAGTTTATTATAAACCGAAAGGAATAGTTAAGTATTATGAAAGAATTTGATATTTTAGAACTTGCCCAAAGACTAAGCGATGCCAACGGAATTTCAGGATTTGAAGATGATGTGGTAGCTATTGCCCGTGAGTATGGCAAAGACCTAGGAGAACTTCACGAGGACAAAATGCGCAATCTATACATAACCCCACCTACTAATAGAGGCAATCGCCCTGTAGTAATGATTGATGGCCACAGTGACGAGGTAGGATTTATGGTGCAGGCTATAAAACCAGATGGTACACTGAGATTTATCCAGATAGGTGGTTGGGTTAACTCTAATATTCCAGCCCATCGTGTTCGTGTAATTAATAGCGAAGGTAAAGAAATTATCGGAGTTACCTCCAGTAAGCCTCCCCACTACATGACCGAAGCTGAGAAAAAAGCTCCCCTATCTATGGAAAGCATGGCTATTGACATTGGTGCAGTAGATGCTAAAGAAGTAGTAGAAAAGTACAAAATTAACATTGGTTCTCCAGTGGTGCCAGATGTGGATTTTCAGATTATAGAGGAAAGCCAGTTAATGATTGGTAAGGGCTTTGACTGTAGACTTGGCTGTGCTGCTACTCTTAAACTACTACAAGAACTTCAAACAGAGGAACTTGCAGTAGATGTAATAGGATCTATCTCGGTACAGGAGGAGGTTGGTGTTCGTGGTGCTACCGTTGCAGCCAACCATGTAAAGCCTGATATTGCAATAGTATTTGAAGGCTGCCCAGCTGATGATACTTTGGTAGAGCCTTATATGGTGCAAACAGCATTAAGAAAAGGCCCAATGCTTCGCCATATAGATGCTAGAATGATAACTAACCCAAGATATCAAAGATTTGCCCTTAATCTTGCAGCAGAACATGGTATCCCAGTACAAAGTGCTGTTCGTACAGGTGGAGGGACAAATGGTGCTCCTATTGCCCTATCTAACGCAGGTGTTCCAGTAATTGTTATTGGTATCCCTGTAAGATATGCCCACACCCACTATGGAATCTCCTCTATTGAGGATTATAAGAATGCTATTAAACTTGCTAAAGAAGTAGTAAAAGCTCTTAATCAAGGGGTAGTTGATAGTTTCTAGAAAATATTAGCTGTGGTAGGTAGAATTATCTACCACAGTTTTTTAAAAATTATCCCTAGAAAATTATATTTTTTTCACAGCTTGATGATTTTTCTTTTACATTATATGGTGAAAAGCCTTTATTTATAAGGGTTTAGAGCATCTCAAACTTTTTTATAATTTTTTTAAAAAAACTATTGACTTTTTTCGTAATTCGAGTTATAATAGTTAAGCGATGTGAAGGAAACAACCTCCACAGAAAATTAAATATCGAGGTGTAGCTCAGTTTGGTAGAGTGCTTGGTTTGGGACCAAGATGCCGCGGGTTCAAGTCCTGTCACCTCGACCACCAGCAAGAGAGAGTATTTAGATTTATCTAAATACTCTCTCTTATTTTTAGTTATATAATAAATACTAGGGTACCTTCTCTCCTTGTCACCAAGGGAAGGTACCCTATATAATTTATCCCAATATTGTTAAGTAACCTCTTATATTCTGTCTAAAAGCCTGTTACACCTTAAAAGTATAGTAGTGTACAAACCCCTACTGATACTCTTTCATAAGCTCGATAATATAATTTTTTACTGTCCAGATACTGTCCACACTGTAAAGCTCATCATAAAACTCTTTATTATAGATAAACCCATCTTCTCTCTGGATAAAGAGAAACCTACTACCATCAAAAAACTGATAAGGGGCTATATTTCTCATATCTAGGCTGTAATCTGAGGTGATTAGCTGGCTATTGTCATCGGTATAGCGATTAATCAAAAACATACCAACATCGCCTTTTTTAATCTGGGACAGCACCTCTGCCCCTATTACAGGCTGTGGATAATCTATAATAGGTACCTGGGCTATTACTCTAACTATCTGCCCAATGCCAAAGCCACCTTTATAGGCTTCCTTTACGGATATATCTATAACTGACATATATTTGGTACTAGCCTTATCCCCAAAAATACTAAAGCCACTATCCTCTATCAAAATATTGGATATAGCTACCACCTGTCCATATACTATCCCATCAGAGGTTTCTATTAACTGGGATTTAGTAATATCTACATTATCAATAACTAGATTATAATCCTGGTCAATTATAACCTCACGAACTAATACACCTTCTCCTTCGTAGAGCTTGCCTGTATCACCACCTACCATAATTATGGCAATGGCAACAAATAGTATAGCAATAATTATAAATATATATCTCTGGGCTGGTGATATGTTGCCTGTATTCTTCTCCATATAAATCAACACCTTTCTTATGGTTTGGTGTGTTTTGATCTGTTTTATACTTACTATAGTTACAGTTTATAATATCCCATGACAAAATAAAGCCTATAAATATATAGGTAGTAAAAAACCACCGGCAAGCCGGTGGCATAATTTTTCTTCACAGCTTATTTCTAAAGTCTAGAATTATGTAGTTAAAATCTTAGAAATATTAATCTGCCTATCTAGGTTCTACAATTAGTTTAAGAGCTGTACGCTCCTCTGTGTCAATATGAATATTAGCAAAGGCTGGTACGCATACCAAATCAACCCCTGCTGGTGCTAGGTATCCTCTAGCGATAGCTACTGCTTTAATAGCTTGGTTTGCTGCTCCAGCGCCTACTGCCTGAACTTCTACTTCACCCTTTTCACGAATCACACCTGCAATCGCACCTGCAACAGAATTTGGAACTGAACGCGAAGAAACTTTTAGAACTTCCATAATTCTTCCTCCTTGACATATTTAATACTGCATAAATTAGTTTATATATTACAGCAGCTGTAAGTTACACATTGTCGAGAAATACTTAGTAGTTGTAGTGTGATTATGTTGTAATATGCACCTTATGTCTTTATTATAAATCTTTTTACATTAAAAGACAAGGTATGCAAAATAATTGTCTAGTTTATATTAGTCTAACCCTCTCTATTTGTGTACATTTGCCCGATTTGTCATCTATCTCAAGCAAAACACCATGCAAAACACAATCTTCCTTAACACTGTCTAATTTTGTCGGAAGATTTGTTTTGATTTTGTATATAACTTGTTCACATTTCACCCCCAGTATGGAATTACTACTGCCACACATACCTAGATCGGTTATATAGCCTGTACCACCTGGGAATATCTGTTCATCTGCTGTTTGTACATGGGTGTGTGTACCCACTACAGCCGAAACTCTTCCATCTAGGTATCTACCTAGGCTAATCTTCTCACTGGTCGCCTCACCGTGGAAATCCACGATTATATTAGGAGTTGACACCTGACTAATTATCTGATCAACTGCCTGAAACGGGCTGTCTATTGGTGGCATAAAAACCCTCCCCTGAAGATTTATTACACACAGTTTATACCTTAGCATATCAAGTATATAATAACCCTTACCTGGGGCTGATTCATCGTAGTTTGCTGGGCGTATTATAGGGTAGTTTTCCCTATCTAGGTAATCGTATATCTCTCTGCGTCGCAGTACATGATTACCTGTTGTAATTACATCAACTCCACTAGATAGCAGATCATCGCTACTAGCAGGGGTAATTCCATTGCCTTCGGCTGAATTCTCACCATTGGCTATAACAATATCTATTTTTTTCTGTGATTTATAATTAGGTAGTACCTTGGCTATCTTCTCACAGCCACCACTGCCCACTACATCACCTAGTATTAAAACTCTCATCTTATCCTCCACTAGGTTCTCTGTAAACTCTCTAGTTCGTTTATAAAGGACTGTATATCTTCAAATTTCTTGTAAACCGAAGCAAACCTAATATAAGCCACCTGATCTATAGCTTTAAGCTCTTTTAAGGTTAACTCTCCGATTTCTTGGGAGGTTATCTCTCTAATCATATCATTTTGTACTGATATCTGTATCTCCTCAATTACCTTTATTAAGGTTTCGGTGGATACAGGGCGCTTTTCACAAGCACGCAGTAACCCCTGTAACAGCTTGTCAGCGTTAAAAGGCTCTCTGGTGCCATCTTTTTTTACCACCATAACTGGGGTGGTTTCTACTATTTCATAGGTGGTAAATCTTTTGCTACAGCTAAGACACTCACGACGGCGACGGATTTTCTCTCCTTCATCTGCTGGACGAGAATCCACTACCTTACTTTCATCATAGTTACAATAAGGGCATTTCATTAAAGCCCCTCCTTTCACCACTTAATAGTTTAACCTACATTATACTATATATTAAGGGTTTTGACAATATTTATATGATATTTACCTAAATCTAGGCTGTTTTCCAATTACCAAACCTTGCTTATAGCATATGGACTATAGTATAATTAATCTATTAATAGAAAGGTTGATTTCATATGGATAATAAAACTCTCCTTATTACAGGTGGCTCTAAAGGTATCGGCTACCACACTGTAAAACTCTTTGCTGAAAAAGGCTGGAATGTAGCATTTACCTATAATAATACCAAAGCTGGTGCTGATAATCTACTAGAGGAGCTTTCCCAGTATTCTGGTAAAATATTAGCAATAAAGGCTGATATGGCAAGCTCCAGTGATATATCTGCAATGTTTACTACTGCCTTAGCTACCTTTGGCAGTGTTGATGCTGTGGTAAACAATGCCGGCATTGCCCAAAATAAACTGTACACCGACCTAACTGATGAGGACATTGACACCATGCTTACAGTTAATCTACGCAGTGTTATGCTCTGCTGTAGAGAAGCTATAAAAGCCATGATTAAAGGTAGTGGTGGCACTATTGTAAACCTATCTTCTATATTCGGTATGGTAGGTGGAGCTTGTGAGGCTCACTACTCAGCTACTAAGGCTGGCATTATTGGCCTAACTAAAGCCCTTGCCCTAGAAACCTCTCTATCAGGTATTAGGGTAAACTGCGTTGCCCCTGGGGCAATTGCCACCCCAATGAATGCCAGTCTTTCCCCTGAAACCATCGCTCTTATAGAGGAGGAAACTCCTATGGGCAGATTAGGTAGACCAGAGGAGATTGCAGAGGCTATCTACTTCCTATGTAGTGATAGTTCTAGCTTTATAACAGGACAGGTACTAAGCCCCAATGGTGGAATAGTAATGTAAATAAGTAATAGTGAAAAGTTATAGTGTAGCTTTGCCACATTGTTTTAATCATAGCTATTAGCTATTGGCTATTACTGGTTCTTTACCAAATGTTGGAGTAAAATTATATGGGGGTGCCTTCCCTCGCCGACAATTGATATAGAACCTTATTACTTTTGTACTATATTTGCTCCAAATATAGTACAAATAATGGGTATATCCCTTCGCTGTATGCGAGGAGATATACCCGTTTTTTTGTGTTATTTGTATTTATTACTTAGCATTAAAAACATATTTGTCCAGTCTATCCATAGCTTCTTCCACTAATGTAAATGGTAGGGCAAAGTTTAGTCTTAGGCAGTTGTCTGCTAAAAAGTTTCTTCCGTCCTGCCAGATAACACCGTATTCATAACCTAGATTAATTAGCTCATCCATGGTTTTATTATTTTCCTCTAGCCACTGGCTACAGTCGATAAATAACATATAAGTACCCTGTGGACGAGATACAGATACACCTTTAACCTTATTTGTAAAGAAATCATAAGCATAGTCAATATTCTTAGTAATAACCTGTCTAAGCTCTGCTAACCACTGGTAGCCTTCGTCTTTATAAGCGCCCATTAATGCGTGCATAGAAATTACATTCATGCTATTGTAATGTCCTAGTGAGGATTCCTTGTTAATTCTATCCCTTAGACGCTTGTTGTAGATAATATGGTAACTACCAATAAGCCCTGCTAGATTAAAGGTTTTAGATGGTGCATAGATGGCAATAGTGCGCTGTTTAGCATCCTCGGAAACTGACTGTACTGGAATATGCTTTTCACCTTCTAGCAGTAGATCTGACCAGATTTCATCAGAGATTACATATACATCGTATTTTTTGTAAAGCTCCATTGCTTTTTCCACTTCCCACTGTTCCCACACTCTACCTGTAGGATTATGAGGAGAACAAAATATTGCTGTGTGGATATTTTGAGTTTTAAGTTTTTCTTCCATATCCTCAAAATCCATACGCCATACACCCTCAGCATCCTTTACCAGTAGGCTGTGTACCATGTCATAACCATTATTGCCCAGTGATGCTGTAAATCCAACATAGGTTGGGCTATGTAATAGTATCTTATCCCCTTTGGAACAAAGGATGTTTGTAGCAGATACCACGCAACCTAGCACACCATTTTCATAGCCGATATGCTCTGGTGCTAATCCCTCTACTCCATGGTGGTTTTTATGCCAGTTAATTATGCTGTCATAGTATTCCTTAGGAGGGATGAAATAACCATAGGCTGGATGTTTTGCTCTCTCTATCATAGCCTCTACAATTGTAGGCACTGTTGCAAAGTTCATATCAGCAATCCACATAGGAATTCTGGTAAACTCAGCTCTTGTTTCGCTAACCTCTATAAATCCAGGCAAATATGGTATGTCCACTGCAATAGCGTCTTTACCACTTCTATCCATTATGGTTGTAAAATCATATTTCATTATTTTATTCCATCCTTTTCTAAGTTTATTTTAGGGCTGTAACAGCCATTATATATGGCAAATTTATATTATATTTCAAAAGATTGCCACATCTAAGTTTAGTGTAATAATCTACAAAAGTCAATTATAATTTATTACAAATTCCACCTATAATCTTTATAAAATATTTTCTTTTTACATTACTGGAATATTTAACCTAACAATATAACTAAAATCCCACCTATGCTTTATCTATAGCCTACAATTACAAGGCTATAAACTTGAATTTAATAGTAAAAAATGCTATAATAATTTATATAAAATATTACACTTACAGCCTTGTATAACCTATAAATAGTTCACCTTGTAGGAGAAATTCAATGTCAGATTATAAATTTAAATTTAAATATAAGAAAAACTTTATCGCCACTACATTTTCACTGCTTGCCCTATTTGTAGTGGTGGTTTTAGTGGTGTTTAGCCAGCTCAATTACAGTGCCGTTAGCTCCACCATGCGTCAGGAGGTTATAAACCTTAATAGCAATAATCTTACTGTTACAGCCAGTGAAATAAGTGATTTAATAGTTAGTGGTAAGCGAATTTCTGACGAGATTGCCTTTTCCAGTAAGGTATCAGATTATCTACAGATAAAGGAAGCTGAAATCACCCCTGAAATTACCACCCAACTAAGCGACACAGTAGAGGACATCTTCCAAAGATATACTTGGGTTACCAGCCGTTTTACCAATCTAGTATCATACGAGATAATCGGATACAATAATATGTCCATTAAATACCCCTACAGCCAGCCTTTTAATATTACAGCTAATGAGCTAAAGTCCTTAATAGAAAACTCCTCCTATAGCGAGGGCAAGTGGTATATTGACTATAATTACAACCCTGATGAACAGGGTATCTTTAAATATACCTTTAGAATTACTCAGGAGATTAAGGATCCTATTACCTCTGAGAGTCTAGGGATCTTAGTAATAACTATTAGTGAGCATGTGTTATATAATACCTACCACAGTTTAATTACCGACAATAAGGAACATATTATTATAGATAAGGATAATACTATTATCTCCCATAAAAACAAAGGCTTAATCGGCAGTAAATACTCTACTAATACAGATAATCCAGATTTTATACAGATTACCCAGCCTATTCCTAGTACCCACTGGAATATTATCGCTAATATACCTGTTCAACTTATGGAAGGTGACATAATATCACTGGGTAATAATCTTTTCTTTATGATGTTAGTTTTTATTGTCATTACACTAATTACAATGATATGGTTTACCCAGTATATGAAAAAACCTATAGACACCATTAAAACCAGTATGGAACAGGTAACTATGGGGGATTTCTCCACAAGGATAGATTATCTAAAGGCCGATGAATTTGGGGAGATTGCAAATTCATTTAACCACATGGTAGGAGAGATTGATAGACTTATTGACTCGGTTAAAACCGAGGAGAAGAAAAAGCGAATGGCAGAGCTAGATTTTCTACAGGCACAGATTAATCCCCACTTTATTTATAATACCTTAAGCTCTATAAGATTTCTAGCAGAGATGGGTGATACCCAAAGGGTAAGTGATATGCTTTTTAGTTTCTCTAAGCTACTGCGAAAAACTCTATCACGGTCTGACGAATATATAACCATCTCACAGGAAATTGACACTGTGGTGGACTATGCAACCCTCCAATCCTATCGTTATCCTGATAGCTTTATGGTAAAGTACCATATTGACCCCTCTATAGAGAATGCTCTTATCCCCACCCTACTACTACAACCACTGGTAGAAAATGCAATATTTTATAATGTGGGTAGTGAGGAGATGGTGGTAATAGAGATTATCGGTAGAACTCATGAAGATAATATCTATTTTGAGATAATAGACAATGGTATTGGCATGACTGAGGAACAGATGGATAAAGCCCTTAATCAAAGTATTAATGTAAACAGTGTAGGTTTACATAATATTGACGAGAGAATAAAGATAAACTACGGGGATAACTACGGTATCTCTTTAGGGGAAACTCTAGGTAAAGGTACTAAAATAATAGTAAAGCTCCCAAACACTCAGTAAATCCAATAATATAAAGTAACTATCAAAACTCAGTGAAAGGAATGATATAAATATGAAGCTGACAGTTTTTACAGTAGATGATGAGAAGCCAATAAGGGACTGGATAAACTACTGTATCAGCCTTAAAGGAGATAAATTCCAGATACTAGGCAGTGCTAAAAACGGCAAAGAAGCCTTTGATAAGGTAATAGAGTTAAAGCCCGATGTAATTGTCACCGATATACAGATGCCTGTTATGGACGGGCTGGAATTAATGGAGAAGGTAAGTCCCCTACTGCCTTATACAGTGTTTATTGTACTTACTAATCACGCTGAATTTTCCTATGCACAGCGTGCTATTAACTACGGTGCTACTAGCTATCTATTAAAGTCAGAAATGCGTAGTGGTGATTTAACCCATATACTGGAAGGGGTGCTAGAGAAGAAGATAGACATTATTCAAAACAAAGAGATAAACCTAGCACAGGATTATATGATTGATCTTTTTGATATATTTCAGGGTAAGTCCACCCAGGAGATACTGGACTTTTGGCAGAGGTTAGGAGCTGACTTACAGAAAAGCTATATCGTCCTTACCATGTCACGGTCTCTATGGGAACACCGAGAGCATATCTATAGCCATATCTTAACAGGTAATAATACTCTGGTGCTATATGCCCTACATCAAGGTTATCTACAGATAATACTACAAGGTGATGAGAATCTTTATAATCATAGCCTGTCCATAGGTAATTTCATCTGTAAGGAGTATAACTGCCCTGTGGGAATAGGTGTGGAGCATATGGGATTTGGTAGTTCTACTAGGGCTGTGGAGGAAGCTATAGAGGCACTGGAGATGTATTTCTTTAAACAGGAAAATAAGCTCTACTGCTGTAGCGATATGCTTTCAGAAGAAGATGGATATAATAGAAAAATTCAGGAGCACTTTGGAGAGATACATTCTCTATTTGCCCTAAAGTCCTATCGTGAAGTAGATGTAGAGCTGGAAAAACTTTTCCAAAGTGTTAAGTCCCTAGAGTACACACAGGTGGTGTGGCTTAAAAAACAGTGGATTAATCTCTATATAACTATAGAACAGCACTGTCATAATCAGAAACTAATACCAGCTAGTACCTCTGATAATTTAATGACCATAACCACACTACAAATTTGCATGGATAGAATAAAAGAGATGCTTAATCTACTTATAATAGATGGTGGCAGTGGTTATAGTAGCTCCATTGCTACTGCCCTAGACTATATTCATCAAAACTATGATAAACAGATAAACCTAGTAGATATAGCAAAACTTGTCCATCGTTCCCCAGAGTATTTCTCTAGGATGTTTAAGGAGGAGGTAGGGGAAAATATCAGTGTGTATATAATTATGTACCGACTAAAAAAAGCCCGTACCCTAATACTAAACACCGACAAGAGAATTGCAGATATTGGTTATCAGGTAGGATATGTAAATCCAGGTTATTTCTCACGACTTTATAAGAAATATATGGGAATTAACCCTGATAAGGAAAGAAGATTAAATAAGTAACATAAAAAGTCAATATAGTGCAAATTTAGCCATAATAATAGTAATAACAGCTTTACTTTTTTTAACTTTAACAAAATAATGTTACTTTTTGTCAAAGTATTTACTATCTATATGTTAACAAAATGTGATAATCTTATTCAGTAGCGAGGAGTAACCTCCTCTAAATCATATAGAGCTTAGACTCTAAAAACTAAAAGGAATGGTTATAATTATGAAGAAACTATTAGTACTTACACTGACAGCAGCTATGCTGCTAACAACTGCCTGTTCCAGCGAAACAGCTTCCTCTGCTCCAGCAGCTGGTGATTCCAATGCAACTGGTGAATCCACCACATCTACAGCAGAAGCTGATCCAATCAAAGTGGGTGTTATCCTATCCACAGGTGGACTAGGTGACCAGAACTTTAATGACATGACCTATGCAGGTGTACTAAGAGCTCAGGAAGAGTTCGGTATCGAATTTGACTATGTTGAGCCAACAACAAGCAGTGACTTCATCCCTAACTATCGTATGTTTGCTGAAACAGAAGAATACGATCTAATCCTAGGTCTAGCTTATGACCAGCGTGAAGCTGTACTAGAAGTAAGTGCAGATTTCCCTGAGCAGAAGTTCTCCCTAATTGATGATAGCCTTGAACATCCAAATGTAAGCACAGTATCCACCAAATGGACAGAGCAGACATTCCTAACAGGTGTTATTGCAGGTCTAGCAACTCAGTCCGATGTTGCTAAAACAAATGATGATAATGTAATCGGCGTTGT
Source organism: uncultured Oscillospiraceae bacterium (assembly GCA_964369235.1). Taxonomy (GTDB): domain Bacteria; phylum Bacillota; class Clostridia; order Oscillospirales; family Ruminococcaceae; genus CAYJEQ01. The sequence goes on along the minus strand of CAYJEQ010000022.1, from coordinate 10,725 downwards.
TCTAGGTATGGAAAGCCCAGTATTAAGACAGGGTATTATCGGTTACACTGCTGGTGCTATGTATGTTAACCCAGAAGTAGAGGTGCTAGAAGCTACCGTTGATAACTTTAACGATCCAGCTAAGGGTAAGGAAATTGCACTATCTATGTACAACCGTGGTGCTGACTTTGTACAGCATATTGCTGGTGCATCTGGTATGGGCGTATTTACAGCAGCAAAAGAAGCTGATCTATATGCTTTTGGCGTAGGTGGTAATCAGAATCACATCGAGCCTGACTACATTGCAGCTACAGCTATTAGAAATGTAGACGAAATCGTATACAACGAAATCAAATCCTTTGTAGAAGGCACATGGGCAGAAGGCTCTAAAGTAAGTGGTCTTAAGGAAGGTTCTGTAGGATACTCTGTAGAGGGATCTAATATCGTTTTACCAGAAGATATGATTGCTATCGTAGAAGAAATCCGTCAGCAGATCGTTGATGGCACACTAGTTCCTCCAACAACAGCAGAAGAGCTAGAAGCTTGGGTAGCAGCAAATCAGTATCAGCAGTAATTTTAAAGTTTTAACTTAATAGAAATAACCATAATTAAAGCCTGCTGAACAACCCAAAAACATACTTATAGGTTTATTTAATATGTTTTTGGGTGTTTAGAAGTGCAAAGTTTTTAATCCATTATTATAAAAACTTTGCACTCTGAATTTGGAGTATAGCTCCAAATTCAGGCAGGCTGAAAATCTCCCATCTTAACCTCAAAACGCCCTTGTTTTGAGGTTAAATCGCCACAATATTGTGGCGATTTATAACTGTGTGCTTAGCACCCAGTTATTCAGTAAGCATTAATTATTCTCTCCTTCACTCTCATGGTGGGGGAGAGAATAAACAAATTTATGATATTTCGTTTACTTAAATTAACAGTAACTTTTAAATAAAGGGGAACATTATGAACGCTATCGAAATGCGTGGTATTGTTAAGCAGTACCCTCTAGTAAGAGCAGTAGATGACGCAGTTTTACAGGTTGCCAAAGGGGAGATTCACTCTCTTTTAGGGGAAAATGGCGCAGGTAAATCCACCCTTATGAAAATACTATATGGTATGTGCAAACCAGATGCTGGTGAGATATTTATAAATGGTGAGAAGGTAACTATAAAAAGTCCTTCACAGGCTATATCTCTAGGTATCGGCATGGTACATCAGCATTTTATGCTTACCCCTGTTATGACAGTAACAGAGAATATAGTAATCGGCAATGAGCCAACTAAGGGGATTTTCTTTGATTACAAAGCTGCAGAAAAAAAAGTTTCAGACATGATTACAAAATACGGCTTCGCTATCTCTCCTAATCAGAAAGTTCAGGAGTTGTCGGTGGGGGAACAGCAAAGGGTTGAGATTTTAAAAGCCCTTTATAGTGGTGCAGATATTCTTATACTAGATGAGCCAACAGCTGTACTTACACCTCAGGAGATAGAGGAGCTTTTTAAGGTTATGAGAGAGCTTAAAAAAGAAGGCAAAAGCATAATCATAATCACCCATAAGCTAAAGGAAACCATGGCAATCGCTGATAGAATTTCCGTTCTTCGTGATGGTAAGATGGTAAATCAGTGTGTGCCTATTTCAGAGGTTAATACAAATATCCTAGCAGAGATGATGGTAGGAAGAAATGTTGCTCTAGGAGTAACAAGGCGAGCCGAAACAGTTGGCGAAGCCTACTTTAAGGTAGAAAACCTTAATTTAACTAAAGGTGATAATAAGATACTAGATAATATAAATATAACTCTACATAAGGGAGAAATCCTAGGACTTGCCGGTATAGAAGGCAATGGACAGACCGAGCTAATCGAGGTACTTACAGGCATAACCAAAGCCGATACAATAAAGCTTACTAAGGACGGCAAAGAGGTAGTTGGCACTGTATCTGATTTTATAAATACAGGCATTGGCCATATTCCTGAGGATCGCCACACTAGGGGACTTGTTAATGATATGAGCATCCAGTACAACACTATACTAGGTTATCACACCAAGGATATTTTCCAGAAGAATGGTATATTTGACAAGAACGCAGTAAAAACCTACGCTGACGAAAAATCCAAGGAATACCTAGTAAAAGCCCCTAATACACAGGTTACCTGTAGTTCTCTGTCTGGTGGTAATCAGCAGAAGGTTATTATTGCAAGAGTATTTAGCCAAAACCCTGATGTAATCATCGTTGCACAGCCTACTAGAGGTGTTGATGTTGGTGCACAGGAGTATATACACAATAAGCTACTAGATCTTCGTGATGAGGGTAAGGCAATACTTCTTATCTCTGCTGACCTAGATGAAGCACGCTGTCTAAGCGATAGAATAGCTGTTATCTACGACGGTAAAATTGTAGCAGAGTCCCACCCAGATAAGATTACTGAAAACCAGTTAGGTATCCTTATGACTGGTGGAGAATTAGAGAAGGAGGTACTGTAGTATGAAAAAACTTACAAAAGATAGACTAATAGAAATCCTTGATAAAAATACTGCTGTGCTTTCTATAGTTGCTTTACTTTTTGCTATACTTCTAAGTGGTATTATTATGGCACTGTCAGGATATAATCCCTTTGAAGCATTTGCAGCTATTATTGAGGGGGCATTTTTAAGCCAAAGTGCTATTGCACAAACTCTAACACAGGCTACCCCACTAATATTTACAGGTTTAGCCTTTACCTTTGCTAAGCGTGCCACCATAATGAATCTAGGTATCGAAGGACAGTTATACCTAGGGGCTATGGCTGCTGCTATAGTAGGGCCTATGGATTTAGGTTTACCTATCTTTATCCACCTACCACTAGCACTACTAGCAGGTATTATTGCTGGTAGTTTATATGCAGGTTTAGTAGGAGTTTTAAAGGTAAAGTTTGGCTCTAATGAAGTTATCGCCACTATAATGCTAAACTCCATTGCAATCTACTTTGTAGGATATCTAGTAAATGATGTATTCTTAGCAGAGGGCAGTTCCACAGCACAAACAGAAAAAGTCCTAGACACTGCACTACTGCCTAAGATATTCTCAAAATATCAGCTTACAATCGCAATTATCTTTGCAATTCTTGCCTGTATCCTTGTTAAATGGATTTTTGACAGAACGGTACTAGGCTATGAAATAACCGGTGTTGGTCTTAATCCCCTAGCTGCTCAAACAGCAGGTATATCAGTAAACAAGGTAGTAATTATATCACTGCTTATTAGTGGTGCTATTGCCGGATTTGCTGGTGCCAGCCATGTACTAGGTGTGGATAAGCGACTTATTGTAGGTTTCTCCCCTGGTTATGGATTTGATGGTATTGCTGTTTCAGCCCTAGCCAGTGGCTCACCTATTGGGGTAATATTCTCTGGTATAATTTTTGGTGCTCTCCGTGCTGGGTCTATGTTCCTTAATCGTACCACCAGTACGCCTACTGAGTTTGTAGGGGTTATTCAGGCACTAGTTGTAATATTCGTAGCAGCTCCAATGCTTATGAAGCAGATTCTACTAATTGATAAAGCTAAGGCATCAGCCACAGCTAAAGAAGTAAAGGAGGGTTAATATGGGAACTATTATAGAAAACATAGTACCGATTATTGTATCCACCCTTTCCATGTCCATTCCATTAATGCTGGCAGCTATCGGTGGTACCTTCTCAGTTCGCAGTGGTATTATGGCACTGGGACTTGAGAGTATGATGATGGTTGGGGCATATTGTGGTGTTTTAGGCTCTTACTATTCAGAAAGTGTATTTATCGGTTTTCTAACAGGTATACTTGGTGGTATGGCAATGGGACTGTTTCACGGTATATTATCGGTTAAATATAAAGTAAATCAGGTAATTAGTGGTATCGGTCTTAACCTACTTGCCCTATCTGCCACCACCTTATTAATGCAGATTATCTGGGGTAACAAAGGCTCCTCTCCACAGGTGGCAAGTATTGAGGGTAAAATATTTGGCTCACTGGCTGATATTCCTGTTATTGGTGAGATTTTATTTAGCCAGAGTATTACATTCTATCTTACTATAGTTATTGCAATAATTTCATGGATGATTATTTTTAAAACTCGCTTTGGACTGCGTATGCGTATGGTAGGGGAAAATCCTAAGGCTGCCAGCACCGTAGGTCTTAAAGTCCACAAAATCAAATACATAGGTGTAATTATCTGTGGAGGCCTAGCTGGTATGGCTGGTGCTTATCTATCCCTTGACCACCTTAATATGTTTGTTAGAGATATGACTGCAGGCAGAGGATATATCGCTCTTGTTATTGCAATCCTATCTAGATATAATCCGCTAGGTGTAATGGTGTGTGCTTTAGTATTTGGTTTTGCTGAAGCAATCCAGATATACCTACAAGGGGACGGTGTTTCCTCACAGCTTATCCAGATGCTACCTTATCTTGTAACTCTGTTGGTACTAACCTTTGGAGTTAAACATATTAAGGCGCCAGCTGGTGTAGGTGAGCATGACGACTAAGTTTAAAAATGAATTTTTAAACTAATGGTTTTGTGCTTTACAGTACGAGGTACTGTAATTTGCTTTGCAAAAACGCTACAAAACCTCAGATTGGCGATAGCATGACGACTAAGTTTAAAAATGAATTTTTAAATTAATGGTTTTGTGGTAACCTAAGGACTAAGTTTGAAATAAATTTCAAACTATTTGATTACAGAAAGGAATTTTATTATGGAAAGAGCAGCAGAAATCAACAAAAACAGCTTTGCACTTACAGACATAGAGAAAAATAACAGCCAGTATCCTGGCATTACCCTACTAGGTGATGTGAGATATGTTTGCTGGCAGTCTTATTCTAATGGTCATGATAGCCTAATGGCAGCTAGACTAGATGGAGATAAAACTGTAGATGTCGTAGAAATCTCAGGAGAAGGTGAAGTTCTACGCCCTGTTATGAAAACAGTAGGAGAAAACATCTGGGTTGTTTGGTCAGAAGGCCTTAACCGTCGCTGGTCTATTAAAGCTAGATGCCTAAGTGAAGGTAGTTGGGGCGAAACAATTACTATTGACGAGGGTATTGCTACCTTCTACCCATCTCTAGCAGTAGATGGCGATAAGTTAATTGTAATCTGGTCCAGCCAGACTAAAGGCTCCAGCCAGACAAAGCTTACCTATCTAACTGTAAATGGTGTAGAAGAAATCCAGACCGTATCCCTAAGTGGGAAAACCTACCGTCCTTCCTGTGCTATTGGTAACGATGGCAATCTATATGTTACCTATGATAGATTTAACGGCAAGCATTATGATGTAATTGCTAGAGTTAATGTAGCTGGTAGCTGGAGTGAGGAACATGTAGTAAGCACCTCTACAGACTGGGCAGCTAATCCTATTGCTGTAGCAGCTAATGAAGGTGTTACTATCGGTTGGTATGATTTTGGTGAGTTTGCTTCCTTTAGCTATACTTCCAGTGATGTAAGCTATAAAGAGGGCAAACTAACCTCCACAGCACCTGATAAATTTAGCCATGGTGTTGACTGGTACCAAAATATCGACCTAGTATCCAACAAAAATGGTGTACAGGTATTTGCTTACACATGGGGTAAATATGATATCCATGTAAGATACAGAGTAAATAATGGCAGTTGGTCACAGCCTACAGTAATGTCCTATAATGATGGTCACTGTGGTGTACATCCTAAGGTATTTGTAGATGATAATAATGTTATCCACCTACTGTGGCAGTTTGCTTGGAAGAATGGTCATTTCTACAGAAATGCCTCCATTGTTTACAATAGCCTACCTATTGGTGATATTGATAAATACGCTGATATAAGCAAAGAGCAAGGGGAAAATGCCTTTACTAAACCTATTAGAACCCCAAAAACCTTCCCAAAACACAGCAAAGAAACTATTGCTAGCTGGTTAGATAAGAATGGTTATGATAATACAATGCTAACCTTTGGTGATATTCATGGACAGAGTGGTATCTCTGACGGTGTTGGTGAGATTGATCAGTACTACCACATGTCTAAGGTTGGCCCTGAGCTTGACTTTACAGCTCTAACTGACCACGACTGCTATCCTGACTGGATTTCTCAGTCTGAGTGGGAGTGGATGAGAACTACAAACAGTCTAATGAACACCGATGGTGAACTGGCTTGTATCCTTGCTTTTGAGTGGACACCTAATGAGCATCTATATGACTTTGGACATAAGAATGTTTACTATCGTGGTGACGATGGTGAAATGTGCCGTAGTGGTGAGGACAATGGTATGACACCTCCACAGCTATTTGAAACCATTAAAAAGTACAATGGACAGTGTATACCTCATCACCCAGCTGCTGACTGGGGTCATGTAAGTGCTGCTACTGACTGGGCATTCCACGATCCTGAGGCACAGCGTCTAGTTGAGATATTCTCCCGTCATGCTATATTTGAGGACTTTGAGTCCCAGTCCATCTACGCTAAGAACATTAAGAAGTTTGAGGGCAAGGGTGTACAGGATGCACTAGCTAGAAAATACCGTCTAGGTATTGTAGCAGGTAGTGACTCCCATCAGATGGAGCATGGTGTAGAAGGTGGTATTATGGCTGCTTTCGTACCTAGTCTAACTAGAGAGAATGTATACGACGCAATGTATAACCGAAATGTATACGCTGTTACAGGCGCTAGAATGCTACTATCCCTTAAGGTTAACGGTTGCCCAATGGGTAGCGAAGTTACCCTAGGTGCTGATGGCAATGCTGATAGCAAGGTAGATGTGGCTGTATCCGTTCTAGCCTTTACCGAAGCAAAGGTTGACCTAATCAAAAACAATAAAGTAGTAAAAACCGTTACTACAACTACTGGTGATTGTGATTTCACCTTTGAAGATGTTGGAAACACTGATGATTACTACTATATTAGAGTAACTCAGAAGGACGATCACATGGCATGGTCCAGCCCAATCTGGGTAGATAAAAACTAGTGTAATTAGTATAACTATAAAAGCTGTAAGGATATATGTCCTTACAGCTTTTTTCTATGGTTGTATATAAATTCTGATTATATATAAATTGTTGTGGTACTGTCCTTCGCCAAGGGCGAGGGACAGTACCCCATATAATTTTACCCCAACATTTTGGAAATAACCTAAATTCTTTGGGCAAAAAAGAGCACCCCATATATTATGGAATACTCTTAAGCTACCCTACTGGCAATCAAAAACAGGATTATTTACTATGTACTTTTCCTCAAAAACCGAAATCCCCATAGGTCTATCAAAGAAATACCCCTGACCTAGATTACAGTTCATCTTTTTAAGTATTTGGTACTGAATATCACTTTCCACCCCTTCGGCTATGGAGGAGGTTTTTTTACTGAGATTACAGCACACATCTATGGCAAGCTGGGTTACTATACGGGATTTGTCGTTGGAATCAATATTATTAATTAAGCTACGGTCTATCTTAATTTCGTCAAATTCAGTAAATGTTATTATCTCAAAATTAGAATACCCTGAGCCAAAATCATCATAGGACACATAGAAACCTTCGGTGGTAAAGGTGGAGATAATTTCAGCAAGAAGTTTACTGTCAATACCTCTTACAGTTTCGGTAATCTCTATCATTATTCTACCTTCACCTATACCGTATCTATCCCTAATCTCCCTTAGATGTTTAGGTAGTCCTTTTTCTAGTATGGATATACGGGAGAAATTCACCGAAATCCTCAGATTATTATCAGGATTTAATTTGTCAAATCTCTTTAGCTCTTTACACACTCTTTCAAAAACAAATAAATCTAGATGATAGATTATCCCCTCGCGCTCATAAAAAGGCAGAAACTCCCCTGGTGCTACAATAGATCCCTCATCATCTATGCGCCGAATTAGTGCCTCTGCACCTTCAATCATCCCTGTTTTTAGATTAATCTGTGGCTGTAGATATACTGTAAATCTACCTTGATTAATCTCGTTTATTAGGTTTTCCGATAGCAGTGCATTATACTTAGGAGAAGCCAAACTACTTTCATAGTATTTTTGCTTTTCTATATACATATAACTGTCTGCTACCTCTATCTGCCTAGTTATACTATCACATTCTTCATTCCAAGTATAACCTACTGAGGCTCGGAGATTTTCTTCTTTTGCTATGGAGTCTTTAAGCTGTTCCATCTCCAGCTGGAACTGCTCCTTTGTTATATTCTCACAAAGGACTAGAAACTCATCTCCACCTACTCGGTAGGCATCTTCCCCAAACTGATTTTTTAGGATATTACCTAAAGATATAATAATCTTATCCCCATAAACATGACCATTAACATCGTTAACTAGTTTTAACCCGTTTATGTCTATATAGGCTACTCCCAGTGATCCCAAATGGTTATTCTGAAAATCTTCCATACGCTTACTATAGCTATGACGATTTTTAAGCCCTGTTAAACTATCAGAAAAACTAAGGAAGTGTAAGCTATCCATAAGCTCTAGCTTAGCAAAGGACTCTGCGATAAATCCTGATACAGCATTTATTATATATGGGTTTCTACTGTGGATTTGTGGGTTGTCCACACCTATAAATCCAATTATCTCGTCTTCCCCATTATATATCGGCGCAGTTATAAGGGACTCTATCCCCTGTTCTGTTAGAATTTCATACTCTTTAGTTCCTGGCAGTACCTGTTCATTAACTGAATCTATATAAAACATCCCATGAGTTCTATAACGCTCATACCAGTGTTCTAGATCTGTTTTATCTACATTTTGCAGGATTTCTATCTGGGACTCCACCCCTTCATTACACCATTCATAGGTGTTAGAGATAGTATTTCCCTCTTTATCATTGGAGAATATATATCCTCGCTCTGCCTTATAATATACAGCTATAGTTTCCAGTAGCATATTTATAGATATGCTAGGAGAGCTAAGCTTAAACAGTGTATCAATACACGAGTTAAGGGTTTTTTGCTCTAGTAGCCTTTCCTCTAGTTCTTCCTCTAACTTGGTTTGTCTAGTTATATTTGTCGCAATCTCTAGTCTGGCTAGTTTGCCATTTACTTCAATTAATTTATCTCTTAGAAAAAATCTCTGATCCATTATGGGATTATGGTACTCCCACTGAATAAATTCATCTACACTAAGTATATGATTAGTACAGAAAGGGCAGGGGGCATCTTTGCCTTGGAGAATTGCATAGCATTTTTCCCCTACCCACTTTTTATCCTGAAGGGCAAAGGCATCTATGGCTGTCTTATTTAGATATATTAAACTATAGTCCTCAGTATCTGATATATAAACTATATCACTACTCATATCCGTTACCAAAGCAGATAGCTCTTGTTGTTTCATATCCTTCCCTACCTTTTCTAAATATTTAATCACTTCTATTGCACATTCTATAGTGGTAAATATCCTTAACTCAATTGTATTTTCTATTTAGGTTATTATAAACAGCCTTATTCAGTTAATTATATCACCCTGATTTTTCATGGTCAATATTCTACAAATAATAACAATATTTTTTAATTAAAATGCACACAGGCAGGAAATATCTATTAGTTTATATAATAATAGTTACAATGGGTTTTATTAGGATTTATTACATTTCATGGTCATTAATTTCCTCTACAGCTTGTCCTAGTACAAAATCCTCTGCTGACTTTGTAGATTTGTATCCAAAATTAGGTGAAATCTGACTAGCTCCATTAGTTGTATAGGCTGGGATTATCTTTGATTTTTTCTCTTTGTCTTTGTTTTCTTTCATGGTAGTGTACCACCTTTCATTTTGATGATTTTTGTTAGCTATCTACAATATAATTTGTAAAATCAACTAGGGTTATTACTGGAAAAGTTACCCATTAATTGTCAATAATCATCACTACTTAATCTGTCAAGTATTTTTATAATAAAAACGCCTAGTCAAAATGTAGAAATTAACTTATTAACTATTTGTTGAATAAAATATAGACTATTTTAGGGGATAAAGTCCCTTTACCATAAGAAAATGTCGAAACTTCTTCCCATAACTAGGGAGTTTCCCACACTTTCCACAGAGTTTTCCACAGGCTTATAAAAAAAGACCAGCAGACTGTGAATAAATAATTAATATACAAATTGTAATATTCACTATTTTAAAGTAAATCATTAAAGGTATAATAGTAAATTTACTAGGTCTTTTATAGTAAATATGCACAACTAGGTTTCCAGTAGTATTAATGGGAGTTTTTCGAAATTTTTTAGGTAAATTTGTATATTAATAATTGGTATGTATATACTAAATTACATAGGAAATCTATCCAAATTTATAAAGAGAGGACTGATCTTAAAATGATTCGTGGAGTAAATAAAAATATCATCGAAGTTATTAGCACCGATAATCAGTATTTTGAGCGTGCAATCTTATTTGTTAAGTCCAGTTGTAACACCGATAAAGAAGTTTTAAACCGTAAAGCAGGGGAATATATCAAATCCCTACCTATGGAAAAACAATCTATCAAAGGCTACCACCAGAAAAACAGTAAATTTATAGACAATGGCAAGCTATTAATCTCTGCCCTAATAGGTGGGGGTATAGCTACTATTATCATTGGGATTATATAAATAATCTCCGTTGCACTTCGATTATTTATCCTCGCAGGGCGATTTTAGATGCCTTGCTCTCGCCACTGTGTGGCAACCGAGCAAATGGCAAATTTATATTATATTTATCCTAAACATAATATAAAAGCCCCTATTCATATGAACTGCACCCAAAAAGTTAGACATATGGTATAATAACTATATGAATAATGAA